>NZ_SJPU01000007.1 GCF_007860105.1 Allorhodopirellula heiligendammensis
GATGGCTCATCCAGAGAAAGTCCGCAGCTATCGCGAGGCTGAATCCCTGGCCCGAGCCGCCAAGACCAAAGAACGCCGAGCACGCCGCCGGAAACTAGCCCGCAAATAGTTCTGCCGAACGCTTACGGACGAACGCCGAATACTGCGAACATTGGTCTTCAGACTGCCGGAGTTGAAGTCAATGCTCAAAACTATATTCGCGTCAATGATCGCTTAGAAACGTCTGCAGAGAATGTTTGGGCGATCGGCGAGTGTGCCGGAAGCCCGCAGTTCACTCATGCGTCATTCGATGACTTTCGCGTTATTCGAGATAACTTGGCGGGCGGCAATCGCAGCACTGAAGATAGGCTGATGCCTTCCTGCCTGTTCACCGATCCGCAAGTTGCACATATCGGTCTGAGCGAAAGGGAAGCTGCTCAACAGGGCATGGTGGTGCAAACGGTGCGATTGCCGATGAAGGCTGTACTGCGAACCCGAACGCTTGGCGAGACTCATGGTTTCATGAAAGCGTTGATCGATGCTGACGACAAAATTGTCGGCTTTACCATGGTCGGCCCAGCAGCTGGAGAAGTGATGTTTGCTGTGCAGTTAGCGATGCAAGCACAGCTACCCTTTACCGTCTTCCGTGACGCCATCATTGCGCATCCGACGATGGCCGAAGGTCTCGGAACACTTTTTAGTTCTGCAAAACAAAGCTCCAAATCAAATCAACAGTTTGCACACACTTAAAGTTCGAGTTTTGGCTCGAATCGATGTACTTAACATGAGTTGAACTGAACCTTTCGTCACACCATTAGTAAGTAGGTGAAAAATGAGCTACGAAGTAACAGGCAAAACCGTTTTGGTTACGGGAGCAAATCGCGGCATCGGGCGAGCAATCGTCGAAGGCGCAATTCAGCGTGGTGCGAAGAAAGTTTACGCGGCGGTGCGTAAACTCGATTCGGCCGATTCGTTGGTCGAAGAGTTTGGCGATCTTGTCGTTCCCGTCCAATTGGACCTGGAAAGCAAGGAGTCGATTAAAGCGGTCGCGAAAACAGCAACCGATGTCGATATGGTCGTGAACAACGCTGGGGTGCTGGAGCTTGCGAGTCCCCTAAGCGAGCACGCGGCGAGGTCACTTGAGCATGAGATGAAAGTCAACGTCTTCGGCTTGATACACATGGCTCAAGCATTCGCTCCGGTCTTGAAGGCCAACGGAGGTGGCGCATTCGTTCAATTGAACAGCGTCGGTTCCATCAAGGCGTTTTCTGAAGGCGCGACTTATGCGGCGTCGAAGGCAGCGAGTTACTCAATCACCCAATCGTTGCGAGAAGTGCTCGCGAGCCAAGGCACTCGGGTCGTCAGCGTCCATCCTGGACCAATCGCAACCGACATGACGAGCAACTCGTCAATGGCTGACATCGCGGAACCGCCATCTCTGGTCTCCGATTCAACTTGGGAATCGTTGCTCGAGGAGCAATTCCTCGCTTTCCCTGGTTCGATGGCAAAGCAGATGGGAGAAGCCTATCGAAGCTTTGCAGAAAACGTCATCGACGCGAAAACACCCGCTGCGTGAACTTGGTCGACTTCGAGGTTCCTTCACACTAGAAATCCACGTGGCCGCAGAGATGCCCAATTACACGCAAACAGTACGTCGTCCGCGCGTCGCAATCGCTGGAGCGACCGGCCAGGTCGGCGCGGCGCTTGTCCAAACCCTTTCCGGGGACCGGATCGACGTCGTGGCCCTCACCCGCGATCCGGGGAATGGCCGCATTCCGACGAGTGTCGATGTCGCAAAGATAGATTTCGAGGTGCCGCGGACCCTCATGGATGCACTGCAGGGCACCGATCGGCTCTTCCTCGCGCACGGCACCTCGGATCGTCAGGTCGCTAACGAGATCGCGATCATCGACGCCGTGGTTGCCGCGGGCATTTCCCACATCGTAAAGCTGTCCGCCATGGGGCCGCCCACTAGGCTTCATCCTTTCAACTGGCATATAGAGATCGAGGCGCACTTGGCGAAGCAGGATATCGGCTACGCCGTGTTGCGCTCGGGCCCATTCGTCAACGGCCTTGCGCGAGCAGGCGCAACCGTCATAGATGGCACCTGGGGCGGCGCAGCCGGTGAAGGCCGGGTCAACCTCGTCGACACGCGCGATGTCGCGGACGTCGCACGCATCGCGCTTCTCGATGACAATTCGACGGGATCCCAGCGCGCCTATCATCTGACCGGACCAAACGCGGTCAGTATGCCGGAAGTCGCACTGGAGCTATCACGGCTGCTTGGCCAGATGGTCGAATATCGTCACCGCGATCGAGCTGAGCACCGGAAACTCCTCATTGAATCGGGAGCTAGCGACATGGCCGCCGATCTCCGGCTCGGGCTTGACCGGCTCTTCAAGGACTCGGTCCTTGCGGAAACGACCAACACAATCCTGGACGTCACGGGCAAGAAGGCCCGGTCCGTCTCAGGCTGGTTGAGTGACAACCTCTCGCTGTTCCAGCGGACGTAGCAGCATTGACGATTTAACCCCTCTAGTTTGCCAAGGAGCGAGACGTGGCCACGCGCTGGTGCTTGGCGCTGATTGGCGAGTTTTAACACGAAGAAATATTCATCAGCTGGAAAATAGATGACATTTCAACGTCGCCAGCTAGCGTGCGTAACGAGTGAAGACATAGTCGCGTTGGTTAAAAGGTGATGTCCAATCCCGTGACGACACCGCCAAGCATGGCGAATAATAACACAATGAAAAACATTGTTTTCATACGATCTGTTGTTAAAGTGACTGTCCATTTTCTACACGTTCAACGCAGTCATTCTTCCGGGTAGTCCGTCGAAACGCTCAGTTCACGCCAGCGCCGAAGCTCTTCTAATCTTGCGAGATCGGCTTGCTCCAGTGCGTTCACAGCATCATTGCCCAGCGGTATACGCAGCGGTGGCTGATCCATTGCGGCAACCTTCAGTATTACTTGTGCCGCGCGAAACGGATCGCCCGGCTGCCGACCGTCGTACGCCCGCTGCATCCGCACAGCAGCACCCACGACGGCGTCGTACTCAGGCCGACCTGTACTCAACGAAGTTGAGGAGCCTGCGAAGTCTGTCCGAAATCCACCTGGTTCGATGATGGTGACGTTGACTCCGACGAGCGACATCTCGATCGCAAGCACTTCGGAGAATCCTTCCACGCCCCATTTCGCTGCGGAATAGGGCGCCCGCCCAGGAGCGCCGATGCGACCGCCCACCGAGGAAAACTGAATGATGTGGCCCGATCCCTGCTGACGCATGATTGGAATGGCCGCCTTCGTGACGATGATGGTTCCAAACAGGTTCGTTTCAATCTGCCGACGAAACTCGTCAAGATCGGTGTCTTCGATCGAATTCACGTTACCGTAGCCGGCACAATTCACAAGTACATCGAGACCTCCAAATTCATCGACGGCGACTCGAATTGCTCTCTCGGCGGCAACCGGGTCGGTCACATCCAGATCTACCGTACGTACCTGGTCGTCAAACTGCTCTAAAAAATCAGCAAGTTGCGAAGCCTGACGCGCCGTGGCGACGAGACGATGTCCCGCACTGAGCACGCTCTCGGCGAGTGCGCGACCGATGCCTCTGGAACTGCCCGTAAGTAGCCATCGTTGTGACATAACCATCGAACCTCATTCACTCGCCATTGCCTTCACAAAAACGTCCCAGCGATCGTCAAACAGCTTACGTGCCGCGTGGCTGCTGATCGGTGTCGCATCGCGCATCCGGACTCTGTTGTTCGCACCCTCCAACAGGTCGATGAGTATTTCGCAAATCGATGTGACGCTGCCGGATCGCAGATGTCCCGCGGACTGCGCCAACGAAACCGCATTCAGCAACGGTTGCAGTGCGGACTTCGTCCATTCAGCTAAGCGTTCACGTAGGTCAGGCGAAACGACAGCCTCGGCGCTGACCAAAAGATAGAACGCGGAGTAGTCGCGTGATGAACCGAACTTGAAGTACCGAAGTGCCACTTCGTGTAGCGATTCAAGTTTGTCGGTCGTTTTCGCACCTGCCGAACTCAACTCGTTACGAAACGCGTTGATATCTCGCTCGACGACCGCGTTGAGCAATTGTGCCTTGCTGGCATAGCGGCGGTAGATCGTGTGCTTGGAAACACCGAGTGTCCCGGCAAGCTCGTCGATCGAACTGTTGGCGATCCCTTTTTGGCTAAAAAGTAGGCGAGCCGCATCAAGGACGCGAACGTCAATCGCCGCCGCTTCGTCCTTCGTTGGCCGACCAAGTGATTTACGTTTTACCATGACATGCTGCTTCATTTTCCTGACACTGAAAAATAGCACGGTGCCGTTGCATTCCTGACGGGCATGCTATAAAAGCACTGTATCGTGCCATTAACAGTTATTCAAGAGTCGAAGCAATGTCGCAAATAACATTGACGCAAATCAGTTGGTCTACACCGGATGGTCACAAACTGTTTCAGAACTTTGATCTCAATGTAGTTCGCGAGCGAATTGGAATCGTCGGAAGAAACGGCGTCGGCAAGTCGACGTTACTCAAGCTCATTAGCGGTGAGCTGCAGTCTGCCACAGGCCGCGTTGTAGTTGCGGGAAAGCTGGGCGTGCTGCAACAGCAAGTGCAAATCGGACCAGACGAAACCGTAGCCGATCTTTTCGGCGCCAGCAAAGCGATAGAAATCTTGCGTCGAGCCGAAGTGGGGCAAGCAACGATAGAGGAGCTCGCGGATGCCGACTGGACGCTTGAAGGCGGGATTGCGGCGGCGCTTGGGCGAGTTGGGCTGCAGGTCCGCCCCGAGACACGACTGCGCGAGCTATCCGGAGGTCAGTGGACCCGGGCATGCATCGCGGTCGTGCTGTACCAAGCTCCCGATTTTCTACTACTTGATGAGCCGACGAACAATCTGGATCGCGCCGGACGGGAGGCGGTGATCAGTCTGATCTCCAACTGGAAAGCAGGTGCGATTGTTTCCAGCCACGATAGAGAGCTGTTGGAACAGATGGACGCGATCGTCGAACTGACGTCAATCGGCGTTTTTCGCTACGGAGGCAACTGGAGTCAGTATCGCCAGGAAAAAGCGATCGAGCTGGAAGCCGCACAACACGATTTGGCACACGCGAAACGACACGCGGTCAAGGTCAAACGAGATGCCCAAACGGCGTTAGAGAGAAAGCAGCGTCGAGATGCCTCCGGGTCCAAAACTCAATCCCGAGGTGACATCCCACGCATACTGCTGGGGGCACGGAAAAACAGCGCCGAATCGAGCAAAGGCAACAGCGTAAGACGCTCCATGCAACAAAAGGCTCGAGCAGAAGAGACTGTGGAGCGGGCCCTCGCACGCGTTGAAATCGTGGATGAACTCTCGATCAATGTCCAACCTACCGGGCTCTCAAACAGCCGCATCGTCGCAAAGTTCGATGCCGTTTCTGCTGGCTATGATTCTGACAGGCCAATCATTCATGATCTCTCTTTTTCGCTGTTCGGTCCTGAGCGAGTCGCACTCGTTGGCCCCAACGGCTCCGGCAAGACGACCGTCATTCGGTTGCTTGAAGGTCAGGTGACTCCTCTGCATGGAACCGTCTCCGTTTCTGACAACTTGGCGGTCTTGGACCAGCGAGTAAACTTCCTAGACCCCAGTCTTTCCATCCTCGACAACTTCAAACGGCGCAACCCGACATCAGATGAAAACCTATGTCGTCGCACGCTGGCCAGTTTTCTATTCAAGTCAGATGCTGTCCTTCAAACGGTGGGCACGCTCAGCGGCGGCCAGATACTTCGAGCCGGACTAGCATGTGTGCTAGGAGCCCCCAAGCCACCATCGATGTTGATCCTCGACGAACCCACGAACCACCTCGACATCGATTCCATCGAAGCCATCGAACAAGGACTCAACGCCTACGACGGTGCTCTCTTAGTCGCCTCCCACGACGACGTTTTCCTCAACAACATCAAAACGACGCGGCGGATCGATTTGAGCAACCAGCGATAACGTCGCGAACAACCGTTCGGCAGAAAACCACCGTTAGAATTGACGACATGCTCAAATTAACATCGCGACACGACATCGGCCAAAATATTGAACATTTACCGTACCTGTTTACCCAGCCAAAAATTGGTGTTGGTGGATTTGGGGTAAACCGATCAGAATTGGTGGGTCATGGATGTGTGCGTCACCCGAAGACGCGCGTTGCCAATGAACGCTTCGCCAAGTTCTTGGAAAGCATCTCGATGATCTGTTCGCGTTCCTGCGTCACGCCGCTGCCGATGCAACGAACTGGCGTGGCGAACAGGCGTTCCGTGCAGCGGTGGTGAATCGAAAAGTATGGGGCGGCAACCGAATCGAGGTCGGAGCGCCGGCCCAATCGCGGATCATGAGTGTGATATTAACGTGCAAGCAACGACTGGCCGAGCCTTTCGACTTCATCCGCCGTCAACTGACCGCAACAACCCCGCTAACCCTGCCGCTGCTCATCACGGACGGGTAAACAAGTACTGATATGTTCTATCTCGGCGCTGCAAAAGCCAACGGCCAGCCGTACATTCGATACCGAGGTGGCTCGATTGGGCTCTCAAAAGTAATTGACGAACGGACGCTCGGGTTTGCTGATTCTGCTGACAATCGCCAGTACATCACGCTCGGAAATCTTTCCGACAACCCGAAGGGGTTCAACTTTTTGGTGGACTGCGCGAATAGCTAACGTGGGAAGCTTCGGGGCACAGCGGAGGTGAGCGAAGATGGCCAGGAATTGATGAATCCGCTGCGTGACGGGAACTATACAGGCAAAGTTGAAAGTGCGATTCGATTTCATTTAGAGACGTGGGACGTTAACTGCCAACAGTACATCCACAAACGATTCTCTGAACGTCAAATTACCCCGGGGATTGAAAAACTCCACTCGCGGGCGTTAGAACTTGAAACGCAATTGGCTGCTTTGCGCGATCAGGCTGATTGCCAACCAGACGCCGGAACCGGAACGCTAACGCTCCTTGGTCTAGCCGTCATGCCAGTGCTGGGAAACCCAACTAGAGTTAGCTCAAGAGACGCCCATCATTAGAAAATCTTATAGATAAAACGCTGCCGATCAAGGTTGGTTCAGGTTCTACTATACGCTTCCCCATGCATCGTACTGTGATTGCGAGTGCATGGATTGCGAGTACATGAACTTTCGATCACTTCGTGTGATGAATGAGGTTCGGGTAGTCACATTCCCGAATGGCCGGGAAGAGTGGCCATGGATTCACGCTGATGAACTGCTCTATTTGTTGAGGCTTGGTCAAGGCGAAACAGGGAAATCAAGATTCCCGCCGGCCGTTACGCTTGGCTCCAGGTGCTTCGTGGTACCGTGGCTTGCAACAATAATCCGATGGCGGCCGGAAACTATGCCGCAGTCGAGAATGAAGTGCAGGTTCAACTCTCCGCGACTAGCTCGGCTGAAATCATGCTGTTTGATTTAGCGTAGCGAGCTGATAGGCGTGGACCTTCAATCATCCAACAATAACCCGAGTTTTTCGTAAAATGCGCGACCAGAGTTGCTGCGCACCTTGGTCCGGCCAACCGCGTGAAACGCATCGACAGATCGGCTGGATGTGCGGTAAACTTCATACGCGCTGGCGGCATTGAATTCGTTTCAGAATGTTGGTGTTCCTGGAGACGACCATGGGTCCAATTGATGGGGAAGATACGACGGCGGCGGTCGAACAGTATGTGGTCCGTCTTGCCGAACTTGGCGAGGAAGCGCCGGCTGACGAGATCGTTCGCGCTTTGCTTAGTCGTGCCGTTGGTCGGCTGCATCTGTTGTGCTTGACGGTGCTGTATCAAAGTTATCCGCGTTTGACGCATTCGCCTCTCAACTTGCAAGCTGAAGAACTGCTCAGTTCGGTTGTGGAGCGACTGCTCAAAGCGTTGCAGAAGACTCGACCTGGAAGCGTGCGGCAGTTTTTTGCGCTTGCCAATCAACACATGCGTTGGGAATTGAACGATCTTGCCCGACGTCTGGATAAGCAGACTCCGGATGTTGCGCTGCTGGAGTCGCTTGCCGTTGCGCCGGAGAGTAGCGGCTCGGAACTGAGCCAAAATGCTCGAAAGATTTTGGACGCTATCGACGGCCTGCCTGACGAAGAACGCGAAGTGTTCAGTTTGGTTCGAATCCAAGGAATGACGCAAGCCGAAGCTGCCGAAGTCACTGGCGTTTCGACAAAGACGATTCAACGTCGTCTGAATCGAAGTTTGCTTTTGTTGACGCAATCGCTCTCAGAGCTGCAATTTGATCAGCCATCGGCGGGCGAGTGCGATACTTGAGCCGCGTCACGATAACTCGGCTTCCTAAAGCTCTTGAGTTTCGCCAACGATTTGTCCATTCGATTCGCTTAGAAGTGTAAGGCAATCAGGCGACAGTGTTTTCTGTTGCCGAATCGTTGCCTGTTTCTACTTCGAGGGACGGTGTCGAACTAAAGCGACATCGGCTGATGTCATGAACGCAGGGGCTACAAAAAGTCAAGAGACTCAAGAATCCGCTCCGATACCTAAGATCCAGCCCACCGAAGCCACATCGGCACAGTTCGAATCACGCGTTCGGACCCGCGAATGGAAGAAGCCAGTTGCCAGATTGGTGATCACTGTTTGTGCGGTAGCTGTCGTCATTGAGGTTTGGCCGGCAATCGTGCTTTCGATGAATACGGTTTCGACCGATGATGCATACGTCAATAGTCATGTGACATTTTTGGCACCTCGCGTGTCGGGGCAGGTGGAGGATGTTCTTGTTGACGACAACGATCGCGTATCGAAAGGTGACGTGCTGGTTCGGTTGGATCCGACGCCGTATCAAATCGCTGTCGGTCAAAAGCATGCGGCTCTCGTGTCGGCTCAAGCGGACTTGGTTGCGGCGAGTGCAAACGCACACGGACTGGCGGCTCAGGCGCGAGCCAATCGCTTCGTTTTAGAGAATACGATTCAGAAGGTTGATGAGAAGATCGCGAATCTGCGATCCAGCGTTGCAACGTACGCCAGTCAGCAAGCAGCACTCGACTTAGCTCGCAGCAACCTACGCCGCGCCGAAGAACTCGCCCCCTCAGGAGCAATCAGCCAACAGGAACTGGACATCACTCGCCAAACCGTCAAAGCGGATGAAGCCAATGTCGACGAAGCCTTGCAACTCATCTACGCGAATCGGGTGAGCCTGGGACTCAATGCAAAGCCGTCCAAGGAACACGACCTAACCGAAGTGCCAAACGACCTCGACCAAACTTACTCAAGCGTCCGGGCTTCCCTTGCGAAGCTGATCGAAAGTAATGCCGAACTGGGTTACTTCACGACGTCGTGGGTTTCCACACCGAAGCAAGTTGTGGAGGATTTTCTTAAACAAGATCCGCAGGGCAACCTCGACCGAATCTTCGCAAAGATCATTCCCAACGCGCCACTGATAAAACAGGCCGAAGCGAAGGTCCTTCAAGCTCAACGTGATCTCGAACAAGCAGAACTGGACCTTCTGTACTGCGACATCGTCAGCGAAATCGATGGCGTGGTGACGCGACGAAACGTGAACCCAGGTAACAACGTCCAAGTGGGCGAGAGTTTGATGGCCGTTCGATCGCTGTCTGAAATCTGGATCGACGCAAACTTCAAAGAAACGCAGCTCACGCATTTGCGAATCGGCCAACGCGTTGAATGCGGAGTGGATATGTATGGAACCGAGGTTCCGTTTCAAGGCCGTATCACCGGTTTCACGATGGGTACTGGTCAAACGCTTGCACTACTGCCGCCACAGAACGCGACGGGCAATTTTGTGAAAATTGTTCAACGGCTGCCGGTGCGAATTGAGCTCACGAACTACAACCCAACTGAAAAGCCGCTTTTCGTCGGCCTCTCGGTGACACCTCGTGTCTTTTACAAGGAACCCGCAACAGGTGGCAACGCTGGAGAGTACCTTCGCCCCAACTCGCCGCTTCCCAAAGGAAATTTGAATCACGCTTTGGCTCCAAGTTCGCCCGTAGAGATGAAAGCAGGCGATCAACATGAGTGATACGTTCGCGCTTCCGTTGGGGAAACCGCAATCTGCGATCAATCCGTGGTTGATCGCGATAGCCGTCGTGGTACCGACGTTCATGGAAGTCTTGGATACGACGATCGCGAACGTAGCACTGAGGTACATTGCTGGCGGATTATCATCAGCCGAAACTGACAGCGAATGGGTCATCACCAGCTATTTGGCGGCCAACGCGATTGTGCTGACTATTAGCGGATGGCTAACGACTCGGCTGGGCAGGCGAAACTATTTCTTGATGTCGATCGTAGTCTTTACGATCGCGTCGGGACTGTGCGGAATCGCAACAAGTCTGCCGCAGATCATTTTATTTCGAGTGATTCAAGGGCTCGCCGGAGGCGGTTTGCAACCTTCGAGCCAAGCGATTCTAATCGACAGCTTTCCTCAGGATAAACAGGGAACCGCAATGTCGGTGTTCGGTATCGCTGCGTTGATTGGTCCAATCGTTGGACCGACACTCGGTGGATGGCTGGTCGTCAACTACGATTGGCGATGGATCTTCTACATCAATTTGCCAATTGGGCTGTTCGCGTTTGCTACAAGCTATATTCTGGTGCGAGATCCCCAGTATTTGACTGAAGAGAAGGAGCGATTGCGATCCAGGCCCCTCAACTTTGACTATATTGGGTTTAGCTTGTTGACATTGCTCGTCTCGTGTTGGGAAGTAGTTCTGAGTAAAGGTCAAGAGTGGGACTGGTTGAGTGATCCATTTTGGCGAGTCCAATCGCTAGTAGGGGCGTTCGCTCTAGCATTGGCGTTCTTCATCGTTCGTGCGCTTCGCTCCAAGAATCCGCTGGTGGATCTTCGCGTGCTCGCCAACCGCAATTTGGCGGTGTCTGTTGCAGTTCTGTTCAGTTCGTTTTGCGTTCTCTACGCCGCCAGCATTGCATTGCCGTCGATGTTACAAACACTGTTTGGCTACGACGCCTATCAAGCGGGCCTAGTCCTTTCGCCTGGTGGAATTTCGTCGATCACGATGCTATTGATCGTTAGTGTCTGCTTAAGAAAAGGTGTCGACGCCCGCTACTTGATCGCGATGGGACTGGTGGTTCTGGCGGCGTCAAATTACTGGATGTCACATTTGAACCTAAGCGTTAGTCCATCGCACGTTATCTGGCCCAGGATGGTGCTGACGGCGGGATTGGGTTTGATTTTCGCCCCCATCAATGTCGCGGCATATATGTACGTTCCCCAACACCTACGAGGTTCTGCAATCGCGCTCGCGAGCTTGCTGAGAAATGAAGGTGGTAGCGTAGGGGTGTCGATGTCTCAAACCATCCGCGAGCGGCGTGACCAATTTCATCTCCAACGACAGAATGAGTTCATTGACGTTTTGAATCCTTACATGAATTCGTTCTCGGAACAGTCAACCGTGTTTTTCTATCATTTCAATGGTGACCACGCGGCATCAGAAAAGCTGGCGTTGCAAGCACTCGACACTCTGCGTCAACAGCAAGCCTTATCGCTCGCGTATTTCGACGTGTTTTGGTTCGCGGCAGTGATAGGAATCAGCTTGGTTCCGTTGGTATTTTTAATGAAACGAACCATCGCCACGAAAAGGCAACACCTCGCTGCGGATTGATTCTTCCCCACCGAGTCTCCCTCCGATTCATTCTTCTTTGATCTCTCGCAGATGACGTATCTCCGCGTCCACTTCCTCCCACAGTGATAAGCAGTTCTTTCGTACATCCTCGGGAAGTTTTTGTAATTCGCTTTGATCACGTAGTTCGTTCAGACTAGGATCCGTTTTCCAAGCTGACAATTGCTGCAAGAAATAGGCTCTCGCTTCCGGAACGCGGTTATCGGGATTGTTAGCAATGTGTTCAAGCTGAGAACGAAGCCACGCGATTGCTTGCGATTGCCACGGAGTTGCACCATCTTGGCTGAAATCTGTACTATCGGCGGCGCGACCGCTGGCGGCGATCACAATCGCGCGAGCGGCGGAGTAACCGAGCGACTTTTGTAACTCAGGATCCGTCGCGAATGCCTTCGTGTAGAGACGCGTGCAGGCTGCATACCGATTTTGGAATTGACAAATACCGAGCAACGATAAGCATTCGTGGTTGTCCTGTGGGACATGAGAGCCTTCCAGGAATTCGGATAAGTTCGGCAGGATCATTGTCTCCGCCTCTCGGCGTAAAATGTGGAAAATCCACGGGTCGCGGCTGTCGGCGTGTTCCACGCTCCAATCATAGCTGGCCGTCGCTAAAGCCAATGTCTGACGAGAGTCTGCGACCTCTCCGTTTTGGAGCTGCGCCATCGCGATAATCAGACGGGGACACGGTCCCATCGCCCGCGATGCCTCGCCTTCCATGATTGAGATCGCGCGATCGAAATGACCTTGCCGGAACTCGGTGAGACCTTTTGCAAAGAGATAGTATCGGTAGTACCAGAATGACTTGGCGGCTTCGTAGCCCACGGCGCGGTCGGCCAAATCAGCGGCTTGTCGTCGCCGTTCGTTAGTCGTTGGACGTAACGAGCAGGTTCGTGCAATGCCCTCAGCTGTTCCCGCATCTGAGGTTGAACCGAATCGATCGAGCAACTGATCACATGCGCGATCGTATTCTTGATCTTCTCCCATAAAGAGACAAAGCTCAGCGTAGCCGTTCCAAACACCGTACTCTTGATTTCCAGACTCCAAAGTCCGACTCCAATCGCGCAGAGCTTCTTTTCCATGCCCGGTCATTACCAGTAAATTTCGAGTGCCTTGTTGAAAGGCCGTATTGTTCGGCTGCGCATCTCGGGCCCGTCGTAGGTGTTCGAGAGCCTCGTCAAGTATCCCCTTCTCTTTAAGAGCATTGCCCAAATCGAAGTAGGCCCAACTGTAATTTGGATCAATCTCGAGTGCCTTACGATAGCATTCGATTGCTTCTGTGGAATGTCCGATCTGTTTCAATGCGTTGCCAAGATTGTTCTGAGCTCTTGCGTACCTTGGATCGACCGCGAGTGCTTTTTCGTAGTAGTCGATGGCCAGATTTGGAAGGTTTTGATTTCTCAGTGCATCGCCGACGGCAGAGTAGCCAACCGCGGCGTTCGGGCGACTCGACAACGCTGCGCGGTAAAAGCCAACGGCTTGTTCGGGTGCTGGCATTAACAATGTATCGCCAAGAATAAGATTGCACCAAAAGTCTTCTGGGTGTTCTTGCTGAACCCGTTTTAAAAACTCCGTAGCATCATTGCCGTTGACGTGCAGACGTTCTCCGAGCGTTAGCAGCAATGCTGCAGAGTGTTCGGCAATGGGCACTGTTCGCGCCGTTTCGGTCATGGCTTGCAGGTCCGCCCAGGTCGCGGAATTACGTATGCGGTCGCGCCATCCGCTCGGATCAGGATCGGCTCTGCGTGCGACGTCAAGTAACCAATCTCGCTTATCCGAATTGGAAACACAGAAAGCCCAATCGTCTATCGCCGCGATCAATGCTTGTCGAATGATTGAGCCTTTGACCCTGCTGGCGACGGCGATAGACGAATCACCTTTTCGGATAAACCCGGCTTTCGAAAACGCTTCGTCGTAGTCCTGTCCGGCCTTCGTCTTGTAGTACTGCAAGTCGCCACTCGTCACGCGACTGAGTCGAATGGAGTCGAGTCGCTCGACCAAAGCAATGTCAGCTTCTGCTTGATCAATCCGCTGACGTAAATCGTCGAAATCACCATCTCCCAATTGATCCAGAATTGCATGCGCCGCTTCGATTCGGTTTTGTTCCACCAGTTCTAAACCGGATTCGAGCCTTCCTGTTAGGCGGTCTTTTTCGATTCGTCTCGCTGACGCCAACGCCGAAATTTCGATCGCTGCGGCAACGACGAAGACACTGAGAGTCAACGCGGTGACGATCAGAGCGAACCAAATCTGATTGCGGCGAATCCAACGCACGACTCGTTCGACACGCCCGACCGGCCGGGCGTGTATCGCTTCGTGCCGAAGAAACCTTGCGATATCTTCAGCCAATTCACCCGCGGATGTGTATCGCTTTCGCGGTTCTTTTTGCAGGCACTTCGAACAAATTGTCTCTAAGTCACGCGGCACCTTCGTATTCAGATGCGAAGGTGGCACTGGCTCGTCAGAGACCAATCGTCTCTCGGTTTCGGAGATCGATTTACCGCGAAACGGCAATTGTCCGGTCAACATTTCGTACAATAACGTGCCGAGTGCGTAGATATCGACACTCGGTCCAACTTCATAACCAGCGACTTGTTCCGGCGCCATGTAGTTCGGCGTTCCCACTCGAGCACCCGTCTGGGTCAGACTCAATTCGGCATCGATAAATTGGGCTAATCCGAAGTCGCTGATCTTAGGCGTTCCGTCCGATGTCAGCAGAATGTTCGCTGGCTTCAAATCTCGATGAACGACACCGCCATCGTGGGCGGACTGGACTGCCCGTGCTAGAACTACCACCATCTGTGCCGCATCACAAATCGGCTGGGGCATACCCGCGAGCGTTTCCGCTAGGTTGCCGCCCTCGACCAGTTCCATTGTATAGAACGGACGCCCATCGACGTCACCAACGTCATGAATCTGAACGATGTGAGGGTGTTTCAATCCAGCAATTGCCTCGGCTTCTCTGCTGAATCGCAACAGTTCCGCTGGGCTGGCGTAAGATCCAGCGAGCAGCATTTTGACGGCCACGAACCGATTTAACTTCACTTGCTTGGCGCGGTAGACAACGCCTACACCGCCACGGCCCAGTATGGACTCAATTTCGTATCCAGGGATGGTGGGAGTTTCCGGGTTCTGTCGATGTCGTCGCCGATGGTTGACGTGCGAGTTATATCCTGTCGATGGAAACAGCTGTTCGACTTGCGCCTCAAGTTTGCGTACTTTGCGCAAGCGACTTTGAACCTCACCCAACAAATCAAGTCGATCTACGCAGACCTCTTCCGGCGATCGGTCCGAATTGAGGATCTCTTCAAGAAAGTCAACTATCACCGACTCATCGGCCATCACTTGTTCTCGTTTACCCAAATCGCAATGAATGAACAAGGTATTGTAGCGACCATCGCTGGCTATGGAGAGCTTGAAGCGTATGGCATCATGGGATAGTCGACGTACCCTTCTGGACCTGCCGAATAGTAGGTATTGGAATCGGGAGCGTTTAAACGCGAACCGATGCGGAATCGTTCTGGCAAGTCTGGATTGGCAATGAACAGTTGGCCGAACGCTATCGCATTGGCCTCGCCATTGCGGATCGCGGCGGCCGCAGACTGCTTGTCGAATCCACCATTTGTCAATAGTTTCCCGTGGTACGCTTTGCGAATGTAGGGAGTTACCCGCGGCTCATCGGCATTGAAGATTCGACCTGGCTTGATCGCTTCCGCGGTATGCACATAAGCCAAGTCGTATTCGTTCAGAATCTGTCCGGCGTACGAGAATAATGCGATTGGGTCGGAATCACTCATGCCACCCTCATTCATCGTTGGACTCAACCGGATACCCGTCCGATCAGACGCCCAGGCGCCGCATACCGCTTCGACGACTTCACGCATAAAGCGAGTTCGGTTTTTGATCGAACCACCGTATTCGTCTTCTCGATGGTTCGATGAACTGCGAAGGAACTGGTCGATCAAATAACCATTCGCAGCGTGGATCTCGACGCCATCAAAACCAGCAGCGTGCGCCCTACGAGTAGCCGTAGCGTAATCATCAATGACGCCCCAGATGTCCGCAATCGTAAGCTCTCGTGGCACCTCGTATTGCTTTTTACCAGCAGGGGCGTGAGCCTCACCAATTGGAGCAACTGGGCTGGGTGCGACCGACAGCTCACCCTGGTGAAAATCAGAATGGGATTTGCGGCCCATGTGCCACAATTGCAAGAAAATGCGGCCGCCATTGGCATGCACTCTATCAGTCACACGCTTCCAGCCGTTAACTTGCTCCGAAGTGTAGATGCCGGCCGCACCCTGCCATCCGAACCCTTGCGAGCTGATCGCGGTCGCCTCGCTGATAATCAACCCAGCCGACGCACGTTGTGCGTAGTAGTCCGCCATCATCTCGTTCGGAACACGGTCGCTGGCTCGCGCTCGCGTCAACGGTGCCATCAAGATCCGGTTTGGTAGCTCGAGCATTCCAATCCGCAACGGCTGAAAGAGAATGTTGTTCTCATGTGGGTCCATCGAGTTTGCCTCCTGAGTTTAGATCGCCGCTCAGAACACTAAGCGTTGACGGGGGACAGCACGTCGACTTGGCTTGGTCCGTGACCACTGAGCACGCTTAGATTCATAGGCAATTGACTGGTTTCTGGATCATCTTCTGTAAACCATCGCTAACGGGACCAACTCGGGACTTTACCATGAATTTCAGCAAGCAAATCGCTTTCCCGGTGCTAGACCCGCCGCAGATGCAATCGGTAGCCGAGATTGGCGAACTGGTTTGCTTTTCGCCTAATGAACAAATGATATCGCAAGGTTCCCGAGACTACCCGTTCTACGTCATCAAATCCGGCGAAGTCCGGATCGTGGAGCTGGTTGGGGACGTCGAGAACCCGATCACAACCCACCGAGCAGGCCAGTTCACCGGAGACGTCGACATGCTAACTGGCCGCTCGGCGGTCATCTCCGCATTCGCGAACGGTGCCGTCGAGGCTTATCAATTGTGCGCAGTCCGCCTTCGACAACTGCTCAACGAATGCCCACGCTTTAGCGATCTGCTACTCGATGCGTTCCAGGCGCGACGCGAACTTTTGCCCCATACTCGATTCATGGGCATCCGTCTGATCGGAAAACCGAACACGCACGAGACCATGCGGATGCGTGAGTTTCTCTACAAGAATCATGTCCCGCATACTTTCTTTGACGCAAACAATGCGGAAGGCGTCGAGCAGTTGAGAATCCTCGGTGTCTTTGACAAGCCACTACCGATTATTCACTGCAATGGCCACACCGAAGTCGAACCAACAATCGAGAAGATCGCAAGCTGCATCGGGATCTCACGGGACATCGACAGTCAGCTTTTTGATCTAGTAATTGTGGGTGCCGGACCAGCGGGATTGGCGGCGGCAGTCTACGCGTCCTCGGAGGGAGTGAAAACACTTGTCGTCGACGGAGTCGGACCAGGTGGACAAGCGGGAAGCAGTTCAAAGATTGAAAACTTCATTGGCTTTCCGTCCGGAATTAGCGGCGGTGACTTGGCGAATCGAGCTTACTTGCAAGCACTTAAATTCGGTACGCAATTTACGGCCCCAATTACTGTCGACGAAATCTACCAAGACGAATCCGGCGAGCACCGCTTGAAGCTATGTACCGGCCAAGTCGCGCGAGCACGCTGCGTTCTAGTTGCGACCGGAGTAAGCTATCGACAACTGGATTTACCCGGATGCCAACGTCTTGAGGGCGCGGGCGTTTACTACGCCGCAACTTCGGTCGAATCGCGTGTTTGTGAGAATTCCGTGGCAGTAGTCATCGGCGGAGGCAACTCAGCCGGTCAGGCCGCGATGTTCCTGGCACAGAGCGCAGCGCAGGTGAAGATGGTGAACCGAGGTGCCGATCTGTCGGAAGGCATGTCGTCGTACTTGAGTCAGCGCGTGACGAACCATCCGAAAATTGCATTGATTCCCAAAAGTGAGGTCGTCCAGATTCACGGAGATCGCTGCGTCGAAGCAATCAACATTCGAAACTCACGAACCGGCGATACTACATTGCACGCGTGTTCAGCCCTATTCATATTCATTGGCGCAACCCCGAACACGAAATGGCTTCCGCCTACGATTAAGCGAGACTCCAATGGGTTCATACTCACTGGATCTGCACTTCACGATTTGTCACATGGAGCTGAACTGAGCTGGCCCTTGGACCGCGCCCCATATGACCTAGAGACGTCCGTGCCGGGCATACTAGCAGCCGGCGACGTTCGATCGGGAACAACCAAGCGATGTGGCTTCGCCGTTGGTGACGGAGCGCTAGCGGTAACCTGCGTGCATCGTTACCTAAACGATCTCGCGTTGAGGTAATCGACTTTTTTAGAACGCATCAAAGAGCGCAGCGACGCCGCCTTCGAAATATGTGACGATTATTGCGATATGACGTGGCTTGCACGGTCGTGATGGTGTGCTTGAACGTCGGGCAATTGCTCAGCGGTTCGGTACTGCTGATCGGATCCAACGCGCTCCCAGCGCCGGAAAATGCGATGAAGTCGCATTACTGAGACATGCGTGCAAGGGGGATAGATTGGGACAACTAGGCCAAACGCTTGAGTGAGTGACGGCAAGAAGCTAATGCTACAGCGTTAACTGGGGTTGTAGCGCGTCGGTGCTTTGCCTGAAAATGGCGGTTTTTGACCTTGTTTGCCGCACGGAGGTTTGGGCATGGACATTGATGAGTTGGAGCAAGTCGAAGATCAGCTTGATACTTACCTTGCTCGCTTTGCCGACTGTTTTGGGCAGAGCGGTACTCGAGCTCATCTGACGACTCACGCTCGTGGACAGCTGTCGGACCTGGATACCAAAAGCGTCGAACCGATTGCCCTGCAAGCCGGCACGAACTCTGCAAGAAATTCTCGCTCAACATCGATGGAACGAAGACGTTCTTCGCAGGAAGCGGATTCACATCGTCCGATATGAGCACATCACCGCCAACACGGTCGCGATTATCGACGAAACCAGAGACATCAAAGAAGGTGATAAAACGCTTGGCGTGCAACGACAATGAGCGTCACCGGATCATCACGTCGCTGAGCTACTTGTTCTTGTCGGGAACCTGTAACCAGGCGCGGTAAAAAAATGCGGAGTGGACAATTCATTAAATTCGCGATGCGATCGTTGTCAGTTGATCTCTTCCTTGCGAGAGTCGTCGCACCTTGCTTGAACAGGTCGCCTCGCGAATCAGTTACCATCACGCTCGCAACACCGCGGCCCGCCTCGGCCATACACGAACAAAGCTCGAAACATACGCTGCGTTAGGAATCAGTCCCGACACCATCACACGATACTGATGGCCGAAGACTTAACCCTGTGGCGCCAGGTTCGCGGCTTTCCAATGCAGGTATGTAGAAAATTTCTGTAAGGACACTCTGATTCTTGCGTCGACTTGGTATACCAGCAGGACCGTGGTTACGCGACTGCGAGCGAACGCAATTCATAGGCATCCATCATGGCAACGACCGATCCCCCGAAGTCCCAACGTGATCGACAAGTCCTGGAGCAGTCAGTACGCGGACGCGACGGCGCTCATTCGAACAAGCTTGTGTGGGTCATTCGCGGGGTTTCGATGCTGTGCATCCTTGCGGCACTCTTGACAATTTTTCGTTCACTCCCGTTTGACCAAGCCATGTCTGCGGTCAAGGACTGGATTGCCAACCTGGGTTTCTGGGGGCCGCTCGTCCTGGCCCTGATGTACATCATCGCAACCGTGCTATTTGTTCCAGGCACGGTCCTGACACTGGTCGCCGGCGCGATATTCGGACTGGGCGTCGGAACTGCAGTCGTATCGGTTGGATCGACACTGGGCGCCTGCTTGACCTTTCTGATCGCTCGCTACGTGGCCCGCGACAAAGTCGCAGCAATGGCGAGCGGCAATCGCCACTTTGATGCGATTGATCGAGCCATCGAAGAAGGCGGCTGGAAAATTGTCGGCTTACTACGTTTATCACCGGCAATCCCCTTCAATGTCCAGAACTACCTGTACGGCTTGACGCCTGTACGGTTCTGGCCTTACGCAGTGACCAGTTGGATTGCGATGCTTCCCGGTACCTTTCTGTACGTGTACATCGGGCATGTGACCGGGGCAGCGGTGGGCACCGATCGTGATCGATCACCAGTCGAGTGGGCGATGCTCGCGGTGGGCCTGCTGGCGACAGTGGTCGTGACGATTTATGTCACTCGATTGGCAAATCGAAAATTGCAGGAACAAGTACCCGAAGCCCCCCAGAACGACGGGCCGGCTGTAGGCGATTCATCGTCAACAAACGTGCAGAAGGCTGCCAGCACGCGAACCACCGTGATCATGGCGAGCGTCGCACTGACACTCATTGCGACCGCAATCTACACATACCTCAACGCGGAGATGCTGGAACAAAACTTGACAAGTCTATTTAGGACGCCGTGAGTTAGATTGCAGGCAACGCATTCCACGAAGGCCGCAGGGCCAGCAGGGGCGGTGGGGTGACGCTGCAGGCGACTTCTCGCGGGAACGGGGGTGCTGCTCGTTCAGTGGTCCGCGTAAGGAGGCCGGCCACGGAAAACGTAATCACTGCTTTCGCCACGCCGATAGCCGTCCTCAATCTGTGTTTCCGCGATCGCATGCTGCCGATTCGATAGCGTCCTCATTTTATAGAATCTTTCTGAATTTCCTGTAGATGTTTTTCTGTAGCAGGGTTTAAGGCTAGGAACCCTCCTCACCGAAACTTCCACAGGACCCATCATGAAGCGTTTGCCTCTGCTCACTGTATTCTGCATGATCGCTTTGTCGTTGAGCGATTCTCCTGTCAATGCCCAGCCCCCCGGTGGCCGTCTCGGTCAAGCAGGCGGACGTCAAGGCGGTCCTCAGAGCGGTGGATCAGCCGGGCGCGGGCAGCACATGGGTGGCTCCGAAACTCAACCAGTACCGCCCCTCATGCGCGTCTTTGACACCGATGGCGATGGCGAACTTTCGTCGGAGGAGATAGACGCTGCTGCCAACGCCCTGCGAAAGCTTGACAAAAACCGTGATGGAAAACTGACCGCCGAAGAACTACGCCCAGCCGGACCCAGGGGACAGCAGGGCAGGCAAGAAAGGGGACGAGCCCAAACGGGCCAAAGCCAGCGAGGCGGACGTCTGGGCGGTGCCGGTCGACCAGGCGGCGGACCTGCTGTTGGCGGACCTGAGGTTGGCGGACCCCTGGGGGGAGGACGACCGGGTGCCGGCGGTGATCGAGACGGTGATCCTGCTCAGGCCGACGCGGCGTTCGCAAGTGACATTCTAACCTTTGACGAAAACAGGGACGGGGCCCTCGATAGGTCTGAATTGCCTGAGCACATGCACAAAGCATTTGAAACCGCGGACGCCAACAATAATGGTGCGCTCGACGACGCCGAGCGACTCGTACTAGCATCCCAGTTTCGTCGCAACAAACTCAATCCGACCGGCAATGCACCTGTGAACGCGCCGACGCAAGGTCGACGCTAGTCAAGACTAGATTTCATTCAATATTCGTAGCCATCCCCTACTCCCTCTCTAAAATCACGGGTTCATCCATGAAACGTCCCACCATGCAGACCCTGTTCTCCTTCGTGACCTGCCTGGTCATTTCGCTGAGTTCCAACACACTCAAGGCGCAACCTCCGCAGGGCCAACGACAGGGCGGCCAAGAGTTCGGGCAGGGTCAACGGGGCGCGGGGCAGGGTCAACGGGGTGCGGGGCAGGGTCAACGGGGTGCGGGGCAGGGTCGTCTTGGTCGGAGCGGAGGGCAAGCGGGAAACCAGCGTGGTGGGCAGGCGTCGCGGAGTGGACGCCCTCGCGATCGCGATCGCCCCCGTGACATTGAATTCAGAGAAAAATTTCCAATCGGAGCTGAACTCCCCGTAGAACTGAATGTCTACAACGTCGATCGGGAACTGGTGCCAGTCAATAGCATCTTTAAGTCGAAGTACACCGTGATCGTCGGTGGCTGTTTAACGTGTCCCGAATTCCGAAATTCCTACCCTGAGATCGAGGCCGTCGCTCGCGACTTCCGGGACCGAGGCGTTGATTTCTACTTCCTATACCAATCACTGGCACACCCTGAGAACTGGGGATTCGTACAGCCATCTTCGATTGAGGACCGCTTCGCGCAAGTCGAACATGCCGAGGAGCTCTTGCAGACCCAAATCCCATGGTTGACAGATCCGATCGATAACCAGCTGAAAACCTATTTCAACCTAACCCCGAATTCTCAGTTCGTATTCGATCGAACCGGCAAAGTGGTGCATCGCGATTCATGGGGTCGTGGTTCCAGCCTGCGGGAGTCCCTGGAGGATCTGGTCGGAACGCCGGACACACTGACCACAGTGGAAGACTTGAATCTCCCTCGCTTCGAACGTCACCTCACACCCAAAAGCGAAATACTCGTGGAGCGACTTAGCGTGGATGGCGTGGCTGTCCCGTTACGAGTCGAGTCTGGCGGCGAAAGTAACTCTGTTACCACATTGCGCTCGATTGATTTCAATCCGGCCAACCACTATGTGAAACTTCGTCC
Organism: Allorhodopirellula heiligendammensis; assembly: GCF_007860105.1. Lineage (NCBI taxonomy): Bacteria > Pseudomonadati > Planctomycetota > Planctomycetia > Pirellulales > Pirellulaceae > Allorhodopirellula > Allorhodopirellula heiligendammensis. Next base: position 22,160 of record NZ_SJPU01000007.1, read on the forward strand.
CGAGGCAGACCAGAACCTGATCAGGACCGGAACCGGACAGCTGTATCTTGGTTTTCGCCAAGACCCAGTTCTGGGCGCAAGTTGGAACAATCTTGCTGATCCACCAGAGTACAAGCTGATTGCCAACGGGGCGGCAGTCTCGCCCGCGACCGGGCATTCCAAGCGTTTAGAAATTGAGTCGGACAGTGAGCCACGCGAGTTCTTGGTCGACGTGCAGGATTGGGATGCGAACGAACCGATCTTGGTACAAATCCAGTACTTTGCATGCAACAAAGAAAAAGGTTGGTGCAAGTCGGTGCAGCAGGAATTCACGATCTGGCTGGACAAAGACGAATCGGCGGGATTGGTCAACGGTCGAAGTCACTTTCCAGGCGGTCAAGGTGGCGCACGTCAGGGTGCTCAACGCCGCCCCAGCGCAGGTCTAAGGCCGGCCAGGCGCCCAGCACAAAGACCATTTGGTCAGTAAAATACGTCGGGCCCTCACGCTTGACGTTACTTACAGCGATGGGGTCGCAGATTGCAGACTTAGGCCGCCTTGATCTTCGGTGAGTTATCATGTGAAAGCGCACATGCACAGCCAGCCTTTCGAAGTCGAGTTGACCGACGAGCACCTGCGGAAATCGAAACCGGGCAGGGTTTCGTGTTTATCGACGACGTCTACATCTCGCCACCTTATTCCATCTCCGTAGACGGTGATCCGCTTGTCGCTAGTGGCTCACGATCAACTTCACGTATCACTCTTCCGCTCCTTGCGAACGAAATCCCTTGTTTTCCTGTCGTGTCAATCATGACCGCCTCGATGATGGGTTCGGAAACCGGCGTCGCCGCAACCCAGTCAACGAGAAAATTAGCGCCACTGCCACCCGTCGCGTCGTCGCGTTCGACGAGTATCTCGGTGGTGCCCAGCGGCCCCAATGTCACGGGCTTTCTCAGATACGATTTGACTTGCTGTCCCTCGGTGTCGAAATAACGAATGCTTCTCACCACGATGGCGTTCTCGTCACTCGTGTTTCGCACGCTCATCGTGATCGTTAGCATGTGAGGCTTGCCGTCTTCGTGATAGATGTGCGAGTAGGCAGGAACATAGACAACCTGACCTTGACTGATTGAGAGCGCAACTTGATCGACAAATTGGAACTGCGTATCTTCGCTGGATTCGACGGGCGGTTGGTAATGCAACGTGGCCTCAAATTCGTCCAATCTCTTGTCCATGTAAGCCGCATAAATGAACATCGGTATGAGTGGCACGCCGATCACCAGTCCGACGATCAGTTTAAACCGAAACATGAAGGACTCTGCTTGTTCGTGAGTTAGGCTCTCCGGCATGTATCTTTCCTATTCAGTACGGTGTTCGCTAGAACTTCCAGCATTTTGACTTCCGTGAGGTACAACGTTTGGTGAATCTCCAGAAGTTCAATTCAAAAACTTTCTGGCTCGTTGTGCCCAAGTTGCCTGCTCATTCTAGCCGCCCGAGGCAAGTTTCCGTATCCCAAGCTCGCCCTGAGTTTTCGCAAAAAAATCTCAGCCTCGGATCTACTTTTCGCGCAGGGCTGATCGGCGGAAAGGCTCCTGCTGAGAACATTGCTTTCTCCAACATCGCTCTCACTTCACTAAGACTCGACCAATGTCTGATCACTCGACAATCAACAAACCGCTACCAACGAAGTGTTTTTTGTGGGGACTGATCAGCTCAGTGGTCCTCGGCGCGGTCCTTGGGATCGTGTTTATTCTGCGCGACAAGTGGGGATGGTTTGAAGTGCAAGTCATACTGACGACGGTCATCGTCGCCGTGACAAGCCTGTGTGGACTCGCGTGCGATTTGTCGCGCACACCGCGCGGTCGCAATCTGCTACCCATGTCCGGTTTGGTGTTCGCGATCGTGTCGGCGGCCTTGATGCTCATTGGAATATGGGGCCAGGTTGACTCCGAGATGTTTTGGAAATTGACGGCTTGTGTCTCCACTCTTGGCGTCGCGACGGTGCATGTCTGCTTATTGTCGATTGCAAAGCTAGCGAAGCGATTTCAGTGGGTCCACGTCATCGGCAGCCAGATCATTTTCGGGTTCGCATTGCTGCTGTGTGCGGTGATGCTTGCGGAGATTGATTCGCAAGGCATTTGGCGGTTGATCGCAGCGACTTCGATCGTGATTGGTGCGCTCAGTTTGACCGTCCCGATCCTGCACCGCATCAGCAAACTCGATCGCCTGGGTGAAGATCTCTCTTCACCGACCGAAGAACGCAACCTCGCGGCGATCGACGATGAGATCGCTCGATTGCAAAATAGAATTGCGCAGCTGCAGCGAGTTCGCGAGTCGCTTCCGCAGTCGCCAACTGCGGAGCCACAAGATCTCGTTCCCAAACTCCGCCCAACGCCATGAACGATTTTATTTGTACGTCAGATGGGACCATTGTCTCGTCCGCGACCTCGCTTCTCCACGCTCGGGACGATGGTCCCAGGCTACGAATCCAGCAAAATGCCGCATGAACGACGTTCACGGCGCGGTAGTTGAAATATTGCAAACAGAGGTCAGCAATGAAATATGAAATTGAACCCGAACTGACGGCCGCGGAGTTCATCGACGTGTTGAGACGATCGACGTTGGCGGAGCGGCGACCGGTGGACGATGTGGCACGGATCGCGAGGATGCTGGACGGGGCTGACTTGGTCGCGACGGCGCGGGATGCGGACGGAACGCTGGTTGGCGTGTCTCGGGCGATCTCGGACTTTGCCTACTGCACATATCTATCGGACCTGGCGGTTGATGTCGCGCGCCAGGGTCAGGGGATCGGTCGGGAGCTGATTCGCGTGACTCATGAGCATGCCGGGCTGGCCACTCGTATGATTCTGTTGGCGGCTCCGGCGGCGGCGAGCTACTACCCCCACATTGGCATGGAGCGGCACGATTCGTGCTGGATGATTCCTCCGCGGGAAAACAAGGTTCATCCGACTTAAACGTATTTCGTGTTGACTGACACACCGACCTAACAGATTCTGAACGTCTATCGTTCGTCATCGTTTAACATCAAGAAGAGGTTCGGTGCGTGCGCAATGCGGTAGCGGTAAAAGGAATTGCGAGTTTGCGCACTCCACGGCAGCGAGTATCGGGGTAAGATTTCCGCACGGCTTCATGCCTTCACTGCCCACCGTGTCCATCTCCGACGCCGCGGGAATCATCCACGTGCGACTCAGCAAACATGACTTCGAACGAAACACTCAAAAACTATCGACGCATTGTGCTGTTGACCGATGGCCACTCAACTCCCTTTCTCGCCAAGACGGCTATCAGCCTCTTGCGTTATCGACACGAAGACATCGCTGCGGTGCTCGATACTGAGCTGGCGGGCAAGCACGCCCAGGAGGTGTTCGCGACCGGCGAAGGCATTCCGATCGTCGATTCGATCATTCCTGGAGCCGATTCCATTTTCATCGGCATTGCCCCGCCTGGTGGAAAACTACCGGGGAATTGGCGACCGGTTCTAAAACAAGCGTTGGAACGCGGGATCGACATTGTGTCTGGTTTGCACGAATTTCTTGGAGACGACGCAGAGCTGCGGACGCTCGCCAACGCATCGGGTAGCCAACTGATCGACGTTCGACGAAACACTGAAAAAACAACAGCGACGGCCGCTCCGTTTCGCGATGGCTGCTTGCGAATTCACACCGTTGGCCACGACTGCAGCGTCGGCAAGATGGTCGTCACGTTGGAAGTCGAGCGAGAACTACTGCGAAGAAACCACGATGCCCAATTTCTCGCGACCGGACAGACCGGCATCATGATTGCGGGCGACGGCGTACCGATCGACTGTGTCGTGGCGGACTTTGTCAACGGATCGGCTGAAGCATTCGTGCGGCGGAACGAACAGCACGATTTTCTGCTGATCGAAGGCCAGGGTTCCATTTCGCACCCAAGCTTTTCTGCGGTCACGCTGGGCTTGCTGCATGGAACCGCCCCCCACGGCTTGATCTTCTGCTACGAATCGGGTCGCGAGAAAGTAAAAGGATTGGACGATGTGCCATTGTTGCCGACGAAACGTTTGATTGAGGCTTACGAACTTGCCGCGTCGCTCCGGCAGCCCTGCAAGGTGATCGGAATTGCGATGAACGGACGTAGATTGTCGGCCACTGAAGCCGCCACCGAGCGAGAATGTGTCTCAGCTGAATTTGGTTTGCCGGTTTGCGACGTGTATCGGGACGGGACGGCGCCACTGGCTGATGCCGTGGAACGTCTTCGAACGGAGATGTACGGATGAAGCTGCGTTTACATCGATACGATCTGCCCCTCGAATTTGAGTTCACCATCTCCCGAGGCTCGATCAATACACAGTCTTCACTGATCGTTGAACTGGAGCACAACGGGCACCGTGGTTTCGGCGAGGCGACGGCCAATGAGTACTACGGGCATACCGTGAACTCCATGTCAGAATCGATTCTGGCGTGTCGTAGGGAGATTGAGTCTTTCGAGTTCGGCAGACCTGAACAGTTGTGGCAGGCCTTGCAGCCTTCATTCGCGGAAGACTCCTTCGCGTTATCGGCGATCGATTTAGCAGCGTACGATCTATTTGGCAAACACAGCAGACAGCGGACGTTTGAAACGATGGGGCTCGAGTGGAAGCACATTCCAGAATCGAGTTACACGATCGGAATTGACGAACCGGAGAAGATGATCGCTAAGTTGGAGTCGCGTCCAACGTGGAGCATCTACAAAATCAAGCTTGGTTCTCGGCACGATGTCGCGATCATTCGTGCCCTGCGAGAAAAGACAGCGGCGACTCTACGTGTGGATGCAAACTGCGGTTGGACTGTGGACGAAGCCATTTCAAACTCACACGAGTTAAAAGATCTGGGCGTCGAGTTTATCGAACAACCGCTACCCGCCGATTCGTCGCGGGAGCAGCATCAGCGTGTCTATCAAGAAGCAGCGCTACCGATCATTGCCGATGAAAATTGCCTGGTCGAAGCGGACGTTGCGAAGTGTGCCGGGATTTTCCATGGTATCAATGTCAAACTCTGCAAGTGCGGCGGACTCACTCCGGGATTGAGAATGCTCCGGCAGGCACGCGAATTGGGATTGAAAACCATGGTAGGCTGCATGGTCGAAAGCTCCGTGGGGATCTCTGGCGCCGCGCAACTTCTGCCGCTGCTCGACTACGCGGATTTAGATGGTGCTGAACTGATTTCCGACGACATCGCTACGGGAGTTGTTGTTGACAATGGCCGTATCCGATTAGCACAGCGTTTCGGCAGCGGCGTTGAACTGAAAAACAAGCATAACGAGAGAACATAAGGCTCATCCGACGGAAGCGTGCGCCGGAGATTTTAGCGGCATGCTTTAAAGGAGAGTCCACTGTACTGCGGCGCATGCTTCGGTCGGCTAAGCCGAATTTGAGCGATGGTACTTTGATTTAAGCAACTAGAAGAAATATCGGATTGGCGATGTGAGATTTGAACCGATTGCCAAGCCCCAAAAGCATTTTTAGTTTTCCACCCGGAACGTACTCCCATGAAAACCGTCTCACTTGCCGTTCTGCTGGCTATTGCAATTGGTTGTTGCCGGGCGGGCTTCGCCTCACCTCCTGGCGGCGCCTTAGACAGCGATCGGCGCGGCGATCCCTACAGCGAGAAGCCCCGTGTAATTGTCTCGACAGATATCGGCGGATCGGACCCTGACGATTTTCAATCGCTGGTGCATCTGCTGTTGTACACCGACGTTATCGATGTCGAGGGATTGATCTCATCGCCACCGAACGCGGGGCGTGTGAGAGACATTCGGGAAGTGATCGATGCCTATGCGAGCGATTACGCGCGCTTAAAACGGCACTCGAACGACTACCCCACTCCGAATGCGTTACGTGTTGTGACGAAGCAGGGTGCTGTCGATAAGGCACCGCACGAAGGTTGGAGCAAGCCAACGGCTGGTTCGCAATGGATCGTCCAGCAAGCGCAGACCGCTGATATGCGGCCGTTGTGGATTCTCGTATGGGGCAGCATCACGGATGTTGCCCAGGCGGTCCATGACGAGCCTTCGATAAAGGGCAAAATCCGGGTGTACTCGATTGGCTCGTGGAATACCAAGCTCGACTCTGCCGCCCGCGATTACCTTTTCAACAAACATGATGACTTGTGGTGGATTGAGAGCGATACCACGTTTCGAGGCATGTACATGGGCGGAATGCAAGACGGCGAGTGGGGCAATGACCGTTTCGTTCAACAAAATGTGAAGGGTCATGGGTCGCTAGGCGATCTTTTCGTCAGGAAGAAACGTGACATCAAAATGGGAGACACACCATCACTGCTGTACTTGCTTCGAGGCAACGCCGACGATCCTACCGAGCCGCATTGGGGAGGCGCGTTCGTCAAGACTGATCATGGGAAATACTTTTGGACCGACAATCCGGATCAAATCTTATCGATTAACGAACGAGCCGGCGCGAAAACCGTTAGCGACTGGCGTCGTGAATATCTTGAAGACTGGAAAAGTCGGATGGATCGATTGATCGAGTGAAATCGATCAGTCTGCCCTCAGCGAGGCAGATGTTCACAATCGCAGCCCAGCAGGTGCCACGATTGCTGCCGCATTCGGGTTCACAACCGGATCGTTGATGTCTCAGGCAATTCGCCAGCATTTTGGCACCACGCCCGGCGAATACCAACGCCGAGACGGTGCAACGTCAGTGGGCCGAGTGGAAAACCGAAAGTGATTTACGCAGCTGCGAATTGCTAGTCACCTTCAATCACCGAACCTGATACCGGTTATCATGGCAATTGCGCCGATGGCCGGTCGCTGGACTCCGCCGCAACACAGGGACCGAGCGGAGATATTTCAGCGGCAAAGGATTTAGTTTTCGTTCGGTTCACGGTGCCCCTCAGTGCGCGGCATCGTGGTACTGGAAATCGTGGCGTTCGGTTGTCTTCCGACTTCGTTCCCCTCTCAGCGAATAGACATGAAGGTCCTTCCTTTGACTTTTCCGTTTCACGATCGCTGTACGTTCGTGGCAATCTGCTTGGGATTGTTCAGCAGCAATGCGTTCACGCAAGAGACAAATCCGTCTGCTCAGAAAAGTGATATCGGCACGAAGTCTCAAGAGACACCTGCTGAACCCGTTGACTTCCTTGGCGAGATTGAGCCGATTCTGCGGGACAACTGTTACGAGTGCCACGCCGGGACCACCGAGGAAGGTGGCCTGAACCTGGGCATCAAAGCCAGAGCGTTCCAGGGTGGCGACAGTGCTACAGCAATCGTCGCGGGCCAGAGCAAGAAGAGTTTGCTTATTCAATTAGTATCCGGCGTCGACGAAGATCGTTTGATGCCGCCCGAGGGAAATCGGCGGCTTACCAAAGCGCAAATCAGTCTGCTCCGAGCGTGGATCGATCAAGGCGCCCATTGGCCCGATGACGCGGACGTCGTTGATCCGAAGCTAGATCAAGCTAAAACACACTGGGCGTTTCAGCGACTCACGTCCGTCGATCGACCATCGCGGCAGTCGGACGACCACTGGTCGAAAGGACCGATCGACCGATTTGTGAGGCGGAGTCTCGACGAGGTTGGCATTCAACCATCGCAACCTGCCGATGCACGAACACTGGTGCGAAGAATTTATTTTGATCTGATCGGGTTACCACCGACACTGGAACAAGTCAGCCAATTCACGACCGCTCATTCAAAGAATCCCGACTCAGCCGTCGAGAGCCTCGTGGACCGACTGCTGGCGTCACCTCGCTATGGCGAGCGTTGGGGCAGGCACTGGTTAGACGTGGCGCGTTATGCCGACAGCGATGGACAAGAAGCCGACAAGGACCGTCCGTATGCATATACGTATCGCGATTTTGTCATTCAAGCGTTCAACGACGACATGCCCTACGACCAGTTCGTGCGCTGGCAGATTGCCGGTGATGAATTCGAGCCCGACAATGACGCTGCGGTTGCGGCGACGGGTTTTTTAACGTCCGGGCCGGCATTTAAGTTACCCGATTCGTTTCTGGAAAGCGAACGTCTGGCCAATCGGTACAACGAGTTGGATGACGTGATCTCAACGCTGGGTTCCGGTTTCTTAGGACTCACCGTTGCGTGTGCTCGCTGTCACGATCACAAATATGACGCGTTTTCGGCGAAGGAGTATTACCAGTTGATGGGCGTCTTCCACAGCGGAGACCGCGTGACGGCCAAGTTACCCAGTGGAAAAAAGGCATTTGTCTTCCAGGACTTTGACCATCAACGTCGAACGACTTGGTTGTTTCGCCGCAGCGACGTCTACGATCGCGAAATCGAAGTCGATATCGGGTTTCCTGCGATGTTGTCATCCGGCGCAGAGGCGAAGGACTACTGGCAGGAAGCCAAGGCTGCGTACAGCGAGATTGGCGAAGCGAAAAGCACGTTGCAACGCCGCGCCCTCGCCGACTGGATCACCGACACGGAGCATGGCGCCGGGGCACTGTTGGCTCGGGTTATTGTCAACCGAGTTTGGCACCATCACTTTGGCAAGGGCCTCGTGCGCACAACAAGTGACTTTGGCGTGCAAGGCGACGAGCCCTCACACCCCATGTTGCTCGAATACCTGACGACCGAGTTCATTGACAGCGGCTGGAAAATCAAGGCGTTGCACCGACTCATACTCACCAGCGCCGTATGGCAGCAGGCCAGCACGCGAGGTGCTGCGGACCCGCGGGGCTCGGAACGGGATCCCGCCAACAATTTGCTGTGGCGGATGACTCCCCTGCGTATGGAGGCCGAAGCGATGCGTGATGCGATGTTGGCAGTTAGCGAAACGCTTAACCTGGAAGCGGGTGGACCTGGATTCAAGCCCTACATCTCTCCCGAGGCTAACCTCGCTCGAAACATTCAGGGGGAGAGCTATCCCAAAGACGCCCAAGACGACGCGACCACACGGCGGCGCAGCGTCTACATGTTCCACAAACGACTCATTCCCTATCCTATGTTTCAGGCGTTTGATCGCCCGGACTTGATGACCACTTGTGCTCGCCGGCAAAACACCACCGTGGCACCGCAAGCCATGGTGATTCTAAACGATCGCCTGGTCCGCACCGTCGCTGGCGACTTTGCAAGATTGCTGGTTCGGAAGCAAACGGGTAGATCGGAGGCGGGCGACTTTGAGCTCAAGCCGATCATTGAACGGGCTTTTGAAACCGCGTTTGCCCGCTTGCCCACGACCTGGGAAATAGAAACCTCGATCCAATTTGTCGAGGCACAGACAAACGTCCGAACGGAACGAGCGGAACAAAATGCACGCATCGAGGCGCTGACAGACTTTTGCCAGTCTCTGTTCGGACTGAATGAATTCATCTACGTCAATTGAGTGAGCTGACATGACTAAAACTTCACAGTTGTTTCCATGCGGGCGCGTCGCGAATTTGCTCAGTCGCCGAGAGTGGCTTTGCAAAGCGGGCGCCGGCGCAGGATTGATTGGCCTTGCCAATTTAATGGCAGAGCAAAATCTCTTGGCTGCGCCGCAATCGGATGGTGCAACCGATCCGGTGACGTCGCTGGTTCCGCGTCCAGGCCATTTTCCGGCTCAGGCGAAGTCGGTGATTTGGCTGTTCATGGAAGGCGCCCCGAGTGCTGTCGACATGTTCGACCACAAGCCTGAGCTCGACAAACGAGACGGTGACACTACCAATATCCAAGCATTTTTTGGCAATCCTGGACCGTTGATGAAGTCGCCGTTTTCCTTCCGGCAGTATGGCGAATGTGGACAGTGGGTTTGCGACAAGTACACCAACGTCGCCAAACATGTCGACAAGATGGCACTCGTCAAATCGTGTTACAGCGAATCGAATGACCACGTCCCAGCGATCTACCAAATCAATAGCGGCTTGCCTCGTCCAGGTTTTCCCACCGCCGGGGCCTGGGCAACGTATGGTTTGGGCAGCGAAAACCAGGATTTGCCAGGCTACGTGGTGCTGGGCAACACGCAGGGAGCCAAAGGCGGTCCGCATAACTGGGGCGCTGGTTTCTTACCTTCGACATTTCAGGGCACGCTATTCCGATCCCAGGGCGCACCCGTCCTCAACCTCAGCCGGCAACCAAGCGTTACGAAGCAGGACCAGCGAGCGCAGCTGGATCTGATGGCCAAACTGAATGACGAACACATGCGGCTTCATACCCGGGACGCCGAGTTCGCAAACCGCATGCAATCTTTTGAGTTGGCGTTTCGAATGCAAAAAGAAGCCACCGAAGTCGTGGATCTTTCGCGAGAGACGCCGGCGATGCATAAGCTGTATGGTATCGATCAACCCCGATCCCAGTCGTTTGGATCGAAGTGCTTGATGGCCAGACGACTTGTCGAAAGCGGTGTTCGGTTCGTGCAGGTTTACAGCGATGGCGAATGGGACGCTCACAACAACCTGGAGGAGAACCACACACATCATTGCGCGGCCACGGACGTGCCCGTGGCCGGTCTACTGGCCGACTTGGAACAACGCGGACTGCTCGAATCCACGCTTGTGATCTGGGGTGGCGAATTTGGCCGCATGCCGATTTCGCAGAACGGCAAAGGACGTGATCACAATCCAAAAGGCTTTATGCAGTGGATGGCTGGCGCGGGTATCAAAGGAGGCGTCAGTTACGGTGAGACCGACGAGATCGGCTACGAAGCCGTTGAGAATCCCGTCAGCGTGAACGATCTTCACGCCACGATTCTTCACCTTCTCGGACTCGACCACGAACGGCTGACATACTTCCATAACGGCCGCAGCTACCGACTTACCGATGTCGCCGGCGAAGTGATCCAGGAGATTCTGTCCTAGCAGGCTATTGGTCTCCAGGAGGGCTATAATTTTCAGTGATGCCACGCCAGCAAGATCTGCCGGAATCAATGCGGTTCATCCGATGGCGAACTCGGCTTGGAGACAGAATGCATTGCAGTCGAGTCACGAGTCAGGCCTAAGGCTATCCCCGCTGGGTCGGTTGGCGTGCACCGCGGAAACTTGCACTCATTTCCCCGTCACGCCGGCCTGCTCCTGAATGGCTGCATAGATCGCAGTGGCGATCGCCTGCATCCCTTTGTCGCCGGGATGGGCGGCGACGCCTGCATGTTCAAATGGTTGCTCCGCGCTCGCCTGATTTGACTTGTCATCACCCAGTTCGGAAATATCAATAAAAGTAGCTCCTGCCTCCGCGGTCACCTGGCGCATGATGTCATCCTTCGTTGAATTGGGCCAGAATGAACTGCGAGCGAAAATTTCCGGGTCACCATGCTGCTGAATCGTAGCAATGAGCTGGGCGAACGCATTTGCAAACGCTGCCTTGGCTTCATCCGTGGCCGGCGTGGTCACATTTTCTCCGATAGCCACGATCACTAGGTCTGCCTCAAAATCCAGCTCGTCCTTGAATTCCTCTTCAATTTTAAACGTGCCGTACTCACGTTCAAACCGAGCCATGTTGCGAACCATTATCTGAGGCTGGCGTCCACTCGCTTGAGCAATGTCCGCAGTTAACAAGTGAACGTAATCGTTCTTCGCGGCGCTGGCGGCCATTCCCCAATTTCCCGTCCAGCCAATTTTTGGCGCCGGTCCATGCAAGGTGATGCTGTTTCCCAGGTACAGCACCTTCCCAACGGACAACGAACCGATCTTCGGCTCCCCAACCGGAGGATCCGCTGCATACCCTGTTACGCAGGCAGCGACGGAAATGAAAACAAGGGTCATCACAAACTTCATATGGAGATTCCGAGTTGGAACTGAAGGCGGCATCGGCGTCCGACTTGGTACAGTAAGCCGATATGTTAAAATTGGAATTTAAAAGCAACGACTATTTTTTGGGCTCGCCGAGGCTGACAGGCACGAGTTCCCATGTTGGTTCTGGAATCTCCAAAATCATGACCGCCGTGTCAGGAGCTTTTCCAGAGTAGAAGGAGACGTAGTGATTGGCTCCCATCACGGTGGAATTCACATTGCCGGAATCCCAGGTAATCGGACTACCGGTGGCAACAGCCTCCGAAGCCGGCCAGAGAAGCGGATTGTCGAAGACGACGTCGGGATCAACGACTCGACGCCGTAGAATTCCCCGGCCACGTTCGTAGTAATAATTGCTCAATAAGCCCGTTTCAGCGTCGAGAATAAGGCTGGGTGTTGAGGCCAATATGTCGCCTATGTTGGTTTGCTCCCGCGTCCACGTGAGACCGTTGTCCGTGGAGACCAGCTGAAATTGGGACGGCCCGGATTCCGTCCTCGCGATGGCAAGGATTTTCCCATCGCCGAGATAAACAGCTGAGGGTTCCGTAGGCCAATCCGCTTTCATCAGCCCGGACTCGACCGGAGTCTGTGTCCAGGTGGCGCCGTCGTCGGCGCTGGTCATCACGCCCCACGAGTGAACCGCTTGGTCACTATAATTTCCCGCGAACCACAAGGCCATCAACCCAACCTCGGGGACTTCGAAAACGTCTGTTACCTGCATGGGTGGGATGGCCAGTTTCGGCGACGCGATGAGCGTGAACGTCACTCCATCTGTGGTGCGGTAGAGGTCGTGATGCCGCTCCTGGCCGACTCGCCGTACCCAGAGCAGCATTGCCCCGGAGGAATCCAGCCCCTTGCCGACGGTGACCTCGCCGTAGCCGGGTGTGTTGGCGACCACCGTTTCCGCCGTCCACGTTTTCCCGCCGTCGGTGGACGTACGCGCATAGACCGCCCGGGCATCTTCTCCAATCGTGTGCTTGGAGCCTCGGCTGTACGTGCATACCAGCTTCTCACCGATGGCCTGAGTCATCGGCCACGAGTTGTAGCCACTCACGTCCTGCACGACATGAGGATCAGGAAGACCGTATAACGGAGTCACCTTCACGACCGCCAAACCAGTGGGCCGGGTGAACGTGTCACCGGGGAGGCCGGGCTCGCGCTGAATCCGCACCGTCAGCGGCTTGGTGGGGACCACCTCGTAATAGGACTCCAAAACGATCGATCGAGAATAAAATGGACCAGGGGGCAGCGGTGTTCGCACGGGCTTGCCCAGCGCGTGACGCGCGGAGAACGGAGCATCCTCCACCAGCTGCGACAAATGGACTCGGTAAACATCCTCCAAGTCAGCCCTGGTCTCGGCATCAGTAGAGGTCACGACGATCTCGACCTTCACCGCGACGCAATCGCGCGGAAGGCCGTTGACAATGCCGGCCACCGATTGGCCTACACTGCCTCCGGATAAAGACCACACGGGAACGTGAGTGGAACCATGTGACATCACTACGAGAGAAGGCTTACCCGTTGCGATCGACAAATCATTGGCCGTCAGATAGAGCGGAGACGCCGCCCCGCTTTTAAAACTGGGATCCTCAATGGTTTGTGGATCTTGCGCGATAGCAGCAGCCGGTTGACCGACCAGGACTGATACGGTCAGGACGAAGAGCATGCGCGACAAACAGAGATGTGCTGGTAAGAATTTCATGGGGGGGACCGGGGGCGGGACGCCGTGCGAATCGCCGTCGCCACGAGCGAGGCGGGAAATTGCGCAGCGATTAGGTGGGATCAGGCTGAAATCAACCAGACGTTGTCGTGTCAGCCGGACAGATCGCGCGTTGCAACCAGCTTCCACACCGGGCGGTATGGCAAGCCGGCCAAGGACGGATCATCAATGGAAGTGATTCTACCAGATCGGGCTCGTGGCGTGCTGACGCAAGGATTCATGCCGGCACATCGCACCGGGTCCCGTGATATCAATCATCACTCGACTTTCCTGGAGCGAGATGCTTGACAGTCAATCAATCGCCAGCGCTGATCAGGTAGACTATTGGTCGACATCGCATATTCCACGCATGTCGGTTTTCAAACCGCGAACAATCTAAACGCCATCCATGATTAACAGTCTTTCAGTCCCGCTCGCGTTACTCGTCTCGGCCATTCCGACTCCAAAGCTGTGCACACAGGCCTCTGTCACGCCTGTGATTCGCACGCTCGACACCAGCGATCTCGTAAGAGGGCTACCAGCGAATCCACACCTATTCCGACCGCGAGCCGCCACCGCGTCCCATCCTCAAGGACACGTGCTCGTTGTTCAGAATCGCGTCCCAGTCGATGTCGACTCTGCAGAGTCATCCCAATCCCCGGAAGCCATTGGTGGCTCCCGCGATCCTGTACCGTCGCCGAACATCCCAGGCCAACTGCATTGCCCATTCGGAGTCCAGTTTGACAGCGATGGTGTAATGTGGGTTGTCGAGTACGATGGCGGGCGCGTGCTCAAGCGGAACGTCGACGGCAGCTTCACAACGGTTGCGGGGCAAAGTCAGGCAGGTTACGTCGATGGCGTCGGCAGCGATGCCAAGTTCAACCAGTTGCACAATTTGGTCATTGCTCCCGATGGGATGATCTATCTTTCCGAGCACATGAACCATGTCATCCGTAGCCTGGATCCCAAAACCGGTCGGGTAGAAACTTTGGCAGGTTCAGGTGCCCCGGGTTTTTCCGGCGACGGTGACAACATCCGTCAGCCGGGTGCGACCCCAGTGCGATTCAATCAACCCATCAGCATTGCACTGTCCCCCGATGGGCAATCGCTGTTGATCGCAGATATCGGCAACCGACGAATACGGGAGCTCAGCTTAAAAACAAACTCACTCCGCACCGTGGCTGGGAACGGCAAGCAGGGTGTTCCCATTGACGGAGAGTTGGCGACGGATTCGCCGCTCGTGGACCCCCGCGCAGTCGCGTTTGATGCCGACGGGAACTTTTATATCGCCGAGCGAAACGGGAACGCGCTACGCGTGGTGCGTGACGGTCGCATCTACACTCTCGCTGGAACCGGTAGAAAGGGTAAGCAAGATGGCCCGGCTTTGCAGGCAACCTTTAACGGTCCTAAGCATATTGAAACCGGTCCGGACGGACGAGTGTACTTGGCCGACGACAATAACCATTTAATTCGGATCTATGATCCGCAGACCCGAACGGTCAGCACTCTCAATACAACTCCCTTTGAACTCAAACGTCCCCATGGCGTGACTTGGTATCGGGACAGTCTGTACCTGTCAGACAGTTTCCACCATCGTCTTATCAAGATTCCAGCCCCTATGAAGAACTAAATCCGATCCAAATCCGAGTTTTGGTTTGTAGGTGCCCCACACCAGTGCCTCACCTGACTGCACCAGGTGGACCCCGCCCCGCGACAACTAGCGGGCGGTTGGTTCTCTGGCCATCGCACCTCTAGCGGTTGTCCTTCTGGGCGTCGAATTCAACATGTGTTTAGCAACGCGCATACCGATCAATGATTTCGTCGAGGAAGGTCTGTTGGTCTCGCGACCAATGTTCATCGGAGAAAATTTCAACTTCGTTCCAACCGGCGAAGCCAGCCGCGTCCATCATATGTCGAAATCCTTTGATGTCGATGCAACCATCCCCCATCAAGGCTCGATCATTGAGTAGGTCGCGGGTTGGGACTCGCCAATCGCACAAATGAAACGCAAAGAGAGCTTCGTTTGCGCCAATCAATTGGATCTCACGTTGCAAGTTTGGATCCCACCAAACGTGATAGACATCGACAGCGATTCCGAGAATGGGTTGTCGAATTGACTCACAGATCTCACGCGCCTCGGTTAAGCGATTGATGCAACTCTTATCCGCAGCGTACATCGGGTGTAACGGCTCGATCGCCAATCGGACGTTTGCTGCTTTCGCATCGTCGATAAGAGCTTCGATCCCGTCTTGTACCCAACCTCGCTGTCGGTCCAGTGACTCACCCGGAGTCGCTCCGACGACGAGCACCAGCATCTCGGCCGATAGTTCTGCGGCGGTTTCAATCAGTGTGCGGTTGTGGTCGATCCGCTGCTCTCGTACACGTGAGTCGGAATCACAGAAGAAGCCGCCACGAACTAGCGCAGGGACTTGGAGACCGGATGCCTGCACCGCGCGGCTTGCCGCGGTGGCGGACATTCCTTCAATCGCTTCGACCCAAATGCTCACACCTCCGATACCTGCCGCCGCGTAACGTTCCAGTGCAACTTCGAGTGGCCACGCCTTGGTGGTGATCGTGTGAATGGCCAGCCGATCGCGAGTGGGTTCGTCGGTGGAATTATTTGACATTGCTAGATCCACCCTCGATCGAAATCCACTTTTGCTCGTTTGCTGAGCGAGCACCCGCTTCAGCCAAACGCACGCCCGCGGCCGCGGACGCTAGCGTCCAGGGGAATTCCGCATCGCCGACACAGTGACGAATGAACAACTCCCACTGAACTTTGAATGCGTTGTCATACTCTGTTGTGTTCGGCATCTGCTGCCAATTGTCGTAAAAATTGATGGGCTGCGGCACGTCAGGATTCCAGGTCGGCATCGGTGTCACAGATGCCCCTTGAATCCAGCATTCTCGTAGCCCTGCCACAGCCGATCCTTCCGTTCCATCGACTTGGATCGTCAACAGATCATCACGTCGAACGCGTGTCGTCCATGAACTGTTGAACTGGCACGTGACACCACTCTGCAACGCAAAAATCGCGTAAGCGGCGTCGTCGGCGGTGCACCGGTAGGCCGCCCCCGACTCGTCAATTCGTTCAGGAACTTCGGTCGTCGCGTGGGCCAACACGCGTTCGACAGGGCCAAACAAATCATTGATCAGGTATTCCCAGTGGCAAAACATGTCGATCATCATGCCGCCACCATCTTCGCTGCGATAGTTCCACGATGGCCGCTGGGCGGGCTGATCGCCATCATGTCCGGTAAACACCCAGTAGCCAAACTCACCGCGAACACTCAGCATTTTTCCAAAGAACCCTTGGTCCCGGAGCATTCTCAGTTTGCGGATTCCGGGCAGCCACAATTTATCCTGAACCGCACCATTCTTCACACCGGTTTGGTGGGCGACCTCGGCAAGCTGAGCGGCGGTGTCTGGATCAATCGCGATTGGTTTTTCACAGTACACCGATTTTCCTTGTTGCATTGCTTTTCTCAACAACTCCGGTCTCATTTGGGTGCTGGAGGCATCGAAAAAGATGTCAACGCTCTGGTCCTCGAGCACCGCATCCAGGTCAGTCGTCCACTCGATGGATCGACCGATTTCTTCAGTCGCCACCGTCACGGCGAGCCGTTTTAGCTTTTCCGCGTTGCGACCAACCAAAATTGGCTCGATCGGTTGCCACTGCCCCGACGAAAGCTGGACGCCACCCTGACGAATGATGGCCAAAATGGAACGGATCAGATGTTGGTTCGTTCCCATGCGCCCGGTGACGCCGTGCATCGCAATTTTCAGAGGTTCCAGGTTCATACTTCATGCCGTAGGAGGTGGTCTGGGCGGGTGGCGATGCCGGAATCAAGGAATGAGCACGTCGAGACTGGTTCGACGAGGCGGACATGATTGCGTCATCAAGTGATCAGTCAACTCAGCATACAATCACTGCGCAGAATAGACTTGGCGATTTGAGCACGAAGGACTCGCGTTTTGGGCAATACCTGGCACAATGGGGCTTCACCCTGAGAATTTGCGATCCCATCAACCTGCACACGGCCTCCATGCCTCCGGTACGCCCCATCGGCTCGACGACTGAGACACGCAATACGCCAGTGCCGCCAGATATGCGTCCGAGCGGCCTATGGGTATTCGAAAGCCGGCATGCCGAATCCTTTGCGATGTCCGTCACGCAACACACATTTCTGAAGTTCCTGTGGATTCGCGAGGGCCGAGCAAGGATCGAGTTTGAGACCGATTCTCTTGATTGCGAATCGGGCACTCTCGTGATCGTTCCGCCTCACACCACTCACCGAATCGTCGACTCCTCCGACGCCCCCGTCTCTCTGTTTGGACTCGGATTGGACACGCAAGAATTACGATGTGTCGAACCAGTACTGCCGCTTTATCAAACTGGCGTCTACTCAGGTCAACGGCTGGGGACACTTCGCATTGAGCAGCACTTTCGCAGGCTGCTGTATCTGGTCGACCAAGACGAAGCTACGAGTCAGTTCGCGTCCGTTGCTGCGGCGTTGGAGTTACTCTCGGAGTTAGCGCTGAAATTGGCTCCCGCAAAAGCAGCGAGTGGCACAACGAACAAACCGTCAGGCGACCCGATGCTTGAGGCTTATCTCGAATGGCTCCAACGCAACTTTTTTGAACCCTTGACACTCGACGGGGCGGCGAGGGCGTCAGGTATGTCTCGCCGCACATTCACCAACCAGTTCAAAGCGAGAACAGGGATGACGTGGCTGGAGTACGTAAACGGACTGCGTATCCGCCGAGCGGAGGAGCTGCTCGCCGACGCCGATCGAAAAGTTTCCTCGATCGCTTTTCAATGTGGCTTTGATGACGTATCCACTTTCTACCGTGCCTTCAAACGAATCACCGGCCGGACACCGGGAGGCGACTGCGTTTAAGACCAACTGGCATTGCCGGCTGGAACAACAAGAGATCTTACCCGCGAGTCTCGCCAACGGCGTTTCTGAATCCCCATTTAATTGCCCACTCCCCATTCTTTGTTGGGATTCGGGCCCAGGGTCAACTCCAGCACACCCCCTTGAACGAGATCATTGTGCGGAAGGAGTGACGATTCAAGGGGTTTGCCGTTCCACATTGCGGACTGAATGTAGACATTCTCCGGGGCTTGGTTCTTGGTTAGTATCGTCAGGACATTGCCTCTGTAATAACGATCACTCAGTTTGATTTCGACTTTATCGAAAACAGGGGCGGTGATGTCATAACTGGGATTCAACCCGGAACCACCGTCAAACTGGAAGAGGCCCAGCGCCATCAGCGCGCTGACCGCACCCATTTGCCCCTGATCTTCGTCACCGTTGTATCCACTGTACGGGTCTGTTCCGCTGAAGGCGGCGTCCTGTACGGCACGTACCCATTTCTGACTGAGCCAGGGGAAGCCAATTCGATTGAAGTAGTGAGCCGCTCCGGTACCGTCCTGATTAGCATAGTCAATCCAGGCAGCCCCATGCTCGCGTCCTTTGAGGTGGAACTTATCTTTCACTGCCAACTCGAACTGCTCATTCAATTTCGCCGCGGCCGCATCGGGACCGCTTAGAATTTGGGCCAATCCCATCGCATCATGGGGCACAAAGAACGTCGAAACGGCGGCGCTCGTTTCACAAAACCCTTCTTGCTCAAACCTCTTCTCGTTGGGGAGATAATTATCTAACCAGCCACCGTCCGCCGTGCGGACCCAAGCCGATTGTTTTTCGGGCCAGATCACATTTTGATAGTTCGCGGCCCCCGGGATGAATCGCTGGTAGAGTTCCTCGTTCCCCAAGCCTTTCGCCATTTGGGCGATACACCAATCATGGTACGAATTGTAGAGCGTTAGACTGGTAACCGCGCTGCCATGCCCGCCAGAGAGCTTGTTTCGGTGAGACACGTAGCCTTTCTTCGTGTATTCCTCATAGACTGCTGGCGTCGGTGACTTCGCATATCCGCCGTAATAGCGTCCACCATCAATCTCTGTATTTCGAACGAGTCCCTCCAACGCTAATTCGACATCAAAATCTCTGATGCCTTTCGCATAAGCGGCCGTGATGGCGGGAGCTGCACTGTCGCCGATCATCACGAACGTGTAGTTGCCGCCGGACGGGCCCCGGGGAATGAGTCCGCCATTGCGGTACATTTCAACCGAAGTATTGCAAATGTCACTGTATCGTTCTGGACACAATAACGGCCACAGAATGTTAAGACTCCAGTGGCTGCCCCACCAACTATCGAAATTGTGCATTGCAAATTTCGGCTTACCAGCCTCGTCTTCCGGAATCTGACGAATGACCTGGCTTGCTCCTGTCAAATCGCTGTACGCACCATCGGCGTCGCTAATGATGCGGCGTCCCAACATGGAACGCCACAGGTCGGTATAGAACTTTGTTTTTTGGGCATCCGATCCCCCTTCGACTTCAATGCGAGAAAGGTGTTCGTTCCAATCCTGCTTGGAATCCTCGACGACTTGATCAAAATCCCAATGAGCCAGTTCTGCCTGCAGGTTCCTGCGGGCTCCCTCCATCGACGTGTAACTGATACCCACTCGCATTAAAACGGGCGTGCCTTCAGTGGTCTCGAAGCGAACAAAAGCGCCAGTCTCTTCACCTTCAATGGACTCCGCCGGTTCGCTGAGTTGCCCATTCCGCCAGCCACCGAACTGAGTCATGGGTTGGCTGAATTGTGCCACGAAGAAGACTGGGGTGCGTTTCCTACGACGTCCCGTTTTCTCTTGCAGGCTCATGCCCTCAATCTCGGTATCACTCACTTTATCAACTTCGGCTTTGACCATCGGGCCATGACCCAGATACGCTCCCACATCGAAGAGAATGTAGGCATCTTCGGTTTGCGGGAAGGTATAGCGATGAAACCCCGTTCGTATGGTCGACGTCAGTTCTGCAGTGATGCCATATTTTTTCAACAGCACCTTGTGGTGCCCGGCCCCGACCACCTCCTCATCGTGAGTGAACTCTGACTGGTAGGCGTCCATTCCCTGCGGACCGGTCATCTCGCCCACGATGGGCATAACGGGAATGCCGGAAAGCTGCCAGGCGTGAACGTGACTGAAGCAGCGAATATGCTTGTCGCCATACAGGTATCCCGAGTCCCACGACCCCTTAGTACTCGTATCCGGGCTGAGATTCACCAACCCAAAAGGTCGTGACGCCGAATTGAAGAAGAACCATCGAGAAGCATGCGTGTCGATCAGCGGGTCAACCCATTCGACAGGGGATTTCCCCCAAAGGTGACGCGGCGTCATCACGTCTGAAAACGCGACGACCATCATCAAAACGGCAACGATCTTCATGGTAGGAATCGATTCTTCATAAGGAGGATATTGATACTGACGGGTGAAGTTATTGACCGGCGAGTGCATTCAATTGCTCGACTAACTCTCCACCAGCCAACTGGGGATCACGTGAGGTCTCACCATACTTCAAAAGCGCTGCGGCGAGCTGTTTTACCACCTCCACGTTCTCCTCCAACTCACGATGGTTCTGCAGTTCGTCTGGGTCCAATTTCAAGTCAAACAGCCAGGGCACGTCAGCCACTGAGACCACCAGCTTGTATCGATCGCTGACCGCGGCCACCCAACCCCGGGTGTTCGACGCCGAACGCAAAAACGTGACGTCGTCCCACTTCAGGTCCGACTTCCCCGTAAGCAATCCAGAAGCATCGCGTCCCTCGACGTTCTCAGGCGCTGTCTTGCCGAGCAACTCGAGAATCGTCGGAGTGAAGTCGACTGTCCCCAATGCCTGATCAACTTGGGTGCCAGCAGGAATGATACCAGGCGCGGCAATGATCATCGGGACCTTGGCGCTCCCTTCAAAGGCATTCCCCTTGTTGAGACGTCCGTGCTCATAACACAAATCACCATGGTCCGATGTAAACACGATGACGGTGTTATCGATTAAATCCAGCTCACGCAGAGTTGCCAGGATTTCCGCGATATTGTCGTCGATGAGCCGCACCATTCCAAAGTACCTCGCCATGCTGGCAGCGTTGAATTTGCCTACATTGTTATTCCCATTGGCCGCCGCCCACTTTGGATTTTGCTTTGACATTGAGAACGTCATCGGCGCCCGAATCGCACGATCCATGTACATCTCATCATAGGGTGAACGAACTGTGTTCGGTCCATGGGGATCCGGCAGGCTGAGGTGGTAGCAGAAGGGTTCGTCCGCGTGCTCACGAATAAAATCCATCGCCCGATCGGCTAACCAATCCGTTGAAAAGGTTTCCTCGTCGGCACCGTCCAAATTGTAATTCGGCTGTCCTTTTTGATTCGTCGCGGCGACACGAGGCCCATCGGCGGTTAACTCAAACTTCTTCCAGTGTCCTCGATTGAACATGAAGCGATTGTCTTCAAACCCAAACTGTCGCTGCGGTGCCCACTGCGGTTTCCCCGGCCCATCCAAGTGCCATTTCCCTGCATACCCGGTCGCATAACCATCTCGTCGCAGTACCTCGGCGAACGTCACCACGTCGCTGTTCAAGGGCCGATCGTTCTGATAGCTACCGGTGTTTTGCGGATAGCGACCTGAAAAAAAAGCAGCTCGAGAAGGTGTACACACCGGGCTGGTCGCGTAGAACGACGTGCAAATCACACCGCGTGCCGCGAGTGAGTCGATCGCTGGAGTTTCAACGATTGCATCGTTACCCCAAATCAATGCTTGATCCTTAGGCAACGTCTCGCGATAGCATCCCAACGTG
Organism: Allorhodopirellula heiligendammensis; assembly: GCF_007860105.1. Taxonomy (NCBI): domain Bacteria; kingdom Pseudomonadati; phylum Planctomycetota; class Planctomycetia; order Pirellulales; family Pirellulaceae; genus Allorhodopirellula; species Allorhodopirellula heiligendammensis. Next base: position 44,253 of record NZ_SJPU01000007.1, read on the forward strand.
CGGAAATTATGTTCGTCGGTCTGGATGATCAACAAATTCGGAGACGCCGCATGAGCGGCAATCGAACTGAGGACCATCAACAATATTAGCAAGCGAGTCATGGCTCATTCCACGAGAGGATGTGGATCAAATTCAGGGGTGCGTGGCTGGCTCGTCATCACGGGAGCGTCGATGAACCAGGCCATTGAAGCTGTTTCGATATGATAGCTGAAGCAGCGAGTGCTCGCAGGGTAGATCGCCCATTTGCCGAGGGGGGCCACCTTCGGATCACTTAAGGCCCGTCGGCCGTCAACGGAGTGGTGTTTTCTTCGCGGGTATTCGCCCGGCAAGTTCTTGCCAGAGAGTGTGGCCAATGCCTTGGCCGCGTGATACTCTTGGGCGATGTGTTTCCGCATGCGTGAGGTGCGTTTTCGCATGCGCGAGTTCACCATGGCCACTCTCGCCAAGGATCACGAATGATTACCAGACGCCAATTAATGGGCACGACTGCAATGGTCGCGACCGGAGGACTGATCGCGATGGCAGACGAGACACACCCCCTCAATCGCCCCGTGGTGATATCCACATGGCGGCACGGTCTGGCTGCCAACGAAGCCGCGTGGGCGGTTCTATCAAAGGGTGGCCGGGCGTTGGATGCCGTCGAAGCCGGAGTTCGCCAAAGCGAGTCAGACCCGGCGGTGTCAAGCGTAGGCGTTGGCGGTCTTCCCGATGCGTCGGGTGAAGTCACGCTCGACGCATGCATCATGGATGAGCATGGTGACTGTGGATCGGTCGCCTATCTGAAGGACATTGAGAACCCGATCACAGTCGCCCGCATGGTGATGGAACAATCGCCCCACGTTATGATGGTCGGTGAAGGTGCAAAGTCCTTCGCGCTGGCTAAAGGAATGAAAGAGAAAAACCTACTCACCCCCAACGCCAAGGAGGAGTGGGAAAAATGGAAAGCCAAACATCCCGATGCGATCAAGCACTGGGAAATCAACATCGAAAACCATGACACCATTGGGATGGTCGCGATTGACGCCGCCGGAAACTTGTCCGGTGCATGTACCACCAGCGGTCTGGCGTGGAAGTTGCCTGGACGCGTCGGGGACTCACCCATCATCGGCGCCGGCCTGTATGTCGACAACGAAGTCGGCGCTGCCAGCGCGACGGGCGTAGGGGAAGCGGTCATCCGAGCAGTGGGCAGCTTTCTAGTCGTGGAACTCATGCGGCAAGGAAACTCACCGCAAGACGCTTGCCGGTTGGCGACCGAGCGCGTCATTGAGAAGAACCCGCAGTGGAAGGAAATCCAAGTTGGCTTCATCGCAGTGGATAAACGTGGCCGAGTCGGCGGCTACTGTATCCAACCAGGTTTCGACTACGCCGTCTGCGACCAAGCAACTGGAAATCGCATGATAATTGCACCGAGCCGCATCCCCACCAGCAGCTAATACAGAAAGCATCACGTTGTCCGTCGTCCTCGAGGTCTGTGTTGATTCCTATGCGTCTGCCGCTGCTGCCAAGGCGGGCGGAGCGGACCGGTTAGAAGTCTGTAACGCACTTACGGTCGGCGGGACAACACCGAGTTTCGGGCTTGTCGAGCAATGTGTGGCCCAGTTAGAGATGCCCGTCATGATGATGATCCGACCGCATGACGGCGGATTCGTCTACGACCGGGATGATCTCGATACGATGCTGTCAGACATCAAGGTCGCTAAATCGATTGGGGTTCACGGCGTCGTTTTCGGTGCGTTGACGCCTGAACGGAGGCTCGACCGAACGAGCTGTTTGCGACTAATTGAGGCCGCAGGTTCTTTAAAAACAACCTTTCATCGAGCTTTCGACCTCGTCTCAGAACCCTTGGCTGTGCTTCGCGAACTGGAGCTTCTGGGCATCGATCGTGTGCTCACATCGGGACAGCGAGCGACGGCGTTGGCGGGTGCCCCATTGATCCGCAGGTTAACTGAACGAGCGGTGGCGTTGAGCGTGCTGGCTGGCGCGGGAGTCAACGCGGAGAACGCACGGCAATTAGTCGAGCTGACCGGTGTGCGTGAGATCCACGCGAGTGCCAGCGTAGTGGCGCGAGGCGAGCAAGCGCATGACGAGATTGCTTTTGGATCCCAACGTCGCATCACCTGCTCGGATCGCGTCCGGGCCATCAAGGACGCAATTAGAAACCTCGCCTCCACGACATGATTGCTACCAAGCGCGTCCTCGAGATCACGTCCACTCGAAATCCCCCCACCCAAAATGCTCAGTCATCATGATTTTGTACTTTGAAACGAGAATCTCCGTCAGCGGACGCATGGCCGCCTTGGCGGCATGCTTGGCCACAGCCTGCGTGGTAGCGGGCGGCACGCTCGCGGCGCAGGAGACGCGAGCGTCGATCAAGAACGTACTCCTGATTGTGTCCGACGACCTGCGGGCAAACGCACTGGGTTGCTATGGCGACCCCCTCTGCCAGACTCCACATATCGACAAACTGGCGAGCCGGGGACTGCTCTTCACGCATAGCTACTGCCAGGGAACTTGGTGTGCACCGTCGCGCACTTCGTTCATGTTCAGTCGCTACGAGGGCAGAGGCACGCAATCACTTGGAGAACACTTCCGAAAGAATGGCTTCTACTCCGCCCGGGTCGGTAAGATCTTTCATATGCGTGTGCCGGGAGACATTATTGCGGGAACCGACGGTGAGGACATCGAGGAATGCTGGACGGAACGCTTCAATTCGCAGGGTGACGAGGCGCACACCCCAGGCGACTACGCTTGCCTGAATCGCAACGTATTCACCACGGAGCTCGCTGGCCGGCAATCCACAAAGATGCCGCATCGCATGTTCGTTTCGGTGAGCTACCAGGGCGATGGATCGGATCAACCAGACCACAAAACCGCCACCAAGACCATCGAGCTGCTGCGTGAGCACAGCGCGAAACCTTTCTTCATTGCGGCAGGGTTCGTCCGCCCACACTACCCCATGGTGGCTCCCAAACAATATTTTGACCGCTATCGCTGGGAGGAGATGCGTGTGCCTACGCAGGTCCAAAACGATCTCGCAGACATCCCCAAGCTTGGCCAGACCGCAAGCCGCTCGGCCCTCAACGGGATCGATCAGTTTCCCGACAATCAAAAGCGGATGTGGGCTGCCTACTACGCAGCGATCACGTTCATGGACGATCAAGTCGGCCGCATCCTCGATGAGGTCGAGCGACTTGGTTTGCACGAAAACACAGCGGTGGTCTTCACCAGCGACCATGGCTACCATTTGGGTGACCACACGTTCTGGCAAAAGTCGAACGTCCACGAGGAGGTTATCCGCGTTCCGCTCATTATCTCGGCACCTGGATACCAACCAGGCCGAACGGATTCCATCGCCGAATTAGTTGATCTGTATCCGACGCTCTCGGAGCTCGTGGGGGTGGACGTGCCGGCGGACGTCCAAGGGCTCAGTCTCGTGCCAATCTTGAAAGATCCCACCGCGCAGCTGAAAGAGGGGGCCCTCTCTTTCTCAAATGGACATTCGTGGCGAACCAATGACTGGGCCTATATGCGTTATAATGACGGGTCTGAAGAACTCTACGACATGCAGCATGACCCTGAACAAATCACCAATTTGGCGGGCGATCAGGAGCATGAGATGGTGCTAGAACGCCTCCGTACGGAGCTCCTCGCACGGCTCGAAAATGCAGGGATCAAACGCATAAATCGTCGTCAAACGACGCCAGCTCGTTGAAGTCTTTACTGCTGTCCTCGCACTCAACTCGAATACCTCTCCTCTCAACTCAATCTATGATGACACTCGCCCATCGAATCCTCGTCCTGATCGCGTTGATCGCATCCAACTGCGTAAACTCTGAATTCGCAAACGCTGACGAAGAGCGTCCCAACATCGTCTTCCTATTCAGTGACGATCTGACCACCCAAGCAATCTCGGCTTATCATTACGGTCTGGACCTGCCTCCAACGCCCAATCTGGATCGTATCGCCAAGGAAGGGATGCTGTTCGAAAACAGTTTTTGTGGAAACAGTATCTGCACGCCCTCACGGGCGACCGTCATGACCGGTTTGCACAGTCATAAAAACGGGATTGTAAACCTGTCCGGAGCCTTGGATCCTGAAAGCCCGACATGGCCAAAACGGCTCCATCAAAGTGGGTACACCACAGCCATTTTCGGCAAGTGGCATATGAAAACCAAGCCGCAAGGTTTCGACGCCTGGGAAGTCTTCAGTGGTCAGGGAAACTATTACAACCCCGACCTCCACGGCCCCAACGGTAGCCGTCGGATCGAAGGACACTCCACTGACATCGTTACCGACATTGCGTTGGATTGGCTCGAGAACCGAGATAAGACTAAGCCGTTCGCGTTGATGATTCAGCACAAGGCACCGCACCGAAATTGGAAACCGTCCATTCAGGAATTGGAACTTTATCGGGACATCACCTTCCCCGAGCCCTCCTCGCTTTTCGACGACTACGAGGGAAGGGTCGCCGCGTCAAATCACAAGATGGGAATCGACAGCGACATGACCATGGCATCGGATCTGATGATGTTCGATGGCGATCAAGCAAAAAACGTATTAAGTCGACTCACACCGCAACAACGCGACGCCTATCTGGCTGCATTCGAAAGCGAGAATACTGAATTCCTAGCCAATCCTCCTACCGGAAAGGAACTGGTCCGGTGGAAGTACCAGCGTTACATGAAGAACTATCTTCGCTGCGTTGCCGGTGTGGACCGCAACGTGGGACGAGTTCTCGACAAACTGGATTCACTGAATCTGAATGAGAACACCATCGTCGTTTACTGCGCTGACCAGGGATTCTATTTAGGAGAACACGGTTGGTTTGATAAACGTTGGGCTTATGAAGAATCTCTCAAGATGCCCCTGATCGTTCGTTGGCCTGGAATGGTCAAACCAGGCACCCGATCGGCTGCGATGGTTCAAAACATCGACTATGCGCCTACGCTGCTTGAGGCGGCAGGAGTCAAAACGGACTGGCCGGTACAGGGGATCAGCTTGCTGCCCCTGCTGAGCAATGGCGGTGTTGCACCTGACGACTGGCGCAAGACGATTTATTATCGCTACATCGACCGAGGGCACGGAGTCGCCCAGCACAGTGCGATCCGCACCAACACCCACAAGCTCCTGCACTTTGACCAGCCTCGCAATGCTGCAGAGGAGGCAAGTATCTGGGAACTTTACGACCTCCAAAACGATCCTCAGGAAATGACGAACCTCGCCGGCGATCCCGCTCAGGCGACAAAACTCGAGTCGATGAAGCAGCTCTACTGGGAAACTCGGAAGCGTTACGACGACACCGACGAATCGTTGTGGACCAATCAGAGAACACGCCGGTTCGATCCGGAAGACTACATCGTCCCACCGCGACGGCGATAACAACATCAGAGTAGCGAAAGTCGAACTTAGGCACTCTGTTCGATGACTTCGCCACTGAAGGTTGCCGCCATCTTGCCTGCGGTTTTGATGATCCTCAATGGGTTGAACAAATTGAGCGGTGCCTCTTGAGCCCACTTCTGGCTCGCAAATCTTTATTTGCGAATCATATGGGTGCATTCCCATTCTACGGACATGTTTGCTAGCAAATTGCATTCGTCTTTGCCCCGTTTTCGCCTGATTTCCCGAGGTTAGAATTGATCGCTTTGATGGATCAATTCTAACTCGTGGCAAGGATG
>NZ_SJPU01000008.1 GCF_007860105.1 Allorhodopirellula heiligendammensis
TCAAACTGCCCATCGCAAAGGCCTCCTTGCCGAAGATGAAGTTGTGGTAAACCCATCTAAGCAAGTGAGGCCTTTCTTGTATATGTCGTTTCAGGGAAAAGAGTTAGCGAAAACTACGTGCCATTCGAGTCGGCCACCGGAACAGCTTACGAGCGTCCGAATCTGGCGTCGGTCTGAAACACCGAGCGCAATTTGGCGAATTGGTTCGCCACCTCGGTTTGTCCAACCTCAGCCGATTCGATTGTCTCGTAATTAGCAGTCGTCTATATCGAGAACACGGTTCAATAACGACTTCGAGATCGCCCCGGAACGCCCATTTGCTGCCCAGGGGCGATCGTTCGCGCGGTTTAGAGCCTTAGGAATCGGCCAGGGTTACTGCTTGGCGAAACCAGGTTCCTGATGGATGCTGGTCTTCAAGTACCGATTGTCAGACAATCACAGAAAGGTTCCGGCCACTTTTTTCTATCTGATGTTCGGTGACATGGGAGTTCGTTTCAAAGTTGGTTTTCTTATCCTAGCAGAACTCGCCAAGAGTTTCGGCCTTCGATATCGGACTACTGAATGTCTTGGCGACTTCCGCTAAAATTCCTGCACAGTGCCCCGACCAGGACGAAAAGCTGCCTCGTCCAACAGGGGCAATCAAAATTGCGACTTCTCAGGAGTATGTAATGGAATCGGTAGTTGAACTGATCCGACGGGTGGAAGATTTTGAGATTGATCCGGGCGAGAAAGCCTTGCCATTTGAGGCTCGTTTAGCCCGCGAGAATGGCTGGACGGTGGCGTATTCGCGACGCGTGACCAACGAATATAAACGGTTCTGCGTCATGGCGGTTGCCGCCGGGCATCCTGTCACGCCGCCTGAGCATGTCGATCAAGCCTGGCATCTCCACCTCACCTACTCGCGATCTTACTGGGAACGCTTCTGCCCCGAAGTGCTCGGCCAACCGCTGCATCACGAACCGACCAGCGGCGGGACACACGAAGGACTGAAATATCGCGACTGGTATGCCGAGACACTCGCGAGTTACAAAAGACTGTTTGGACACCCGGCCCCGACGGATATCTGGCCATCGGTCAAACAACGCTTCGCACATGCGGGTGAGTGGCGATGGGTCAACACCGGGCAATCATGGGTGATCCCCCGATTTCAAACCGTGGTGACCGCCATCGCCGTTGCGACGATGTTGTTTCTGTTGATCTTACCAGGATGCCACGGCGCAGGCGGCTGGCCAGTTCCACCGTTCCATTTGGGAGGCGGTGGTTTTCTGGTTTTCTACTTTGCATTCGCAATCGGTACGTTGGCCTTCACGGCTGCCAGCCGTTTGTCTCAGTCCAATGACAACAGCCCGGAGTCAACGTCAACGACGCCGATCGATGTAGCGGAGTTATCGCCACAGCAGATCGCTGTGCTCAGCGGAGGCGGAGCGAGATTAGCTCATGTAGCCATGGCCCAATTGTATATGGATGAGAAAATCACGATCAGCAAACGATGGTGGGGAAAGCCCACCCAGCGATGTGAAGTCGTCGCTGCTCTTGTAGAGTTGCAGCAGGCCCGACTTTTTGAGCATGCTTGCCTTCAGTTCCCAGACCGATTCCGGCAGGATCACCGAGTCGCGAACCAGACTCAATCCGAATGCATTCTCGGCTTCCAATCGAGTCAGCCCCATCGCCGCAGCGAGCACGGTTTCAAGTCGTTCGGCGCCGGGGAGTTCACCCTCTTCGGTGGCGATGCCTTCGGCAATTTCCTTGAGTTGTTCCCGGGTCGGCAACGGATGGTCGATGACGATGAATAGCTTTTCGAGTTCCGTTGGGATCTGGACCACCGGCGATAGGATGACGAAGATCGTTCGAGTTGACTTGCCGTCAACGATCTGACGCGCCAACGCCTGCATGATTTCGGCGGAACTGAGGAAGCGATGGAAATTCGTCAATACGACGATCGACGGCGTGTCATCGCCAGCGAATGAACGCATCGAGCGAATTGCGGACAAAGGATCATTTGACCCATCATCATCACCGAGCGGACTTCCGCTCACTCGCAAACCCTGGTCGATGTCCCAGCTCACTAGCCGCCACTCGTGCTCACGACAAAGCTGGCTGATTTCGAGTAACGCGTCGTCATGCTCGTGACTTTCGATCCAGATGCCGGTGAAACAGGCTTTCACCAATTCCTCCAATCGATCGGATAGTTTCATAGATTCTCCTTGTTTTAAAGTGAAATTCAGGATGCCAGCAGGTCATTGATCGCCAACATCCAAGACGTGATTTCTCCCTCTGGGTCACGCTCGGCCAGCAAGCTGGGCGTCATGTGTTCAACGGCAACTGTGTTGAGCCAACGTTTCGCTCGATTCGCCATTCGGCTTTGCGAACGTTTGGCCTGCAGTAGCCATGCGGTCTCGCCAGGACGCTGGCGGTAGAGTTCGCGGGCAGTCAGTTCCGCAACGCGATCGAAGTCGTCAAATTGCACGGTGATCTGTCCCGCCGCAAATATCGCTCGAGGATGCAGGTAGTTTTCAAGACACCGTTTCCGGGTGATGACCGCCCGGCATCCTTCACGATTGTTGACCGAGTCCGCAGCTTGCCTGCGGAGATCGGTCTCGGGAGACAGCTCGTGATCGTAAAGATGGAATTCGGGACGACCGAGCGGAGCAAAGCGATTGACCCACGCTCGAACATGACCGCCCCCGAATGGAACGAAAATGAGTTCACCCCGCCGCTCCATCTCCGCCAAATTTGGTAGCTGACAGTCGGTGGCATGAAGCATCAGGCTGATGCGACGCAAAAACTCGATGTCATTCATTCCCTCGACGACCAACAGCAGACCAACGCGATCTGCTGTTTGGATTCTTGCATCGTTTAAGCTTTCGCTAGATATGTCGATTATCTCTCCTTTTGTGTTTCGGTGTTGGCGCTGGACTGAGCCGAATAGAATTCGGTTGTGAGTCTTTCGGACTGTCGTTTGCCCAGAGCGGTTTCGAGGAATTGAGTAGCTTCGCGGCATTCACCGCCAGTAAAACCAATCGTTTCGATCTTGGTCGCACCGGTCGGAGAGATGACAATGTTGAACGTTTTCAACTGGCACCTCCAACTTGGACGGTGAGCTTGATTGATCCGTCAGCCAGTGATTGTTCAGTCACGGAGTGCCCCTGCTTGCGAGCTTCCAAAACCGATTTTTCAACCGCATACCGCTGGATCAGCTTGTCCAGTTGAGCCTGTTCACCCCAATGACCTCCGTAGTTGTCGTAGTGAACAGTGCCGCTGTCGGTATCGCAGACGACGGGGTATCGCCAGCGTGGGAGCTGGACGCAATATCCAGTTGCCTCGGCGCTGAATAGCTTGATGGTTTGATGCATCGGTGCGTCAAGGCCAAGTCGACGGCACGATGACCGCAATGCCTCTGGATCACGCACCTGTGTCTCGATCGTCACAACGTGTGACATAGATTCTCCTTTGTGGAAATAATTGAATGAACTAGTTGCGATCGCTTTGACCTGTCGGTCTGTCGCCAATCCGTGGAAGTTCTTTGGACCTGTCGCGATCAGTGCTGTCATGAATCGTGAACAGCTTTGGAGTCGGAGAATTGATTTCTGCGAGCAGAAGTTCGGCAATTGCCATGTTCTCATCAGCCTGGTCACTGCGGCGTAGAACTTGCCAAGCGATTAACAGCGGAACGGCACATGCAAACATCAAACCAACGGCTTTGATCGCTTCGGCAATCACCGGCGCTCGATTTCTTGAGTTGGCAACATCACGGCGGTCATGCTCCAGCAAGTCTCGTTGCCTCCCGAGTTCAGATCGTTCCAACTGCACATCGCGATGCAGACCGATCATGTCCTCGCGTGCGACGGCATCGAATTCGACGAGCCGCTTGGTTCCTTCAGCGATGTGACGCTGCAACTCCGTGTTGCGAATTTCCTGCTGAGCTTGCCGCTCAAGACTCCTTTCCGCCATTTCGGCGAGTCGTCTGTTTTCGTCGTCCCGACATCCGCCTGCGGCGAGGGTGACGATGGCCACGACCAAGACCGTCTTCAGTTTTGGCATGTTGTCTCCATTGTTCTAGAATTCGATTCAAAATGGCTTGCAGGCCGAGTCGCAGTCGACGCTCTCGGGCCAAGGCGAGCACAGCAACTAGCAATGCGCCGCTAATAACCACCATGAACATGTAAGCGATAGGCCCCTCCTTTCCATGGTAAAGAGTAAGATAAATTGAGGATGCTGATTGATTTGGCTCTACATATGACGCGTTTTGGGCGTCAATTTGGGTCCATCGGCGACGCCCAAACAAGAAGCGGCCATTCATGGAATATGCCACGCATTATCTGGTAACTTCGCTCTTGGTCTTGCTGGCATCTGATTTGGCAGCGATCTCCTCGGCAATTCGCCGAGCCACCAAACGCAAGAGTTTGCGAAGGATCGATCCACGATCCCGTAATGCAGTTTTTGCTCGGTCTTTCATCGTGTTTCCGTGTTAGCGCATGAAAAACCCCGCGGCCAATGACCAGCGGGGCATAAGATATGAAACGGGTTGGAAGGTCTCCTCGCCTGCTAAAGTGGGTCAAATCGATAGCGAGGATGTAAATGTCGGCGTAGCTTGCCTTCCGCTGGCGGGGCCGTCAGAACCTGATATGGATCGTCGAGTCCACGTTGACGCATTTCGCGATAGAGACGCTTTGCGCGCTGCACCGCAGGCTGCGTGATCTTGAGACGCTCCGCAATCTCACGTTCGGTCAGCTCAGGTCCGGATTCGCCGTTCAGTTTACTCTGCCGGGCAACTTCGGCCATAAACTTGACTCGTTGAGGTACTTCAAAGAGGTCGACTGTCCGGTGGTGCTTCATCACATCGACGTCGAGCATCTTCGACAGTGGTTCGCCTTCGATCAGAGAAAGCAAGTTAACTGTGAAAGTGGCTCGCAGGCCGACTTTGCCACCATCGATCAATTGAACCGGGAGAACGACAAGGTCTTCGATGAACTGATTCATAAGGCGGCCAAACTGTGGATCTGGAAGGCTCGATTTGAAAATATCGATAGCCCGTGATCGAATATCATCGACAGAGGGCACCACGATGTTGCTCTGCGACGAGTCTTGCAGCGACCGGAGTTCATCCGCTAAGTCAGCTTGGCGATTTTCAAGCCGATTCAATTCGACCTTCAGCAAACGAGACCCACTGCCGGAGCGAATAAAATTGAGAACGTTATCTATTTCCCGCTCGACACGATCTAGATCACGACGTATTTCTTGAAGACGTCCTCCTGCATTTTCGTTTAACTGCTGAACTTGGTTTCGGACTTCATTCATCAGCACTTCGTCAAACTCTGGAAGTTCTTTAACCAGTTCTATGACCGATTCACAAATCCGCCGAGAGGTATCCCGGCCATTTGCACTCGCTCCGTTCCAGCATTTGTATTCGATCGCTCCCTTGCACATCAGATTCTGAGGCTGGCCATGAGCACCGTAATACAGAACGCGACCGCAAATTCCGCAGTACATGCTCTGTCCCGGCCAGACCGTGCGTGAGCGGGGCATGCCCTCACGTTTGTCCTTTGCATGCTGCTTTCCACGACGATACTTGGCATTCTTGCGATCGATCTTCCGCAAAATCCGGTCGTACCGAATCGGTTCGATGAACGCTAAATGCTCACAATGTCGCGTCAAATGATCCTTTTCTGCCGCCGTCACCGAACGCCGCTTACCGGTCCGATTGTTTCGCTTTGATACGCGGCGATTCCACCGCCGAGAACCCTTTAAAATCGTATTATGAGTGATTCGAGAAACCATAGCGGTTGACCAAGTGTTTAAGCGGCACCCAGGCCCCGTTGGGACCCCCTGGTCGTTGAGCCAATCAGCGACTTCAGAATAGGAGGCTCCGTCGTCAAGCATCTCGAACCAGCGATTGTAAACCTTCTCTGCATCTGGGTCTTTCGAAAGATCGTTGTCGGTCTTGGCTCCTTCAGCGCGAACATAGCCGTATGGCAAGACAACCAAAATCGAGCCTTCCGAGAATCGATTACGAAAGGTCCGCTTAATTCGATCGGAGGTATCCTGGTTGTGCCGCTCGTGGTGCAGCGTGGAAAACATCGCTGACGTCTTCCAATCAGACTTGAACGTATCGACGTGGTCGTTGATGGCGATCAACCTCGTTTCGAAGTCTTCACAGAGTTCGCAAATTCGAAGAGCGTCAAGCCGGCGGCAAATACGGCCAAGGTCTTCAACGACGATCAAATCGGGCCAACCCGAATCGATCAAATCCTCCATCTCGCGGTAAGAGTCGCGGTCGATGACCTCGCCGCTACCGCGGCTAGCAATACTCTTCCAGTCAATCTCGCCATCGTAATGGTCGGAAACGAGGCGTTTCGACTTCGCCCGTTGATCATCGAGGGCTCGTTCGTCTTGGTGCTCGGTACTGATTCGCTCAATGGTTAGCACCTTCAATGTCGTTCCGCGTCGCGGTCGAAGGGCCGGGTTTATGTAGTCACTCATAACAGTCTCACTCAATGAGACCCGGCAATCCAATCTTGGCACACTGTGCCAAAGAACCTGCCTACGGGTGAGAACACGTGACTACAGCTGACAACAAACGAAAAATCGCAAGTCGTTGACACGGAACACTTTGCAGCTGCAAGTGCTTGTTCGGCAATCACTTACGGCAAGCAGATTTTAGAGTCCCGTGTCCTCCGCTTAAAAGCCACTTGCCGCCAGTCGGTAAGTGGCTTTTTTTTGGCTCATACGACTGAAAGCGTACTTTGTTGGATGGAGCGAGTAGAGCGTGAGCTCAAAATACTCACGGTCGCGGATACCGCAGGATTGCCTTTGGACAGTCTTGATTTTGCTGTTGGTGCCCTCCATCGGCCCGGATTATATCCGATGCCTAAAGTAGTTCATCAGTCCCTCTTCAAGCCGCATCAACGTCTTTGCCATTGTTTTTAGGGGGGCCAGTCCGGTCGCTATCGCTCGCTCACACCAAAACCGCAGGAACAACTGGGCCGGCCAGCGAAACGTATACCTCCAAAACATTCGCAGCTCCTCCTTGAGATGATACGCCGTGGCTAGCGGCTCGTTGAGTTCCAATGCCGCGGCCAGGTGTGCTTCCTCGTTGCGATCTGCACGTAGGTTCTCGGGATTCTTCAGCAGCAGCCACTGACTCCCCTTGAGCACCGACTTTTCAGCGGCGGTCGCTTTCTGGAAGAGTTGCCGACGGAGTGTGGTCAACTTCTCGTTCATTAATTTCACGACATGGAAGCGGTCAAACACGATATCGGCGTTAGGAAGGTTCCCACGCACCGCAAGGATGTAGGCGCTGGACATGTCCATCGCAACTGCTTCGATGCGATGCCGCCGACGGCCCCGTCGTTTTCGAAAAGGTACTAGCGAACCGGCCGATTTGCCTTCTCCCACGAAGATAATCGCACCGCTGTCCAGGTCCATCACTAGCGTCACGTAGCGGTGACCTTTGCCAATGCAGATCTCATCGATGGCGATTCGCCGTACGTCATTCAGGGAAGGATTGGCGAATCGTCGCCTGAGATCGTCTTTTTTGATTTCCCTGATCACGTCCCATGTGAGACCGAGAAGATCGGCAACGTCTTTGATTGTCATGCTGCGAGTGAGCTGCAATGCGTATGTCCCCCAGCCCTTGGTGTAGCTTCGGCGGGCGTCGGCAAAGTCAGTTTAGATTTGGCGAACGGCCCCGCAATCATGGCACTGCACGCGAGGTAAGGAGGCGACGACTACGGTCCGTTTTAGGCCGATCGGAGAAGCTCGAAATTCCCGTTGCCTGAGTCTTCGACGGATCACGTTTCGGCTATCGCACGATGGACAGCAAATCGTCTTTCCGCGTGGCGGGACATGAAATCGTGTGACGCCTTTGGAGAACTCAATCCGCGTCTGCTGGTAGCCACGGATGCCAAAGGACTGATAAAACAAGGTGGTGGACATGTGCATTTCTCAAAGAAGACATGAGAAATCTCCTCGAAAGATCGCATATCCACGCTTTTTCTTCCATACGCCACATTCTCGATCGCCCGGAGCCTCGCGCACCCGTCAGTCGGATGAGCCACTTTTCGTGGGCAATTCCAATGGACGGAAGCGGTCACACTCGTTTCTAAGTCCCACGTCGCCGATGACGTCTATGCCCGAGCAATTGAACAGTTGTCGGAGGCCGAGCTAACCAATTTGACGCTCGCCATTGTCGCCATCAATGGTTGGAATCGTTTCAGCATCGCGTTTCGCAAATCGCCTGTGTTGGTCACTGCCAAATCCAACTAGGTCTCGGCATGAGCAAAGCAGGCCGGACCAAGCGAAGCGACGTTCCGATGGTCAGCTAGTCCAGTACTTACGCTTAGTTGAACGAGGTATCTGACAAGTCAGCGAAATCTTCCTTTGGGGAACGACTATGCAAATCATCGAGCCTACTCACGACATGGCCATCGATCATCGCGTTCGCGCATTTCTGAGAATGCTTAACTCCGCCGATGGAAAACCGCTCGAGGAGTTGTCGCCGGCCAATGCCCGCGACGTGCTAGCCGGATTGCAAACATCCGTCCAAGTTGATGTGCCGCCCGCACACGTATCTAAGTTGTCAATCACGCAGGATGGCCAAAAAATTGAACTGACCATTGTTCGCCCGGCCGGTGAAGTCAAGACAGTGCCAGTATTTATGTTCTTTCATGGCGGGGGCTGGGTGCTCGGCGATTTCCCTACTCATGAACGCTTGGTGCGTGATCTTGTGTGGCTCTCTGGCATCGCCGCCGTGTTCGTGAACTACACGCCTTCGCCGGAAGCTCGATACCCAATTGCCATCAATCAAGCCTATGCCGCAACAAAGTGGGTTTCAAAGCATGGTCAAAAGATTCATGTTAACGGCAGTCGAATGGCGGTCGTTGGTAACAGCGTCGGCGGCAACATGGCTGCGGTGGTTGCCTTGATGGCCAAGGATCGCGGCGGACCCGACATTCGCTTTCAAGTTCTTATGTGGCCCGTAACGGATGCCAACTTCGACACGAAGTCGTACCACGAATTTGCTGAGGGTCGTTTCCTGACGCGAAGCATGATGAAATGGTTTTGGGACAACTACACGACCGATCCCATCGAACGTATCGAAATCTACGCTTCACCATTGCGAGCGATGACCGAAGAGCTTCGTGGGTTACCACCGGCGTTGGTGCAGACGGGTGGTAACGACGTGCTGCGTGATGAAGGCGAAGAATACGCTCGCAAGTTGGACGCCGCCGACGTTGACGTCATCGCGACGCGCTATAGCAACATGATCCACGATTGGGGACTGTTGAATCCAATTAGCGACGTCCCCGCGACTCGCGCCTCGATCCTACAAGTCGCGCAAGAACTCAAGCGTCGGTTGCAATAAGCTTCTGGCGGAAAATGTTCAAGGTCATACCTACACCCATTGATAAAAAAAGACATGTCTACGACGAACACTCACCCCAGCCGAACTCACGTCAATACCGCCTTCGCAAGGCCCACCGACCTTTCACCCCTTGGCGTGGCAGAGGTATCTGCTGAATTGCGTGTTCTGTTGGCGGATATTTTTGCGTTATACATCAAAACCAAGAACTTTCATTGGCACATGAGCGGCCCGCACTTCCGTGACTATCACCTGCTTCTGGACGAACAGTCCGAACAAATTCTCGCGATGACAGATGACCTCGCCGAACGAGCTCGCAAAATTGGAGGCACGACACTGAGATCTATCGGCGACATATCACGGCTGCAGCGTCTGCAAGACAACGACGAAGATATTGTTGCCCCGGAGGACATGCTGTCGGAGCTAGCCGAAGACAATCATCAACTCTCCAAAGCGTTGCGTGCTACCCACGCAATTTGCGATGAACACAACGACGTCGCGACCGCCAGCCTGATCGAAAACTGGATCGACGAAACCGAATGCCGAACTTGGTTTCTGTCCGAAACGGCGAGGTCGCGTTGACTTCGTCGATTCAACACGCACGAGACGAGTTGCTTCTTCAAACAAATTTCCATTTAACAGAGAGATTAATTCATGGACTATCAAGCATGGGTCGCAGCCGAACCTGGTGCACCGTTTCAAAAGCAATCCATGAATCGGCCATCACTGGGGCTAGAGGAAGTCGAAGTAGAGGTTGAACATTGTGGCGTTTGCCATTCCGACCTTTCGATGTGGCAAAACGAATGGGGCATCGCGGCCTATCCTGCTGTGTTGGGACACGAAGTGGTTGGACGCGTTACGGCTTTAGGAGCACATGCCAAAGCGTTAGCGGTAGGCCAACGCGTCGGCATCGGTTGGAATAGCGGAAGCTGCATGCACTGTCGTCCATGCATGTCAGGCGACCAACATCTCTGCAACGAAGCTCAACCGACCATTGCCGGACACTTCGGCGGATTCGCGAAATCAGTGCGGGCCCATTGGGCTTGGACAATCCCACTGCCTGAGGGCCTGAATATCGCCGATGCAGGGCCACTACTTTGTGGCGGCATCACAGTATTTAATCCTATCGCGAAATTTGCCACGCCGATGAGCCGCGTGGGAGTTATTGGCATCGGCGGGCTTGGACATATGGCCGTCAAGTTTGCCTCCGCGTACGGTTGCGATGTGACTGCGTTCACCTCCAGGGAAAGTAAGTTCGACGAGGCGCGTGGCTTCGGCGCTCAACATGTCGTCGCGACTCGCGATAGCCAAGCGGTTCATAAGCTTGAAAAGTCGTTTGACCTGTTGATCGTCACCGTGAACGTTCCTCTGGATTGGGATGCTCTCATCGCGTCTCTCGCACCCAACGGACGAATGCATGTCGTCGGCGCCGTGCTTGACCCAATTCCAGTCTCGGTTTTCCCTTTAATCATGCGGCAAGCCAGTGTCGGGGCATCTCCGACCGGTTCGCCTGTCGGTATGGCCGACATGCTTCAATTCGCAGCGCGACACGACATCGCCCCGCAAGCCGAGCACTTTCCGATGAGTAAGATCAATGAAGCTTTTGAGCATGTTGCTGCCGGCAACGCACGCTATCGCGTCGTCTTAGACGCCGACTTTTAAAACGTTTCCCCAGTCAAATCCGAAAATAGGATCAGCAATGATGCTCGAGAATATTAAAAACGTCATCATCGGAAGCGGTGAAGGTGGTAAGTTCCTCGCTTGGCACTTGGCACGCAGTGGGGAGCCCGCCGCTGTCATCGAGCGGAGAATGATTGGCGGTTCTTGCCCCAACACCAACTGCTTGCCAAGCAAGAATGAAATTTGGAGTGCCACAGTCGCTCACCTCACGCGGCACGCAAACGCGTTCGGCGTTGACATCGCAGAGCAAGATGTATCGGTCGACATGGTCGCGGTGCGACAGCGTAAACGAGACATGGTCGAGGGTCTAATACAACTTCATCTCGACAATTTTCGATCGAGTGGCACCGAGCTTGTCATGGGAAATGCGACGCTCATTGGTGAACGCCTGCTCGAAGTGCAGCTGAATGATGGCGGCACGCGCACGATATCCGCCGATCGACTATTTCTGAATCTTGGCACACATGCGACAATTCCCGCCGTGCCGGGATTGGTTGAGGCACAACCGATGACGCATGTTGACCTGCTCGAGCTTGATCGTGTCCCGGCATACTTGGTCGTTGTCGGTGGCGGATATGTCGGTTTAGAATTCGCTCAAGCGTTTAGAAGGTTCGGTAGCCAAGTCACCGTCTTGCAACACGGCAGCCAACTGTTAAGCAATCAGGACGACGACGTATCATCCGAGATTTCGCTGGCGCTGCGTGATGAAGGGATTGAAATTGTCACGTCGGTCGATATCAAATCTGTCACCGGGCGATCGGGGCTTCGCGTTGGTATCGATCTCTGTACGCCTGACGGTGATCGAAGAATCAATGCGAGTCACATCCTCGTCGCTGCTGGACGAACGTAAGCGTTCGGCGGGAGGATGAAAATGGGCGTCGGTAGGTTGGCGGTTTTTCTTGAACCCAGGAGGTCAACATGTTGCCGTCTCGTCGTCAGGTTTGGGCTGAGCGATTCAGTCGCTATCAAGCTTGTACGTTCCTGCAAAGAAGATGTGAGAATTCTCTTTGAAGGATGGCATGTCCACACTTTTTTATCCATCCGTCGTAACTTCCGCGACTTCAAACCCGGCGCACGCTTTAGTCGGATGAGCCATTTTAAGGTGCTGCGGACGCCTACCGAGGCGATGGAAAACACGACGCAGTTGTTTCTGGGGATCCGGTTCAATTGCAATCAATGTCACGACCATCCGTTTGAGCGTTGGACCCAAGATCAATACTTCGAAATGGCTGCGTTTTTCGCACACGTCAATCGGAAACGCGATCCGAACTCGGGTGATCGCAAGGTCGGCGGTACCGCGGTTGAACAGGCCACGCCGCTGTTTGAGATTATCGATGACACTGCAACGAGCGAAATCGAACATGCCCGCACGGGTGAATCCGTCGCTCCATCTTTCCCATACAAACTCTCCGGCCTAGAACAGCCCGCCGCAGCTAGTGAAACGCTGACCACGGTGCGAAGCGATGCCACCAGCGACGAGGAAATTCAGAGTACGCGTCGTGAACAACTCGCCGCGTGGATGACAGACCCGCATAACCCCTATTTCGCTCGTAGCTATGTCAATCGCATCTGGGCATACCTTACCGGCGTGGGATTGATTGAACCGATCGATGACATTCGCGCCGGGAACCCCGCGACGAACCCAGAATTACTTGACTACCTCACCGATGAATTCGTACGTTCGGGATTCGATACGCAAGCATTGATTCGTTTGATCTGCCAGTCGAGAACCTATGGGCTGGCGATCGACACGAATCCTCTGAACGAGGACGATCAACAAAACTACTCGCACGCGACGCCGCGGAGGTTACCGGCCGAGGTCATTTTTGACACGGTACATGCACTGACCGGTTCAGTGAGCAAATTGCCCGGCATGCCGCCAGGATCGCGAGCGGCCGCCGCCACGGATGCGGGCGTCACATCACCCGACGGCTTCCTAGCTAATCTGGGACGGCCGGTGCGAGAAACCGCCTGCGAGTGTGAACGAAGCGATGAGTTGCAACTCGGCCCCGTCATGGCGCTAATCAGCGGCCCTACCATTGGGTCCGCAATTAGCGATCCGCAGAATGAATTGGCGGAGATTGTTGCTGAGCATCCCACCGATCAAGCGATTGCTGAGGAGATCTTCATCCGGGCAATTGGGCGTGCGCCCTCGCCCACCGAGGTGGCGGCCTTTACCGATATGACGCAGCAGATCGAGACTGATCATCAACGACTCGCTGCCCGGCTCGCCACCGCCGAGGCCGCGTGGACGGTAGAGTTTGAAACTCGGGAAGCATCACGCCGGGCGATGCTGCAGGATGTAGAAGAGAAAATCACCGCCCGCGAGATGGAAATTGCCGATGAGCAAGTACGCTTGGCTGAGCAGCGAAAAGCGGCAATTTCGCTAGCCACAGAAAACCTCGCTGCTGCGACCGCAGCGATACCAGCGGCCACGGAAGCTTGGATTGCGAAAAATGCGAAAGCGGGCGTGCCCGAGTGGTTTCCGCTCGCGCCGCAAGCCTACTCCGCAAGTGATGATGTTGTGCTCACGGTGCTCCCCGATCGCAGCGTCTTGGCCTCCGGCACAGCTGCGAAAGCCACCTACACACTGGAGTTTGAAACTGAACTCCACCAGATCACTGGTTTCCGAGTCGAAGCCCTTGCTGATGAATCGCTCCCCGGCGGTGGTCCAGGACTACCGCAGAACGGAAATTTTGTCGTCACCGAAATCACCGTCCACGCCAGCAGCGACGAATCGCTACCACCGCCCAAACTACCTGGGGTGAAAATCTCGCGAGGCAACGCCGACTTTCTACAAGCGGGTTTCTCCATCGATCTCGCATTCGACGGCAAAACAGGTAACCAGAACGGTTGGGCGGTCTCGCCGATGCTGTCACGGGATCACTGGTCTACCTTCCAGTTTGCCAGTGCCCTGGCGACCGAGCCCGATTCGAAAACTCGATTACGTTTTGTCATCTCACAAAACCATTCAGCTGCCAACCACCTGTTGGGACGCTTTCGAATCAGCTTGACGACTCATCGGGGCGATATTCCCTTGAGCACGACCGAGGCGCTCGGGATTGCCTCGCTGGCATCGCCCCCGCAACGCACTGAAGCCCAGACGAAACTGTTACTTGACTACGTGCGATCTCAGGACGACGGGCTTCAGATGGCGCAAGCTCAATTGGCGACAGCTAGTAAACCCGTGCCGCCAGACAAGCAGCTTGTCGCCTTACGCGCAACGCAAGAGCGACTTTCCGCCACTACCGGTGTGGACGCCGACTTGCTCACGCTGCGTGAGAACGTCCAACGAAGCGAGTCCCAGAGAAAGCAGGCGAGACTGACCGCTACCCAAGACCTCGTATGGGCACTGATCAATTCGTCCGCATTTCTTTTCAATCATTGACAGAGTTACTTTGCGATGGGGTGCTAGCTTTGGCGCTGACAACTCTGCTCGCTCAATATCGACTTCATTACATTGACCGCTGCATCTATGACGAGCCGAGCCCGCTGATCCGACAACGGCGTTGAGCGTTTCAGACTAAATCGCGATTTCGTGTGAGCTTGCGACCTCGGACACTTAGCAGATTTCTATCGCTTCCCCTCCCCAGCCGCTTTCAGATTCTCTCTCCACCAAGGCTAGTAGCGAACGCTAATAGCTATCAGCTTTCGAACAAAGGAACTCCGATGTTGTCATTCAAAGGCCATGCGGGCAAAGACCTGTGTGATTCCCAACTAGGTTCGACGCGGCGTAGCTTTCTACGGGTTGGTGGAGCGGGGATGCTCGGTCTGTCACTGCCACAGCTACTCCAACTCCAGTCCGCTCAGGGTGAATCGAAAGGCGGGGAATCCTCGGGAGGGCCGGGTTGGAACAAAGCCAAGTCAATTATCATGGTCTACCTGCAAGGTGGCCCAAGTCAGTTGGATCTATGGGATCCCAAGGAGCATGTGCCGGACAATGTCCGCAGTCAGTTCGCACCGATCAGCACGAAGATTCCAGGCGTGAAGTTCACTGAAAATCTGCCCCGTCTCAGCCAGATCAACGATCGATTCACGACAATCCGCTCGATGTCGTACACACCCAACGGTTTGTTCAATCATACCGCGGCGATCTATCAGATGATGACGGGATACACGACCGATAAGGTCAGTCCCTCCGGACAGCTCGAGCCGCCTTCGCCAAAAGACTTTCCTAATTTCGGCAGTAACATCGTTAAGATGCGTCCCATCGACGAGCCCATGCTGCCCTTCGTGATGTTGCCAAGACCGCTGCAGGAATCCAACGTGATCGGCAAGGGCGGCACCGCAGGGTTTCTCGGCAAAGCATTCGATCCGTACACGCTCTACCCCAGCGGCGATGACATGTCGATGGACAAGATGGAGCGGATACGCACCGATGACCTCAGTCTACGCGACGAAGTCTTCGATATTCGCTTAGAGCGACGGGCCAATCTCCGGCAACTCCTCAACGAGCAGATGCCCACTATCAATGAGGCTGTTGAGAACTTTCAACTCGACCAGTACTACGACCGGGCCCTTTCGCTGATCATTTCCGGGCGCGCTCGCGACGCATTCAAACTCAGTGAGGAGGACAGCGTCTTGCGTGACGCGTACGGACGAAATACGTTCGGACAAAGTTGCCTGCTGGCCCGACGCCTCATCGAAGCTGGCACGCGAGTCGTCGAAGTTATCTGGCCCAAGGTTGCCAACAGCGACAACCACTCATGGGACCACCACAAAGACCTCAGCAAGCGGATGAAGACGCAGTCAGCGCCCATGCTCGACGCTGGATTGACGACTTTGATCGAAGACCTCGATCAGCGGGGGTTGCTCGATGAAACCCTCGTGGTCGCAGTGGGCGAGTTCGGCCGCAGCCCCCAGAGGGGGGTAAGCACCAGTGGGAATAATAACTCAGACGATGGACGGGATCACTGGCCGTACTGCTACACCGCGGTGTTGGCCGGCGCTGGCATCCGGCGAGGTTTGGTCTACGGCAAGAGCGACGAAACCTCGTCGGCCCCTGTCGAGCATCCAGTTCATCCCGCCGAACTGCTCGCAACGATCTACCACAGCTTTGGAATTGCCCCTGAAACGATCGTCTACAACCACCTCAATCAGCCCCGTGAGCTTGTCAAAGCCCAGGCAGTGACCGCGTTAATGAGCTAGTCCTACAGCAAATGGCGTAAAAACGCTGGTGCGAAAAAAATTTTCCGCCAACAGCAGAGAATCTGCAAGAGTCCTCTTTAGCAACTCACGCTCGAATGCTAAACTCCGCCCACAACGAGGAACAGATGACAATTCCTCGCCACCACTACCCCGTGGTGTAATTGGCAACACAGCTGGTTTTGGTCCAGCCATTCTAGGTTCGAGTCCTAGCGGGGTAGCTAAAACCCGCATCTGTGAGAATCAGAGGCGGGTTTTTTCGTGGTTTTTCCGCATCCAGGGATTCGCGTGATGGCCTCCCTGGAGCTTCGGCATTGCGGATTCACACACCTTGCGGACTTCCCTCGACACTTTACTCAGATGCGTTGTTCAGACCCTCACCTAATCAGTTCCGGACTCCTTTACCTGATTTGAGTTTACGCCTCTGACGTTGATTCCTTCGCAGAACCAAGATGAGAATGCTGGGCAATGCTACGATTGATACGTCGGCAACAACTGGAAACGCTAGGGCGCCACGAACTACAGTTGCCCCGGATGGAACAATCAGCAACTGTGCAGTGGAGGACGCCTCAACATAATCGTGCTGTATAAACACGAGTGATCCATTGAGCCGGCTTTGTGATTGAAACTTTGCTGAGCATCGTGACACAGGAATCACGAGTAAGTCCGACCGTTCGTCAATCACTCTCCAATAGTACCCGGGAACAGCCGCGAAGGGCGACGCCGAAATGGTACGCCGGAACCAGCGTCGATATTCTTCCTCTCCGTGGATACGGTATGAGTCAATATGCTGGAGAGCCTTTGATGGCCTGCCCGAGATGCAACCGCCCGTTTCCACGGGTGGTAGGCGAAACCACGCTATCCCGAGAGCAACGCCGGCAGTCAGAACAAGAAGTTCCGCAAGAGAAATCTGTCTACGCATGCGATAGCTAAGCTTCATTCCACTTCTGTCAAACAACGGATGCAACCAGGCAGCGGCGCAGAAACATCAGTGATCATTTAAGAACTCCCCGCAGCGAAAATATCTTTCGCAGTTGGCCATCTCACTTCACCATTGGCAAAAACACTGCCACCGCCCTGGGAACTCGAGTGATTTCTGAAAACCCTCCGGCGCACACTTCCGTCAAATGACACAAAAAAACCACCCTGCCGCCGTGGGTAGGGTGGTTAGTCTGCAGATCCGTGTTGAATCACGGATCGGACAATTGGTTCGCGACTACTTCTGTTGCTGTTGCAAGCCGGGCCGAACGCGCTTGTTGATGTCGGTCTCAAGCACGCCGAAGACCGATTCGTGACGAGCCACTGACATTTGCAGGGCGGCGAGCAATCGCTTGGCTGTAAAGAAGTTAACGATGATCCGCTGTTTGACTTGGATTGGATCCTTTGGCACGCCGATGGGCTGAGGATTCAAACCGAAATCGATGATCAATTCTTCGGGCGATCCGGTAACCCGGCAGAAGTTAGCGTAGGTAGCCAAGGCGTCGCGATCTTCAACTTGAACCTGAGCAACTTGCTGAGGAGGCGTTTGCGCCTTTGCCGCTGGCGAAGTTGGTTCCGCAGTTGCTGTCGCAGTCGCTGTTGCGTTTTCTTCCGACTCGGTGGTGTTGTCGTCTGCCATCTAATGATTCTCCAAAAGTTGAGAAGGGGAAAGGTAATCTGAGTGACGCGTTAAACTCGTACATGAAGATCCACTGAGCTCGCAGCGCGCCGGCGACTCAGTTGGGACCTGTGAACCGATCCGAGAATCAGTTCATGTCTGTGATGAAACTTCTGATAGATCCGGTCCATCTACCTAGTGGATTTTGCAAAAACTC
Source organism: Allorhodopirellula heiligendammensis (assembly GCF_007860105.1). Taxonomy (NCBI): domain Bacteria; kingdom Pseudomonadati; phylum Planctomycetota; class Planctomycetia; order Pirellulales; family Pirellulaceae; genus Allorhodopirellula; species Allorhodopirellula heiligendammensis. The sequence goes on from NZ_SJPU01000008.1 coordinate 18,001, forward strand.
CAGATGTGTTCTGTGGCACCATGTACTAACCATCCGATGCATAAGTGATCGTCATGGTTCCTTAAAAATCGAAGTTAAATGTTTTGATAATCACTCGCCATAAACGCTGGCCTAACGACATTGGGTCGACGTGCACTTTGGCAGCGCCACGGTATCCCGGACGTAGGAGCATATCGGCAGAATCCAATGGCACGCGAGCCTGATAGGAAACACTACGGGGCCGGACCTGTCCGGTTTTGGGGTCGATTTCAGTTTGGAGGTCACCACCGGTTTGACTGGACATGGACGTACTCGCTGCATCCATTGGCTTTTTGGAGATCTCTTCAATCTTGCCATGAAAGGTTTGCAATCGGAGCGAATCCAATTTCAAGTCGACTGCCTGATCCTCACGAACGAGCTGGCGGTCACCCTGATCGATAATTAACACGGCTTCAAAACCATCGGGTGCACCGATCTCGCAGATCATGTCGTCGGCCGTCAACAGCGCGCCACGATTTTCTATTTGCAGTGGCGTACCCGTCCAACCAGGCAAGCGGCCGTCACCTGGATCATTCGAGGGACGCTCTGGGGGCGGCAGCACAAACCCGTCTTGCTTAGCTCGTATGGTAAGTCGATCGACTTCCTCTTGCGTCTTTGCTTTCAGGGACAGAATTGACTGCAACATTTCCTCTTGCGTTTCAATCTGAGCGACGACTGCCGGCTCTTCCTGGGCTCGCAACTTCAGGTTTTGGAGTTGAACGGATGCGAATCGTTCTTCGCCGTTGATCACGGCCAGCCGTATTTTGAGTTCGGGGTCGTCGAGGACTGCGATCGGCTCTCCCTGCGACACACGGGTGCCAACGGGGACCGTTTCGACAATGCGCCCCACGGTACCGGCATAGACCGTTCCCGCTCTACTGGGACGGATTTCAAATGCAGCGTCGATATGATGAGGCAGCGGGATATAACACACCGCAGCGATGACAACGCCTGCAACGGCCAGCGATGTCAGGAGGGGGCCACGTTTCACTTTTGCGAGTCTCCCAGGAGTACGGATGAACTTCCAAGTTTGGATGATCGGCTGTGCAACCAGTCCCGAGAACCCGATCACGGCCAGGATTCGTCCAAGTGCCTGCAACCCGTAGGGCTCGAGCACTTGCATCACGAACCACACAATCGAGAACACGACCACCCAGCGATAGATGACACTGGCGATCGTGAACATGCCAAACAAAAATCGATTTCGTTGCGGCAGGAACGGGTCGTCCTGCAATTCCAATCCCAAACAGGTCTCTTGAAACCAACGTTTGAGTACCTCGGTACTCTTTTGGCGGAGGTTCGGAATCTCAAGGTAATCCATCAGGATGTAATACCCGTCAAATCGCAACAGAGGATTACCATTGACGAGCACGGTGCTGACCACGTTGAGAAACATCATGTTCAGACAGAGATCGTTGATCGTCGTCCCAGATTCGCTGAAGAACCACACGTAGGCCGCAATCGACGCCAAGATCATTTCGACATAAATGCCGCCCGCACCGATCCAGATACGCTTCCACTTGTTCGGCAACATCCACGAGTCCGATACGTTGCAGTACAGACAGGGAGTGAAGACAAGCAGCATGAATCCGATCTCGTGACACTCGCCGCCAAACTTTTTGCAACTGAGGCCGTGCCCAAATTCGTGGATCACTTTTACGATCGCCATTGTCGCGGCCAAAATGATCCAGCGATCGGCGGCGAAGAACTGATGAAACGTCGGCAGCTTGGCGTAGACGGTTTGATACTGCGTGGCCAGCAGGAGGGCGGCCGACAGTAAAAAGCAGGCGAAGAAAATCAAGGCGGGGACAGTGAAGATCCATCCTGCGATGGGCAGCAAGCGATTGAGTATCTTTTCGGGATCGATGCCTCGGAATCGCACGGCGAAGACGTTGGACATCTTGCCGAGTAATTCCTTGTTCTTCTTTGTCCGTCCACGCTCGCGTAGCGATTTTCCTTGTCCTGGTGAGTTGCTGATCACCAAGCCACTGCGGTGCAACATCCCAATGAACTGCTGCAGGTCGCCGAATGTAATTTTTTGAGGCGCGAATCGCTGTTCAAATCCGTCCTTGATCTGCTGCAAGCTGACATGCCCGTCCAGCATATTCAGGATGAAGTATTCCTCGTCGTGGAATCGGAAATACTGCAAACCAACAGGTTCTTTCATCACCCAGTACCCTTGCCCCTGGTAGTGGTGCCGACTCGCGGTCAAGTCAGGACGTCGGCGCACCGTCAGCGCACGTGACGAACTGCTTACCAGTGATTCAGCAAGGGTAGTCATGGGGCAAAGTTATGGGAGAGTACGAAACGGGAGGGCCGAGGAATGCTGCTACCTATTCAAAAATAATTTCAGCGTTCATGCCAGGCTTGATGATCCAGGCGTCGCTGGAGTCTTTCTGGTTATCGATGTCGACCCAGATCCGTACGCGATGGCTAAGGTCGAGTTCACTGCCGACAAAGCCGATTTTCCCTGCGACCACAACTGGAGTCTCTTGATCGTTCGATGTGAACACGCGAACGGTCACGGGCAACCCAGCACGAACGCGACCGGGGAATGCCAGCGCGTCGACGACGCCCTCAACTCGAACTCGGTCGAGTTGCACAAGCGTCGCGATCGGGGATCCTCCTTGCACCCACTCGCCTTGCTGGGCGATCCGGTTCTCAATGTAGCCGTCGAACGGCGCGAAAACTCGTCGACGCTGTTCTTCATATTCTGCAATTTCTCGCTCGTTGCGTTTGCCGATGTACTGCGCTTTGGCGATCTTCATCTGCATTTCCGCCAGATCAATCTTCAACGATCCACGCACCGCCTCAAGCATTTTCTTCTTCACCTCCCAGTAGGAAATCGCCTGCTCTTCGTACAACTTTTTGTGCGATTCGGCTTCTGCTTCAGCGAGTTCGAGTGTGTTGCGAGCGTCCTGCACGTTCACGTCGTTGTCTGCATTGAGCATCGCCTCGGTTTCTTCAGCCTTCTTCAAAGCAACCGTCAGCTTTGCCGACGTATCGTCGATCACAGCGAGCACGTCACCGGCGACAACATCCATCCCCTCTTCGACGTTCATCTCGATAAGTTTGCCTTCGACTTCCGCGGGAATATTCACATTGCGGATAAATTTGACGGAGCAGCGATCGGCGACAACCTGCTTGCCCGGACTTGTCGTACGCGGAGGACGCTGGGCCAGCGCTGGGGAACCGGCCAGCAGGGCAGCTACCACGACGACTAGCATCGTCAGAGATCGACGTAGGATTTTCGGCAGGTTCATGAGCAAAGAGAGTCTGCGAGTTGTAGATGAATTTGAGAGGAAAATGTGATTGTTCGTTTGAGACGTGACTAGAAAATGAACTTGGCAAACCACTCATACACTTCGTGTAAGAGCACAAATCCACTTGCACGACGCCCGACTTTGACATCCGCCGTCAACTTTGTTCCTGGACTCGGCGAGAGCTTTTGGAGCTCATCCTGATTGGGAAGAACTCGCATTTTGATGATTGATCCGTGCTCCTCACTGGCTTCCGCACGCAATGAAATGTTGTCAACGGGCAAAGTTCCCGAGAGCGGTGCATCGGGATCGGATGCTAAGATATAGGTGACTTCGAGCTCCTTGGCTCCATTTTTATGGATGAATTCGTCTAAATGTCCTTCACGCTTCTCGGGCATCTCGATCTCGAGATACAGTGGTTTTTCCAGGTCAGCGATCTCCATCAAAACTTGACCTGTCGTGATCGGCCGATTGAGCAATAGTTTTTCCACTTCCCACGACACGACACGTCCGTTGATGGGCGATCGCACAATCAGGTCGTCGGCACGCTTATTCTTCAAGGCGAGTTTGGCGTTTTGCGCTTGCAGCTTCGTTTCCAGTTCGATCTCCTCACCTTCGAGCGCTCGTTTCTCCGCACGCTTGAGCGAGTCCCGCTGATTCAGCTGCCCGCGAACGCGTTGCATCTCCGCCATCGTGGTGTAAATCTGGCCTTCGAGCTCGGTAATCTCGACTTCGATATCCGGATTGATCATACGCACCAAAGGTTGCCCCTCGGTGACTAGCGAATTGTGGTCGACGAGAACTTCGCGAACCTCACCATCAATTCCCGCAAAAATTTCCCGTCGGGCTTCAGGCTTGAGAGTACCGTCGGCTTCCAGGTCAAAGTCCAGCGGAATGAAGATGCCCGCGACGATCAAACCCATAATCAGGGCCACGATCCCTAGCGTTTTGGGCAGCGTGCGGGCGCGCAGCACCCATGTCGCGCGACCGAGCGTTCGCCACACCGGCATCAGAAATAGGTTGGTATGAGCCTGCGAGTTCGCAATTGCTCGCGTGCCGTGCTCGTACACCAAATCACAACGAGTTCTAAACACATCCGGCGGCAGATCCGTCTCGATCTGCTCGACGATCAATGCGCCAATCACTTCACCACGGTGTGCGTCATCGCGGTCGACTTCGCCGGCGGCGCCAGTTTCCTGCTCGTGTCCGAGTTTGCGCTGCGGTGCACGCAGCGGCAAGACCGCAAGATTGCGTCCATACGACAAGTCTACGTAGTCCTCGAGCGCTTCCTCAATCTGAGGCGGCAGGTCTTCCGTCGAACCATCGTGCCAGAGGGGCTCGCCTGCCGCGACGACACGGGTGGCGAGTACGTTGAGAGCGGACACAATATTCGACCGGTTCTCGATCGTGTCCTGCCCACTGATCGCCTCCACGGTACACTTGCGGCCTTTTTTAATCGCCACGCTGACGCGATCGCACCCGATCAGACGGCGGCCTTCGTTGGCCACGATGTATGCGGTCTCCTTCAAATCGAGCGACTCATGCGCAGCACGGGCAAACGAGTCCGCCTGCTGCCATAACGTCTGCCGATCACCGAGCTTGATCAGTTTCTGGCTGCGTAACCACTCCGCCGCCAACTCACACATCTGTTGCAGAAACCGCAAATACCCTTTTTGCGTCTCCGGTGCCGTATCGGGGCGCTGAAAAATTTCGATCACACCATCTTTATGACCGTCGTGCTGGAGCGCTCCGAGCACCAATAGATATCGCGTGGGGTTGCCCTCGGCGTCGCCATCAGTGGTGCCACTGTAAGGCGGCACCAATACCGATTGGCCCGCGTTTGCCGCTCGCTGGACCAGTCGCATGTGCCGCGTCGCGTCATCGCTGTTCTCCGCCAAAATCGAAGGCTCGGCGTTGATTTGATATTGCAGACGCAGGTGCCGATCCTCGTCGAGCAACCACACCGCCCCCCCGGCAGCGGCCAAGGCCGTGATAATTCGCGAAAGGAGTTCGGGGTAAAACTCGGACGCCGTCGAACCGCTCTTGGTCAAGGCAGCGATTTCATTGACCAAACCGCGGATCTGTGCCTTGGTTTCTTCGACCGATTGTTGATTGACCGACATAGGGCTGGTGATCTGGAGCGAATGAGGACGCGGGGGGAACCAATTTTTCTGCGTAAGAGGCAGACGTTAGTGAAAAGTAGCTTGTTCTCGCCACAGGAAGTTTTTTATTTGTGGGCCTGGACTAGTTATACATTTCGTATAACCTGATGTCTAGTCGCTTCTGTCAATTTTCTGGTACTTCCCCAACTACCTAGCTCGCCACATAGCTCGCTGCCTCCTTGATCGCATGGATTCCGTCTTGAACGCACCGTTGGAACAACTCGCCGCGCTCGCCCGCGCGAATGCCCTTGTGCAGAGTAACGAGCAGAGTAGTGCTGCGGATTCGCCCAACACCCTCATTCCTGCGGCCGAAGCGCTCGAGCTGCTGCAGCAGGAAGTCAATCGAATTCAACGGCTCATGCGGCTGACGTTACAGAGCAAGTTGCAGGATCTGGTCGGTCGCTCACTCGGTTCGCTCGAGCACAACCGAGCCTTGGCCGGTGCGATTCAGTCGATGCTGGATCAGCATGGGTTTCGGATCCGCTGTCACCAGTGCGGCCATCCGGCAATCCTTCGGCTTAGCCCCCGCAAGGGAATTCCCACAGGTGCGTTCGTTTTTGATCACTCCATCAATGGCCGGCGGACCTTCCATGGCGGCACCGCTGCGGTACCCCCAATTCACCTGGTGGCCAAACCTGGACGCAAGCGCAAGGCGTAAATCATTCGCTGCAGCGTTTAATATGGTCCAGCACTCGGCGATGAATCGCATGGACGGTCGGCGTCGCCCATGCTTGCCAGTACAGCCGGGGGCGGACGTCAATATCGTACCATGTCGTTCCGACCAAACGCGTTCGATTGCCGGGCAGCGGTTCGAGTAGAAATTGTCCGCGTCGACTCACAAAGCCCTCGTCCAAATGCGGTGGATGCAAACCGGAGAACGGGGTCCATTCCTGCATCGGCTGCGGTTGTTCGACGACGTCGAATGCGAGAAGCCCGCCTTCGCCGCTGGCCGATGGTGGCTCCCAAACGGTGATTGGCTCGACAAAGGGGCCCGTCGTGAATTCACAATAGCGACATGCTCCCACACCCACACCGTCAATCCTGGCATGAATCGGTGCGGCGATACCCAACCGAAAATACCAGGCTGGCGGTTCTTTGATTTCAGGGAATGCGATCACCTGGTCCCACACCTGCGTTGGGGACGCATCGATCACCACCTCCGTATCAACGCGGTGCAACGCACGGTGGTCATCGAGCGGCTCGAGCAGTAGAGCCAGCGGCAACAGCAGCATTGTGCCAAACATGCCTCGGCTTTCATCTTTGGCTCGCAGCCTGGTGACAGAAATGGCGCGCCCCGCGACTCCGCCAAAGAAGCTCAGTGGCCACAGTAACGGGAATGCCATGAAGAGACAGATCGCACCATCGAGCCCGACACATAGCATCACCGCAAAGGACACAATGTTCATGATGGCAATCAGTCCAAACAAGCCGCCCAGCCCAAACCGCCAACTGCGATTATAAATCGCTCCTGAGATCGCGCCCGCTACAATCGGCGTCGTGAAAAACAGAATGAACCCATACTCGCGAAAGCCCCACACACTGATCAAGCCCACGACGACCTGCACGACACACCCTGCGGCGATCGCTACCGTCGCCGCCGAGAGCTTGTCGGGCTGGTCGCGTTCCTGATAGACGACGGAGCGCCCAACCACTTCCAGGCCAGTTGGTGGGGCGAACGCCGAGGCGACATCGCTGATATCCCGTTGGGCAGCGGCTTCCTGGTTGCGGTTGCGCGTCGGGAGCACCGACAATACCGCGATAAAGAAAAGATTGGCCAGTGGCACAAGCATGGACAGTCCCCACCAAGGGCTCCATCCAGCATCGGCGGCACGACGCACACTCATTGATACGGCGATCGCGACAAAGGGCAGTGTGAACAATAGCCAGCCGACTGCCGCGGCAGGATACTCGTCAACAATCGCAGTCTTGCTGTTGAGCCATGGGTTCACGAAATCGACCGGTGTCAGAATACGTCCCGTCAACACCACCAGTGCCGACAACTCAATCAGGTATTTAATCAGTGCCAGCCCAAAGCCCAGGACGACATACTCGTATCGTGATACCCGCCCATCGACGCACACCCAGCGCGTCAAGTGAAACAGAATCGCCCGCTCCTTCTGATCGCCTTTGTGAATCGCGTCCTCCATTGGTTTACCTCATGCTGTTAACCGTCAACATCGGTGCATCCTTAACAGGTGCGGCTACCGAGAAAACGACGTGCTCGACATTGACTCAGTCCGGCTTACGTTCAAGCGCCATTAACAAACGCCCGTCACCATTTTGAGTTGCGAGTTCCCGCGGTGCTGGACTACCCGGCGGCATCGATAGACAGATGATAAGTGTCCCGTCGTGCAGGGCGATAACACCATTGACCGGTTGCGTTGCATCCGGAGTCAACGAGGACATCGTGAACCCTCTCGGAGAAGATTTCAAATTCAGTGAATAGTCGACTTGCATCCGTTCTCCGTTGATGGAGAAGGAGACTTTCCCTCCATCGAAAGTGAACTCGCTGATCGGACTGACCGCCACGTCTTGTCCATCGACCCGTGTACTCGTTACCGTCCAGGTCCCCTCCAGGGATCGACGCTGCTCATAGGCGGGGCTGTCATGTTCCTCCTGCGTGAGCTCACGAACTTCGAAAAAGTCGAACTGCGCCTCGATCTCCTCTGCCGCAGAGGAGCCATTTGTTGCGACGATGCCAATCCATGTAGGCCTACCATTACCCCACACCTCTTCGCCCTGGGATCGAAACGTCTTACCGTCCGAGCTATACGACCGCTCGTATACATTGCCACGTTTCGTTATCCGAATCCAGATGCGATCGGTTAGTTTGACCGCGTCGTCGGTATTGACTAAGCGGAAGCCATCCGTCTCTCGCATGTACTTAATGCCGACCCAAGTATCACTGGCCTCCAGCCCGCATTTCAAGTAATTGTCGTCGTCATCATAGACCAGCACACCCGCCTGCTGGTATTTCATACGGGGCAGGAAGGACTCGATACACGTGGTAATCACGAAATCACGATTTCCCTCCGTAGGGTTCGCCACCAGATAGAGATTTTGAGTTAACGGAACTGGCCGACTTCCTGCTCGGCCGCCTATCGAGCCGGCCTGCGTTGTGATCGTCAACTTTCCAGGATGGCGTTCCAGTGACACGTGGCTTGGATCGGGTCTCACCGGTTGCCAATCCAAACGGCTCCCGCCGTCAAATGCATCTGACAAAAGTATGGCAGGGGCCTCGCCGCAGGCCGGCACAGGAAAGGCCCCCGCAGCGAGTAACATTGCGGCGGCCATTACAGACGGCACGCTTAAACTCCGACCTGCCATAGGTGACACCATTGCTGCACAGGAGTAACAAAAGGAAGACTGATGACAAATTCGAGACTCGACCTCGACCAGCCCTGGTATGGGCGTGGAAGCACGATGCCGCATGAAGCTCTTAAGGAAAATTAACCACTTCTTTGCCCGCTCGAGTCAATAGCTTCTTCAGGAGGTCGACGTCAACGCTGTCCGTCATGAATCGGACTGCCCCGTCGCCCATTAAAACGTGAAATCCCCCACGTTCAGCATTACCAAGGTGCTCCATCGGGTTATCCATATCGATCTCAAGATCCTCGGGCTTGGACCAGATGACCGCTGCATCGGGATCAACTTGCATGACCAAAATACTGTTGCTTAAGCCGTCGAGAAAATCGCGGAAGCTGGTTTTTTCGAGCGGCCGCAGACCGATGTCATCTCCCACCACGGCCTGCATGACGGTCGTGCCAGGCGGCGTTTGGGTGTTCGGCGCGCTATATACGGCAGGCAGTTGCTTGGACAGCGGGAGGTTGTGCTCGCTATCCCACGGCTCGTCAAGTCGAAACTGTTGATAGAGTGCTTGCTCTTCAATGAACGGCAGGATCGCAACGCGCCAACTCAGCAGAGGCTTACCGTCCTCGTCCGTGATCGCCGACGGCGGCAGTTGCCTAAATGCGGAATGGTAATTGTGCAATGCCAAGCCAACTTGCTTCATGTTATTGGACATGCTCATGCGGCGTGCCGCTGTACGCGCTGCTTGCACGGCGGGCAACAGCAGACCGACGAGCACCCCCGTCGTTGCAAAACTCGCTTGTGATTGTGTCTCGATCGCGACCTCGTCGCCGTCGAGTTGTGGCTGCAGTGACTCCATGACCATGTCGGCGATCCGATTGGCGTACGCGTTGGTCGCCTCTCGCATCGCTGGGGATTCGCCCGAACCAGCAAGACTGCGGTTCATCTCGGCAATTCCCAGCGATCGCGCCGCAGACATCGAATCAATCAGAATCGATTGGATCCGCTGTGCCGCAACCTCGTCGGTGCCGATCAATGCGACCCGCAGGCGTCCGGTACTGTCTAGCAGGCCGACTTCAACCTTGATCGCATCGATGAGCCCAGGTATCTCCGCCAGTGCTTGCAAATCCGGTGCAAGATGGTGCGCATTCTGCATCGCCACGGGGCCGATCATCGGACGAACTTGCTCTGTCAAGATCGCGATTTTGACCCCCGAATCACTATTCATTGTCCGCAGCAACGAAGGTAGCTTGCCACTGCCATTTTTCGCATTGAGCATGCGTGGCAACAAGTTCGCAGTGCCCGCGTATAGAGTCTCGTCGTCGATCATCGCAATCACTGTTCCCGGAGGACCATTCATGGGGTAGGTCTCGTGCCCATCGACCTGAACCATATCGTCCCGAGCATCGATCGCGGCGCGGACTTTGGCGAAGTCAATCTCACCGGTGAGTTTTGTGATCGAGCCAAACGCCGGTTGCATCGTCGTTGGATCGAGCGACACGATCGTCCTAATCTCACCAATGTCAAACGGGTCGATGCCGAACTGTTCCGTCATCTGCACACGCATGATCTCCAAGGGAAACATCTCTAGCATGGGGCTGTTGAGCCATTCGCTGGGCGTCACAATGATAGCTGCCATGGCATCATCGGGGATGTACCGCGTCACGGGATCCACCGCTGCCTCATCCGCCCAAGCGGACTGCATCGACGCATCATCGATCGGGCCAGTTACCCACAAACTGAACAGCAAAAGTAGGATCGGGGTGGGAAATTGTCGCATCATCTCATCCAGAGGAATCAGAGGGAAACGCTAGTTGAATAGGCGGGGGCAACTGTCCCCCTGAACTCACCTCAAGTCTAGCAAATGCTGACGACCGATGTTGCTCGCTCAACATGGGGTACCAATCGAAGGTAGACGCGTGCGGTTGGCTCGTGAGACCACCGGCTGACTTTCGATCCAGTAGCGGTGGCCAGGGCGTTGCAGAAAAACAGACGCCGCACGGCATCTCGGGTGCCTGACCAGGCGGCGAATTGACAAGGCTCACGGACTGAAATTGGTACACAAGTTGCAATTTCGTCTGGGCATTCCATGTGTCTGCCAATGTGACCGGACACCTCCAATGAGTCCTATCAAGCGGAGCAAGAAAATGAGTCGAACATTAATGCCGCGGGACAACCGCGGGCAAGTTGCGCATCTTTACAACGATCCTTTCCAGTCTCTCGAGACTCGCATGAATCAATTGTTTCGTGGCGTGTTCGAGACAATGGGCGCAGATTCTGGCCTGGGAAGCTACCCCGTCGATGTTGACGAGGATGACGAAAAGATCACGATCGAAGCAGAGGTGCCTGGGTTCAAACGCAATGAGATTGATGTCAATGTTGAGAACGGAGTGCTGACGATTAAGGCAGAGCGTGCCGCGAAGGATGTCGCTAACGGCAAGAAGCGACACATGTCCGAACGACGTTTCACCCGTGTCCAACGTGCATTCACCCTCCCGCGTACGGTCGATGGATCGGAGGTCGATGCGAGCCTACACGACGGCATACTAACGCTAACGCTCAGGAAGACCGAAGAGAGTAAGCCTCGCAAGATTGAGATTCGTGGCGGTCAAGAATCCTAACTCGACCGAGACGAGGGATAGCATCGCAGGCAGAATCCATCCTCCATCGGAATAGATCGACTTGTGTGGGCACGTGTTACTTGCCACGGCACAGTGACCGACGGCCTCCGTTCTGGTTGATCTGAAGAAGATCTGTTTTGGCGGCATTGTCTGTTCCGCTTGCGATCTCCATCACCCACTCGCTTGGGCGGGGCATGCTTTCTCTGCCCAGCGAGTTGGCCGAGATATTTTATCGGCAGCTACTCAGCGGGGTTGAACGGGCGACTGATGTACGCGGACGCTGCGTCGGCGCAGCAACCTGTGCCACGCCCCATCGCCTCGGCTGACGCTGGTGAACGATTGCCAGTTCGACTTACCGAATTTGATGGGAGTTGTCTCTGATTTTCGAATCGCGACGGATAACGTAGACTGGCTGCGGCCTGGATTCGTGAACGTATTCGTCACCGGAAATTCAACATGTGTACAGCACAGAGGGTCCTATCACCGGCCGATATCGGCACGACAAAAGTGACGGCGATTGAGCTCAAGGTATTGTCGAAACTGTTTGATTCAGCCCCTGGCGCTGCATTCTTTGTCAAAGACGTTGAGGGACGTTACGTTGCCGTGAACGACTCGCTGGTCAAGCGGCATGGATTCAAATCCAAGTCGGACGTGATCGGTAAGCAACCCCGCGATATTTGTCAGGGTGAATTCGGCCAAGTTCCGACAAGGCAGGATGAGAAAGTTTTGCGGACCGGACGCCCACTCATTGAGCATCTTGAGATGCAATGGCATCGGCCTCGAAACCCCGTTTGGTGCCTGACCACTAAGTTGCCTCTTCATGATGCGGAGGGGAAGGTAATCGGCTTGGTGGGCTTCTCACATGACGTTCGCGTTTCAATTCCTACCGGGGAGATCCCGACCGCATACGCGATGGCGCTGGACGAATTCGAGCGGACGCTCGCTCCCGAAGTCACTCCAGCTTGGCTGGCGCAGCAGTCTCAGCTGAGCACCACGCAACTTGCTCGCTTCACCCGCCGCGTTTTCGATTTAACGCCCACGCAGCTTATTGCCAAGATTCGCATCGCAGCGGCATCACGCCTTTTGCGTGATACCCAAAAGCCGGTCGTTGTTATCTCGTTGGACTGTGGCTTTTCCGATCACAGCGCGTTTACCAGGGCCTTTCGGCGGGCAACGGGCGTCACTCCCTCGGTGTTCCGAAAACAACGCTGATCTCTAGGCAACCCTTCAATAGCTGCCATGCATGTCTCGCATTTCACCCTGCGGCGTGCTGATTTCCCTAGGGAGGCTGCTGCATTTGCTTCAACGCCGGTGAAGGTTGCGAAGGCGATGAAACAGCGACGCCATCCTCCACCGGGATACTGCTCGACAACTTTTGTACTGTGCGCAGAAAGATCGCTGAGTGGCGCATATAGCATATCTTCGACGGTATTGATTGTTAGCATCTATTCATAGTTGCCGCATTCCCAACTCCTCGTAGCCATCGGCTGGTTTTGTATCGGTACGCCGAGTAGTCGGGTTTGCATCTATCTTGTCTGATCAACTGATATAGGAACATTGCTATGCGTAACTGTTTTAAGCGACCTGCCTTCACGCTTGTCGAACTGCTGGTGGTCATCGCCATTATCGGCGTCCTAGTGGGGCTACTGTTGCCCGCAGTACAAGCGGCTCGGGAAGCGGCCCGACGGATGAGCTGCAGTAACAACTTCAAGCAGATTGGCTTAGCAATTCACAACTACCATGCGACGTATAACCAGTTGCCTATCCAAGGCAGCGGCACCGCTACCGTCGCCCCCCGCCGGGAGTTTGCGCCAGGAAGCAACAGTTTGGAGTTGTCCGCCTTAGTCGCGTTAACTCCGTTTATCGAGCAGCAGGCACTATGGCAGCAAATCTCCAATCCCTATCGAGTTCCCGCTGGGCAGCCCGGGGCTGGAAACCTGTACGCCGCGATGGGCCCCTATCCAGGACGCGTCTTCAGTCGGCTCGTCAATGAGGCTGCGGGCCCGTATAGCCCCTTTGAATCGGATATTCCAACATTCCGCTGCCCAAGTGATCCGGGCCTGGGACTTCCGGCGATGGGCCGTACCAATTATGGCGTCAGCATGGGTGACTCGATTCACAAGTCCAACATTGCCTCGATTTACAATTTGGATGGATCGTCGAAAGGCACGGCTGCCGTCCAAGCCGCCAACGCCAGTAACCGCGGTCTGTTTAAATGTCAGTTGAAATCTGCTTTCCGCGATGTGATTGACGGCCTGTCGAATACAATCGCAATGGGCGAGTTCATTACGGATCTCGGTGACGATGACAAACGCTCTCGACACTTGAACGGTTCGTCCACCATGAATTTATTCCAAGTGGGTGGCGCGTTAGCATGTGAGCCCTTCACGGATCCGAATCGACCTGCGTTCTGGAGTGCGAGTGCGCCCTTCACATCCAATCCACAGATCGACAACCGGCGTGGTTTTCGGTGGGCCTGGGGTTTGCATATCCACTCCGGGGTCTACACGATCTTGCCACCTAACCGCGAGTTGTGCTTCACCCAAGACTGGTATCAGTCTGAGGGCATTTGCCCACCGAGCAGCCGACACCAAGGTGGGGTTCACGTTTTGATGGGCGATGGTGCCATCAAATTCATCACTGACTCCATTGAATCGGGCAGCCAGTCGAGCCGAGCGATGGTCTCCCTCGCCGGCGCGAATGATGACCCTTTGTCGACTCCCGGTGCATCGAGTCCCTTCGGGTTATGGGGAGCTCTCGGCACGCGGGCATCGAGCGAGGTGATCAACGGCGAGTTTTAATCTTGTAACCAATTGCTAGAGCAGCCTGCCCAGACTCCCTGCGGGCTGCCACACGGACCATCGCCACACGTATGCTTTGTCATTGAAAGCATCGCATTCTGAACTTGCTACTCTTGGTATCGATTCTTTTCTATTCCTCTTGAATGTCTGAGGCTGTTATGAAGATTTGTTTGAGTCTATTGGTTTTATCACTGGCGATATACCTGACGGGATGTGCGAAAAAGGAGGTGCAGCCAACCTACGAGCTTTCCGATGTCGAGCAGATGTTAAAAGATCATCCGGAACTCAGCGAAGCCCCGCCGGCAGAATTCCGAGTTCCCGGTGAAAAATACGATTGAAGCAGGGGATCTTCAATGCTCTCCACTCGCAAAATGCAATGCGGTCAACGGTAGTTGTGAGATCTGGGAATAGACCGAGCCTTCGATGAAGACAGGTGCATCCGTAAAGGAGATCGGGACGGTCACGGGTAGACCACCTGAAGAACCATGCTGCACTTACATGCCGAAGTTCAGCGAGGCCGATATTGGAGCGTCGCGACGCTGCAAAACGAAGCCGTCAACCGCTCGTCGAGGCACACCAGCGTCACGAGTCCGAAGATCAGTAACCTCCTTCATCATGTTTTCATTCGCTGCTCCGGCTTCGGTCGTGCGCAGTGGGCCATGGGCCGTCGATGCCGCATACGGCGATGCCCATGCGGGCGGAGGGGGGGCGCGTCTGCTTAGCAATTTCCAGCCGCGTCGCTACCAGCTTCGTCGCGGGTATTCTCGATGCACCATGCGACTGGTTAAGGGCACTCGGTGTTGCGGGGTCTTTGTACTTTCGTCAGTTGGGCAGGACTGAGGTGCCAACAATCGGTAGTCCCCATCATCCAACCGCCCGCAGAGCATACGATGGTGCCCGGTAAAATACCTGTGATGTTCTCATCTCGCTCGCTGTCCCAAAACTCATTTACAATCAAGACTTACACTACCATGACGTGCTTCAGAAACAGCCTGCTTCGCCTGTTCCCGATTCTTTGGGTTGCTGCGATGCCAACACTTGTCCACTCCCAGCCGCCCAACATTGTCTTGATCCTCTCAGATGATCAGGGCTACACCGATTACGGTTTCATGGGTCATGAGCACATCGAAACGCCGAACATTGATAAGCTGGCTAGGCAGAGTGCACTCTTTCGTCGTGGGTATGTTCCAACTGCTCTGTGCCGCCCCGCATTGTCCACGCTGATCACGGGTCACTACTCACATCAGAACAGAACGACGGGAAATGACCCCGCGCCCACACCCGCGAACATCGCTCACGCCAAAGAGGCAGGCAAAGACATTCGTGAACTGTTGATCTCGCACATTGACCGTGTGGGCACTCTGCCCGAGTGGCTGGCAAAGGAGGGTTACGTCAGTTTCCAGAGCGGAAAATGGTGGGAGGGGTCTTACCAGCGAGGTGGTTTCACCGAAGGCATGACCAGAGGATACCCGCACCCCGGTGGACGACATGGTGACGCGGGACTGGCGATCGGGCGCGAAACGATGAAGCCGGTCATCGAATTTATCAATCGCAGCGTCACAGCAGAAAAGCCGTTCTTCCTGTGGTATGCCCCGATCATGCCCCACACTCCACATAATCCGCCAACACGGCTACTTGACAAATATCTCAACAAGGGAGTTCCCAAGCGAATCGCCCAGTACTATGGAATGTGCGAATGGTTCGATGAAACCTGCGGTACGCTCTTGGACCATATCGATAACTCTGGAATCGCAGAAGATACGCTTGTCATCTACATTACGGACAATGGGTGGATTCAGAAGGAAGTCGGTGGCTACGGACCGCGATCGAAGCGAAGTCCCTACGAAATGGGAACTCGCACGCCCATCATGTTCCGCTGGCCAGGAAAAATCTCACCTGCGGACCGCCCTGAGCTCTGTTCCTCGATTGATTTTGTGCCGACCGCTTTAGCAGCTGCGGAAGCGGAAGGATCTCGCGACTACCCGGGGCTCAATCTCCTTCCGCAATTGATCTCAGGCGAGGCGATCCAGCGAGATACCTTGTTGGGGGAAACGTTTGCCCACGACATCGCTGACATCGAGACACCTCAAGCGTCACTCCTCTATCGCTGGGTAATTCATGGCCATGACAAGCTCCTATTGACGTACGACGGAGCGACCGGGGCCATGAGATATCCACCGCCCACCGCTGACCCTCAGCTGTATGATCTCAAAAACGATCCGCTCGAAAAAGTCAATCTCGCCGAGACGAATCCAGAGAAAGTCGAAAAACTCAGTGAGATGTTGAACGACTGGTATATTCCCTGCCAGCGTCAAGCCGGCAAATTGGCTCCCGTTTCCCCTTAAAGCGAATGCTCCGCGATGCTCGGATATGCCTGTAAAGCTGCTGTACGCAAAAGGTATAAGGGCTCGTGCGATAGTAAGGCTGCGAGCATTTTCGCATCGCCGCCTCCAACGAGTCTTGCGGGACTAGTTAATCTCACCAGCTGCTCAGGAACCCAATCACTTAGCAGTTTAACCATACCTCGTAGGTTGCATCCATCGTCAACGTCTATACTGCGGCGGCATCGCTCATTTCGGCCGCAACCGCGCTCCTATAAACTCCTATGTGTGGGAGCCTCTCCGGATCAACCCAGTTGGACCCAAGATTTCCCGACCACGGCAAAGCTGACTCACTGATTTCATCACTACCTTTAGGCTTGCCTCGATCCAAGGCCTTAATAGAGACCGACAATGCACGATATCAAGATCACGATTCTATTCGCCTCGCTGGTTGCGTGGGCTACGATTTCGTCTGGCCAAGACGCAGTCGAGCGACGAAGCCCACCCAACGTGGTCTTGATCATGGCAGATGACCTGGGCTGGAAAGATCTTCACTGCTACGGCAACGAGAACCTCGATACACCCCACCTCGACCAACTGGCGAGACAAGGCTTGCTTTTTACAGACGCCTATGCCGCGGCACCGGTTTGCACTCCAACGCGGGCGGCGCTAATGACGGGTGAGTCGCCGGCACGCTTGAACATTACCAACCACGCCGGAGGACACCCCGAGAATTTCCGTAAGCCCGGAACCGATCTCGTCACTCCGACTTGGTTGAGGTATCTGCCGCTGGAACGGGTCACCCTGGCCGAACAACTCAACGCGGCCGGATATGCGACAGGATTTGTGGGGAAGTGGCATCTGTCCAACTGCAGCTCCACCACAGCCAATACCGATGCGGTGCAGCCGACCGAACCGGCTCTGCGGCCGGAACATCAGGGTTTCGACATCAACATCGGAGGCTGTCATTTCGGCGGACCGCCAAGCTATTTTAGCCCATACAGAATACCCAACCTGCACGGAAAAACCGACGGAGAATATTTACCCGACAGGTGCGCCGACGAATGCGTCGATTTTATCAAGGCCGCCAAAGCCGATGGAAGTCAACCGTTCTTTCTTTGCTGGTGGAACTACTCGGTTCACTATCCCTTCCAAGCTCCCGGTGATCTGGTTGCAAAGTATGAAAGCCGTAGGGGGACCGGCGTCGAAAATCCAACGTACGCGGCGATGATTGAGGGCATGGACACATCGATCGGCAAAGTCCTTGCCGCCATCACGGAACAAGGTTTGGATCGCGAAACGTTAGTAATCTTTACCTCAGATAACGGACCATTTGGAGCAAACGTGCAACCACTTCGGGCAGAGAAAGGATACCTGTATGAGGGGGGCATTCGAGTCCCCATGATCGTTCGCTGGCCCGGTCATGTCAGCCCGGCGAGCCGGACTTCGACCCCAGTGACCACCATGGACATTCATGCAACAATTCTTGACGCTGCAAATTTGCAGGCCGACCCGTCCAACACTCCAGACGGAATTTCATTGTTGCCTCTACTCGAAAGTGGCTCCGATCTTGACCGCGAAGCAATCTACTTTCACTATCCCAATTACGCTTTCCACAAACAGAATCGACTCGGCAGCGCCATTCGCTCCGGTGACTACAAACTAATTAAGTTTTATGATGATGACTCCGTCGAACTCTATGACCTCAAAGCGGATATCGGCGAGTCCAGCAACCTAGCTGATCAATTACCAGAGCGGGCCCAGCAACTTCGATCCGACCTCGAAGCCTGGCTACAGCAGACCAACGCCAGTCAGCCGCAACGCGCCAGATGATTTTCAGTGCATCACCCGCTCTTGTGACTGCCAGCTGAACCTTCAGGTTCAGCCGATTTGCACGCAGACTGCGCTGAAGTATGCAGTAGTGTGCGGAGCCGCGTATCAGGTTGGTCCGATCCTATGCGAGCGCTGAGTAGAACGGGTTCCTGATCTCAATGAGGAGTGTGATCGGGCGACAGTTCGGGGACGCGAGATATACCGCGAGCAGCTTGCGCAGATGCAGTACGGCCTAGTCGGGGACTGCCGAGCAACCGACGACGCAGTGAGTTTGAGGTTATCGTCGACTCCGCCAGTCTGAATGGGCCGGCCAAACCGTCTTCGATCAACAGAGGTGGGTTGCTCGTCAAGGGATCGAGGATCTCCCAGATCGTGCAAATATCGGATCCCTCACGCAGCAGATGCGTGGCAAAGCTATGACGAACAACATGCGAGCTGATGTGCTTGTGGATCTCTGCCTTCTTGACCGCCTCGCGCAAGTTTGCTGGGAATGTATCCTTGTGCAAGTGATGGCGTCGCAGCCCCCATTCACGCATGAACGCCTTCACATTCGCCACGTACGCTCGCTCGGTCTCCAGCTCATCCTGACGCCCTCGAACGGCACGACGCAGGTTCTGAATAATATCCGGTTCGCTGGGGTCGATGTGGCCCACAACGTCCTCGATATCCTCGGCCGTGTGCTCACCGGATTCTCTCAGCCGCGCTTCTTTGACCTTCTCAGCCCGAGCGAGACTTTCGAGTTTCGCCTGAATGAACTTCACGTCATCAAACGGCGCGGACTGGACGTAACGGCGATAGCAAATCAGCGACTGAATGATCTTGAGACGCTTCCAGGCCGGAGTTTTGCGCCGCACATGGTCGCGGAGGAACGCAATCACATCGTCGGCTGTGAATTCCCAGGTCGCCTGCGGCTTGAGACCATGGAAGCGACAGAGCTTCTCAAACCAAATCTTCGCCCATTTGTCACGCTGCTCATGCCACGTGGTTTCGGACTGACTAAGGCGTCCCATGGATTCGTCCCCTGCTATCACCCGACCCGGCAACAAGAAACTCGCCTGAGCCGATCGTACGCAACAGATTCCGTCCCAGTTACCCGCAGCCTCCCAGAGAAGACCACCGCCCTCTCCCACGACCTTTTCCAATGCGAGCTGTTGGCATTTCCGGGAGCTAACTCCTGCTCCCCGCCGTACCGCATCGCCGCAGCATTACCGAGCTGATTCTTCGCATGTCCTCAAAACAGGTCACGCCTTACGTCTCAAAATGTGTTCAAAATTTTGCTTGACCCTAGAACTAAGCCCCCTCATACTCAGCAGACGCCAACCGGCGATAATATTCCCTCGAACCGGCGATAACACTTCCCGTGTCACCGAGGGAACCGAAGGTCCAACCGGCGATAACACTCCCCCGAGCTCCTTATAGCCCGGTGACCGCCCCACCAACCGGCGATAATTACCTCGTTACGAGACCAAGCTGGTATTGAAGCCAAGTGTGCCCTGCGGGGCATGGTCCGACGCCCGAGCAGCGGCAACCAGCGCCAGCCCTGCGGGGCACGAGGCAACACTGCCCTGCGGGGCATCAACCAACGCCTGCCCTGCGGGGCACTGTCCGACGCCTGATCAACTGGTGACTGTGACTCATGCTCGTTGCGGATCAAAGACGCGGGCAAGCCCGCTGGTGCTACGCTACACTAAACGACTCGTAACAATGCAATGATGACGGAGCGGCGTAGTCGCCGTTGGCTCAGTGGTTGAGTCGCTCGCCGCCGCCCGCATATCGCCGCCGTTACCCGACAGAGATCATACAAACCGACTGACGAGACAATGGAGACACAGGTCAAACGAACACGCTCGCTGACGCTTGTTTTACTGCTGATTTTATTAGTCGTGTCGTCTTACGGCGCCACCGTTGTGGTTGCCTGGGCACGCGGTTTTCCAAACCGCCTGCAAGAATCCATGGACAGCTTAGCGAACGCAATGGCGCCGGCTTACGTGGAATCGGTTCATGATGCCCTGCGGCATGGCGATGTTGCGACCAAGACTCAGCTAATCAATGAACATCTTATCCCTGCCATCGATGGTCACCCAGATGCTGCCGCTTGGGTTCGCAACGAATACTACGATGACTTAGTTCGTCTTGCTGCGTCGGATGACTTGGCGGTATCGTCTGCTGCATCGGACGTGCTCTCAAAGTTAAAATCCGCGTCTAGTGAAAAACCGATCAACGACGGCGGGTAACAATTCCATGCAATGGAGGACGGTGTCCACGTCTTGGCAGGTCAACGTCTTTCTGCCGTCCCCACTGATGGCCGCCGTTCGCCGACTGAGATTTACCGCCCGTGAGAAAACGCCTGCGTAAGAAACGGAGACTCGGCGAGTTCCGCGAAGACTGCTTTGAGCTGACATTTGAGATGTCGCCAACGCTCAACGACGATGAAAGCGATTGCCTGACGGACGCGTTCATTGACATGATCGAGTCCAACGGTCTTCAATTTGGCGGCGGCGGGAACGATCGCTGGTCCGGAATCGTCCAAGGCCCATACCGTGGGTCGGCGACCGAGTCCGACCGGCAAACCGTACTCACCTGGCTCAATCAGCATCTGGACGTACTGAACTCACAGGCTGGTCCGCTACGTGACGCGTGGTACGGTTGGTCGTCATAGACACGCCGGTCGTCTAGCTTGGTACACTGTCATCGACCAAATCGCGGCGAACCATGCCGTGTACACGGAGGGCGGCATCGGGCGTTTACAAATGGAAAGTCGAACCGCCGTCCCCGGTGACTGCCGCCGTTCGTCGGAAAAACTGACGCCCCGAAGGAACACTGTGAACGCCAGTCATTGCTCAACGATCTTCGCATCCCTCATCGTATTATGTCTGCACTTCAATTGTGAAGCCCGAACATACGGTGACGACGGGGTTGCGGCGAAACTCGAAATTGCTGGCGCAGAATGTGAAACGGACAAGGAGGGGAATATTGTTGGTGTCTATTTTCGCGACGAGCTCGCGACGGCGCAGGACCTCTCGCTGTTTGCTGAGTTGGAACACGTCACCGAAATTGCAATCTCTGGAGTTGATCTAGGTGACGACGGTCTCAAACACTTAAGTTCTCTGGCAACATTGAAGGAGCTGGATGCGTCGGAAACGAAATGCACGGACCGAGACTTAGAAAATCTCGCATCATTAACTGCAATCGAATGGATCGATCTAAGTGATACTGCAATCACTGACGCTTCGATTGACACGCTAATGAAACTTCCAAATCTCAAGTGGATTGACTTAAGCTCGACTCGTGTAACCGTGGACGGACTTGGTCGTTTGCGAAAACACAATCCCGAGTTGCATGTCAGCGAATGGTGGAACTATCGTGCCGGAGTCATGGGTGGCCGTGGTTTGCTGGACATCCAACGAGCCACGATCATTTTCGACTACGTCCGTGCCTCGGGATCCGGCGGTGGATGGGGTGGAGGCTCGATCGAGGTGTCCAAGCCAATCGATAACGATCAGAGTTCAGCGTCAATGAGCGGCGGCGGTGGCTCGATCGGACCTGGGTCCGTTTCTGCGGCTTTGGCGTACGTAGACGGCATTCCAACCATACGCGTCGGCAAGCATACTGTCGAAATCCGAAACGATGGGAGCGACTTGTTTGTCGATGGACAGCGATTTCGTATTACGAAGAAGAAGTTGCGTATAAGCTTGACCGCTGATGGTGTCGCGACGCTCCTTGATTAAGACAACCGACGAACCATGGGTTGCAACGAAGCCGGGTTTGCGAGATTCTGCGAAGTGGAGAGTCAATCGTCCCGGCTCGCTGAACCCCGACGTTCCCCGACTGACTTGATGCAAACTCAGTTGTCACATGAACCTGCTTCAGTACACCGTTCCATCTGGCTTGCCCTGTTACGGCGACTGGGACTTTGCGATGCACCCCGGAACTTTTCGGTTTCCGGTTTGCGACTTACGTGACGCATTTCGTGCTGGCCTCGAATACAGCTCAAAATACGCGCCGATGTGGTCAAAGAAGAGTGGCATCTATCGGGATCATCTTAACAGCATGACGATTCTAGAATGGCTAGAGTCGTTGGATGCTACCGGCGATCCTGTTACCGTCTACTCTGAGCAAGTACCAGATCTTTTCTGGACTACCGCCGCTTCCCTTATTTACGGCGGTAAGTTCACGGACGTCATCTGCCCGGAATGTACGCGGCTATATATTCCAGCCGACACCCGTAAACTATATTGGACTTATGGTAGCGGCCTTGCCGCGGACGGTGGACATCGACTCGTATGCCCTCACGATCACACGCTATACTCAATGATGGAGTGGAACAGCTAAACGGCGGCGAACCAATGAGGATTTGACTTCGCGTAAACGCGACGGTTGAGTCACTATCTGATTCGATTTACTTCGTTCGTCGAAGGCAGAATTGCGAACGCCTAGCCGAAGCTCAAGTCCTTTGTTCAGGAAGCCCGGTGCTTACCCAACGCACCTTGAGCTTTGCTTCCACAGGGACAGCCCAGGTGCAGGCGGTGGTGCGGTTTGCGAATCCGGTGCGACGGATTACGACACCAAGAATCGCCTCCCGTGTACTTGGCAGATTGATGATTGGCGGTTTTTCCTCGACATTCACGCTCCTGTGACGACTTCGGATGTGATTGGCGCATTGCTTCATCGATCGCCCTCCTGCAGACGTTTCGATTCTCGCGGTCTTGTCAACTCGATGCCTCATCGCTTAGCCGCTGTCGTAGAAGGTCTGTCCGTGTTCGGGACGAACGCCCAGCGAACCGAGTGAGCGGTAGGTCACTTCGGTCACCCGCATCTCGCCGCCACACTCGATGCACTTCATCGGTGCTGTCAACTTCTTAGTCTGCGGCGCGTAGCCGCTGGCTAGCCAGAACGTCCAGCCCAACATGATCCACACGAGCCACTTCACTTCATCGACCGAGATCTTGCTGTTCGCACTCATCCAGCCATAGTGACGGATCTTCATGAAGTTCGTCGGCAGCACGTGCTGCGCGAAGTTTTCGACGAACGTTTCGCCAGGAACCACCTTGGTTTCCATCCGATTGCCTTTGCGGCGAATTCGATACGTCACCGTTTCTTCGTTGACATCCACGATCCGGCTGTCGTTGATCGCAACGCGATGCACGTACGGTATGAATGGTGACCTTCTTAGCCAAGTTCATTTTCGTTGTGATCCGCTTCATGGCACCCTGGACGGCCGTTTCGCTCATGGGGTTCTGGACGCGACTGATACCTTGGCGAGCAAGCGTATGATTGCGTCCGTCGGCGGGGAAGAATAGCCGCGGGTGGCAATGTGTTGTCCAATACTTTCTGAGCAGCAGGAGCGTGGAATTGGCGATCGGCACACATCGATCCTTGGCTCCGTTGCCGCGATGAACATGCACCAGCCCACGGGCGGCATCAATGTCGCCCACTTGCAGGTGCAGGGCCTCGTTCATCCGCAGGCCCAACGAATAGACGGTCCAGGAGTAGGCTCGCATTCGAAGAGTCGTCGTCGCATGCACGATGGCATGGACTTGATCAATCGTAAGCACTTCAGGTAGGACCGTGATATTCTGGAGCTTGAGCATCTCGAAGATTGCCCAATCCCGCTTACAGGCATAGGTAGAGAAGAACTTCACTCCCGAGAGCGCAACGCGCAGCGAGCCATACGCGAAACCGAGGTCGTTCTTGAGATAGAGGAAGAATCGCCTGGCATCTTGCTCGGTCACGTCGATAGGCGACTTTTGTGCAAAGTCAGAGAGTTGGCGAACGGCGCGGATGTATCCTTTTCGGGTTCGTTCGGCTTTGCCGGTCAGATGGAGATCATCACTCATTTTTTGTTGGAGTTCAGCGGGAAAGAAGTGACCGAGTGGCTGTGCGCCGCCAAGGGGGGTAAACTGAGGCATTGTTGTTTTCCTGATTCAGGAGGAGTCTTGGTGAGCTGTTCACAGCGAACAGCTCCTCCTGAAACAGGTACCTCACGATCCAACCTTCATGACTCCCCGCCGCGATAGCGGCTTACTTGAACAAAAAAATGCACTAGAGCCGGGCGTCATGGTTCATGACAGGTCGAACGTCGCTCGGCCCGGCCAAGTGAATTCCACCGACTATGAAGTCCAAGGTTTGACAAGTGGTGTTGGGTTGTTTTTTGTCTTACTTCATTTTTTTTCCGCTGGTGGAGGTGAGGTGCCGTTCGCCGGAGGCTTTTTTCGGTCGCTCGCCAGAGCATGGCGA
>NZ_SJPU01000009.1 GCF_007860105.1 Allorhodopirellula heiligendammensis
GTTCTGCGGACATCGCTTGAGCATTTCTTTCGCGGCCAGCGACCGCCGCCGCTGCTACCAATCGGCTAGAATCGAACCTAACTCAAGCAGTTTGGCTCGACGTACGCGCTAAACCGTGAACAGTTACCGATCTCGCGGCATTCAAACTCACGATGAGGATTCTTCGGTTTCGCCGCAACTTCAAACTGGCCAACAAGAATCAACATCCCCGTCAACCGACACTCATGCCAAGGCGAAGCGAACAACTTCACCAGCTCGCCGCGCGATATATCACAAAATTCCCGAGCCACCTTCCGCTGGTCGGGAACCACGCAACCCAAGAACTGATCGCCCTCGCCGTACCCGCCAGGCACGGCCTGAAAGAACCCAGGCAAGAAAGCTGCCTTATCTTCGCGAGCCACTCCGCTAAGCGCCGAAAGAATCTTTCTAGCTGTCACGTAGTTGAGTCAGTCTGCTTCATTTCTTTCACCGATGAAATTGCAGATTCCCTTGCCTTCTCGCCGACAGAAAGAGTCAATTGAACCCTTCAAGCCGGATTGGCACCTGTCGATTCTTGTGGTCTCTCGTTTCGGATAGGGTGGATTCCAAAGTTGGCTCGCGCTCAATCGTGGCTTCGATCTCGGGTGGCAGGTCGTGCTGGTCGATCTTAACGCCGACGAGAATGGGCGTTTCACCTGGTTCGCTCAGAAATGAGTCTAATTCTTCGAGCGACTTGATATTGAGCCCACGACCACCGAACGCTTTTCCAAGCTTTGCATAATTCCACCTCGGCAAAACGTCAAAGAACGATGCTTCGGGAAGATTGTTGTGGAAAAATCGTTCGTCAGGCGGCAGGATTTGCATGTCAATCAAATACTGCTCGATACCGTACGTGCCGTTGTCCAAAACAAACACGATCGCACGAGAGCCCTGTCGGACCAGGGTGGAAAACGATTGCGGGATCATCTGGAACCCCCCGTCACCCACAACGGTAATCTGACGCGAAGCAGGTTCAGCAGTCGCCACGCCGAGTGTCGCGCCGCAGGTATAGCCGATCGACAACCAAGCGGTCTGGGCGACAAAACCGTTGGTTCGGCGGATCGGAACTTCGGCCGATGGGAATAGTGCCAAGCTTGTGTCCACCAACAGAGTTGAATTCTCATCGAGCGAATCAGCTAGCCGATCAAAAAAGTTCGAGTATGTCACCGGCGTCGATTCCGACGAGGCACGCTCCACAGCTGACGAAGCGAAGCTAATTCTCTGTTTGCGGTTTTCGACCAATGCTTCGAGACCTTCAAGAACAAACGTCTCCTGCTTGGGAGCCAACACTTCCAGCAGTCGTGGCATCAAGTTTGCGAGCCCCGCGTTGGGATAAAGCGCCGGGCCAACTCGTGTTGCGTCGTCCGACGCCAGCACGAGTCGATCGTGTGAGCTAATGACGATGTCTGCATAGAAATCGCTCATGATCGTTCCTAATGCAATCAGGCAATCAGAATTCTCAACGACATCGCGAACCGAACTTGGGGCAAATTTGCTGTCGTAGACACCGATGAACTGATCTGGATATTTCGTTTCGGGAATCAGGCCCTTGCCCATCAACGTCGTCGTGTAAGGAAAACCTGTCTGGCAAACCAACGCATCGAAGTACGGGACCAACCCACGCCGCTGTAGCAATTCGCCGCCCCAAAGTACCGGACACTTCGCCTGTCGAACTTTTTCGCCAATCGCGTCAGCAACTGCCTGCGAGGCTGCACCATGCAGCGGATTTGCTGGCCACGCGACATCCAGTTCGCCTTGCGGGTCGCGGCATTCCGCTGACCAAATCTCTTGAAGCACCTCGATATAGACCGGTCGGCTCTGGCGGATACATTCCACAAGCACGCGATCAATCTCGGTGGGCGCGCCAAACGGATCATCGACAACCGTCGCAGCCACCGTTACTTGGGCGAAGATCGTCGCGTCGGTGCGAATCGGATCGATCGCATGTGCAAATAGAATCCCTCGATTCCTGAGGTTCTCGAACTTCACGGGCGGCGGGCTACCGTTGACAAGCACGACCGGGCAAAACTCGACGTAGGCCCCCGATATCGCGTTGAACAGGCTGTGCGAGCCCACGCCATATGTTGCACTACAGACGCCAATGCCTCGATACCGCGCATAGGCGTCGGCGGCGTATCCTGCCTCCAACTCGTTCGTCGTGCCGACACACTCGATCCCCTCACGGTCGGCGGCCAGCAAAAATTCGGCGGTGTAATTTCCAGGGATGGAAAATAACGTATCCACACCAAGTTGTTTCAATCGTCGTGAAAGATACTCTGCGACCGTAATCATTGCTCACCTCCCAAATGAATTCCGAATTGCGATACCAGTAAATCGTCCGTCGTCTCCAAAGCACCCTCGACCCATCCCTGTTGTCGTGACCAAGCTTCACCACAAACGTGCAACGACAATTCAGGGATCGGTCGTTGCATCAGTTTCATTACCTTACGCGCGTCCGCACCGATTTTCCAGAAATGCCAACCACCTCCAAACGGCTCCTGTGTCCAATCTTGAAAAATCGCGACGTAGGGATCAATCGCTTTGGAATGCTTCGAGTCAATGTTGAGTCCGTGCATCTCTCGCAGCTGGTTTTGCATCTCGGCGACCAATCGGCGCGATGCAGACTGGTTTTGAACGAAGTCAGGAATACCGACGCCCGGTGGGCAAATTGCCGGATTGGGCTGGTAGCGTTCGGGGTCGCGAGCCAATCCCGCCCAGAATTCGACTGATCCGCCATCGTTGTAACTCGCCATCAGCATCGAGTTCTTTTGTCCGATCGGCAAATTGGAATCGCCAGTCTGCCAGTAGTAACATTGACGAATCGGCAAGTCTGTTGCCGATCGGCCGGCAACAACGCCACGTGTTTCGGCCCACCAAGGCGTCGCGTACGCTGCAAACAGCTTGAACGCGGCTTGCGGAAGCACGGTCTGCAACGCCGATTCAAATTCGACCGATCGAAACACAACGCTTTCGGGATGCAGTAACTCGATTGACCGACGTGGCATCGCCAAGATCACTCGCTCAGCTTCAACCACCACGGCGTTACTGTCCAACGGTGTGACTCTCGCTCGATTGTCACCGGACGTATCAAACAACAGGCGAAACCTCCCCGCCGCACTGTCGTAGTCGATTCGATGCAAACGGTGTTGCAAGTGAAGTCGCCCGCCCAACGACTCGAAACCTTTGGCCAGTGTGCGCGGCAAGCTATCGAACCCGTCAAGTAATTTCATGTATCGCAGTCCGGGAGCAAAGTCGGCGATTAGAAACGGAATGGCTTCCGCCGCACTCCAGTTGTTGACGACTGTATCGTAGCCACCAGCGTCTTGGATCAAGCGATAGGCTTCGTCGCTATACTCATCGAGCAACAGATTCCAAAACCCAACATCTCGAAGGCTCTCAGCCTGATGTTGATACTTCAATGCGACCGCATGCAGCAAATCGCTGGGTGAGCGTGCTTTCTCATGTCGATCGAGCTGATACGGCGGATGAAATGCAGGAACCTTCCAGTCGGCCTCGGTGAAGTGGTTTCCACGCAAGTAATACAGATTCCGTCCTTCGGGATCACCAATCAACAACTCTTCGTGTGGCAGCCCAAATTGCTCGACAAGCTTGACGACCCGTCGATGCGAAGAAAGAAATCGCATCCCGCCCAGTTCAGCCTTCGCCTTGATGCCTGGAACATCAAACGACATCAATCGCCCACCCACACGGGGCGAATACTCGAACAGTCCCAGCCCCTCACATCCAGCACCGGCCAACCTCCACCCCGCGTAAGACCCAGCCACACCACCACCCACAATGGCCGTCTGTAGTTCAATGGTTCGCATTTCGTTTTCCTTTTAGCAAGTGGGGAAATTAGGCTTGAAATTCTTCACCGCTCATTGATTTGCGTAGCCAAATCACGATTTTAAACCTAGGAAAGGTTATCCTGTCGTGACTCTCTGTATTTCAGGCAGGTCGGCCCACGTCGACTTCGCAAGATATTTTGCGATTGTCTTGATAGGGATGCCTCGGTTGTTGGCATAGAACCGGCCGTCTTGCTCGCCTCGGTTGTGGTGGAGGCCGATGAGGCGGAATTGGCGGTCGAAGACGGGGGAGCCAGAGGAGCCTTCTAAAGTGCTGGTTTTGTAGATCAATCGTGTTTGGTTCTTGTTGACTTTCTCGAAGCCCGGGGCAGCCATCGAGAATTTCAACTCCTGTAGCGGTGCGTATGGGCCGGGATGGCCAGCGATCAGGATGGGCTCGCCGACGCGGGGCAGACGAACGTTGTCGCGAAGCTGGAAAAAGCCACGGGTTTCGCCAGGGCCTTCGGTCAGCTTCAACAATGCGAAATCTAGCTCGTCGGGCTCTGGAACACCGAAGTTGTCTCGCAAGTCCGTCTCGCTGACTTTGGAGAATGGGATATCCCAATCAGAGTCGATGTTGATGGCAGTCGCGGTTTCAATGTCGATGGTTGGATCAAAACAGACGGAAAGATACTTGCGTTCGTGGGTTGAGATGAAGTCTTTGACGACATGGAAGCAGGTCAGGACAAGATCGGGACCAACTAAAAATCCTGTTCCGTAGTCATCGCCGTCACTCCGCACGCGACAGACACGCGATTCTGCATGCTCGCACCATTTCCGCAAATCTCCGAGGTTTAAAAACGGATTCAGGCTTGTGGCCTTTTCCAGAAATGCGGTGCGTCCAAGATTGAGTGACGGTTCTTCGGCACTGGCGGTCAACGAGAGTGCCTTTTGCTCGTAAGCATCACTGACCTGAACATACTTGTCCTGAATCTTTGCGGCGACCGCAAGAATGTAGGCTTGCTTGTTCGGGAACTCTTTTGCCAAGTCAACAAGCACTTCGCCCAGCAGGGCATGGTTGTGTGCTTTCTCACGTAACGATCGAATCGCCGATCGTTTGTTGCGCGTCTCAATTTCTCGGGAAATCGGTCGAGTGCACGACTCCAACACAAAATCCATCACCGCATCAGCCGAATCGAAGCAAGACTCGAAAAGCTCGGTGACAATTTGCACTTCTTCCGTGGTTAGTTCGTGATCGACCGGTTCATCCATGCCGGGAGTGGGTGCAACAGGCGGATTCACAACCGGCGGAATTGCGAGAGGAGTTTCCATTCGTTTCGCTGCGTCTGGCTCGAAATAGTATGCTGCACAATAGTCGTCGGCTCGGAAAGACTCCGCGTCAACGCTGCGATCGCATCGGCTACACGTGTACGCCCCATACTCGACGATCATTTTTTGAATATCGGCTGGTTTTTCGACAGCACCACATCCCTCGCATTCAATCACCTCGACCGCGGTGAAGGCTGGATCGTCGGCAAACAGCTCTAGGGCGGCATCAATCTGATTGACGTCTACACCACTGGATCTGGCCAGCAGATGGCCGCGGATCAGTGACCGTTGCGTACACTCATCCATCACGGCGTCGATACACTTGGCCGCGTCGGCGAGTTCGGCGTGGCTATCTGCAATGCTTGCGGATATCTGAAAGTACACTTCGGACAATCTTCTCGTTTGATGGTGCGGTAAAGTTCACGCGGTCTTTGGAGCCAACCAGGACGACTCGCAGATCTTCCGAGAGCGGGTTTCCGGTTCTGGGAAGCCAAAAGAAATTGCCCACGTTTCCGACCGCCGTGCTGGTGATCGAATTGTAGACCTCGTCGGTCAGCTTTTCGCCAAAGACGGACACATCGTTGGCATAGCTGCTGGACGAAACCGAGCGTCCCGCCGTGGTCAGCACTTCGTAGTCGTGCGCTCGCGTGATGCCGGAACCCTTCTTTTCGAGTTCCAGCAGTTTCAAGATCGACGGATGGAGGTCAATGATCGCAAACGTCGCAAGATCCAGCCAATCATTCACGAGCGTAGCAAATTCCTGCTTCACGTTTTCGTAGCGAACGCCACCTGCAAGCTGTGAAATCCGCAACATGGCGGTATTGGTGGTGAGATCCCATTCAAAGGCCACGAAATTGCGTACCACGCGATGCACAAACGCCCTTAGTTCCACCGGCTCTCCGGCAAGCGTTTCAGAGGACTCATCGAACTCCGGCTCACGCTCAAACCACTCTCGCCTGCGAACCATGTCGATCGCGAATCGCTTGCTCGTCACATCAACCGAAGTGGGCGTCAATTCGTCGGGCAATCCAACAAACGCCGGAGCACCCACGAGTTCATGGATCGCGGCAGCATTGGATTTCAGATGATCCATCACCCACACCTTTTTCTTCCACGTCTTCGTCAGCGATCCTTTCGGCCCTTTGAACAGATAGACATGCTGCTTGCCCCAGGGCACGACCGAGTCCAAGTAGGCGATAATCGCCTCGTAGCCAAACTCGCCATCCTCCAGAGCATCGGCCACCCGCTCGCGCACTTGGCCTTTGTTACTCAGCGAAACCGGCATCCCATTGGCCGCCATGAACCCCGCCCGCTGGTTCGTCGTCAGCGCTACCAACTCCAAGACAAGCTGCAGCTTCTCTTTTTTCGTGAGCTTCGTCATTGCAATCGCTTGGATCAATTCAGGTCTCGGTAAGCATTTTCAAAAGGTTCGGGATGCCATGCCCTTGATGGCGTTTGTCTCGGCCCAGATCGTTGCAGTTGTCCAGCAGGATCCGTTTGACTTCATCGGGCCGTCCGATGAACTCACGACGGACAGACAGAAAAGCGGCCAGCATTCCGGACACGTGCGGGCAGGCCGTGCTGGTGCCACTCAATTCGCGATACAGACTTCCGTTGAAATCACTGCTGCACGAGCGTACCCGTTCTCCAGGTGCGACCACATCGGGTTTAATGCGTCCATCTGTCGTTGGGCCGCGAGAAGAAAAATGCGAGATGCCGTGCAGGTACGGATTGTCCGTGTTGACCGAACCCACCGCGATGCAATCCTCAAAGTTCGCTGGATCGCCAATCGACAGAGACGTGTTCAAGTCGAAGGGGCCGTCTTGCGTTGATACTTGAATCTGTCCTTCGTTGCCCGCCGCCACGCAAACAAGCGTTCCCTGTCGCCACAGGTCGCGAAGCTCTTTACAAATCGGCGAATACCCGCAGCCATATACCGTCGCGTCGAACGGCCCCCCCAGACTGAGGTTGACACCATGCACCGCGAGCTCGGAATTGTCTTCGTTACGACGAAAGATATCATCAATCGCTTTGATGATCCACGCATCTTCTCCGACACCGTGATCGTTCAATACCTTGTATACCAGCAGCCGCGTCTTTGGCGCGACACCGTCATATCGAACCTTGCGCTCTTTGCCACGACCGGTAATAATCCCACACACGTGCGTGCCGTGCCCGTCGGGGTCACTGTCGATTGGATACGTGTTCGACTCGAGCTCATGCGATGGTGTCGTGCAATCCAAGACATCAATGATCAGCGAATCATCGTACGAGTCGATGTCCACGCCACGACGTCGCTGGAAGTGCGGGTGATCGAAACGACAGCCCGTATCCAGCACCGCCCAGGTAATCGCCTTTCCCTTCGAATTAAAACTCGCCCGACTCGCGTCCGCAGCGATGGCACGATGCGAGCGGTGAATCAGCTTCTTCATCGTTGAACTACGCCACATCGCGTAGATATTCAAATCCGCGTGTTTCCCCGCCAGCGACTGAATCTCCGTCGGAGTGAGCCGAGCAGAAACGTACTTGCGAAGTCTCAAAATACAGGCCGCCTGAACAGCATCGTCGGCATCATCATCCTCGGCGCAATCCTCCACGGCCACCTTCACATGTCTCGCCAAATATTTGATTCGACCGGCAAGGCTCTTCAGTCGTCTGTTCTGCTTGCCTTGTGCCGATTCACGCTTCTCCATTTCGTCATGCGACTCATCGACCGCAGGGTATTTCAAATCGAGCACCTCGATCAGCACCGGCTGTCGAATGTCGCGAGCCGCAAATCCGTGCGCCAGGTCACGAGCAATCACGAAACGACCTGTCGAATCAAATCGCATATTCTGATGAACAATCACGCGTACATCGGGATGGGAAAGGTAGCCCGCCGAGTCGTGCGGATCCAGGTTGGCAACATCCCAAAGGGTTCGCTTGACGATACGTTGATCTTGAATCTCACCAAAAGAGGACGGTGTCGGCGAAAAGTCGCTCGCGAGTCCTTTATCCAAGGCGACAGGGTCGAAGCGATCCACAAAGTTGTGCCACTTATTCGATGCGAGTATTGGATTTAGCCTAACAAGTTCTCTCGGCCCTTGATTTCTCTAACACCGACTCCACGGGCAGTTTCTGTGGCTTCGGTATGTGTGTCAAATTCAGCGATGTCGTCAAAATCAAGCCCGGTTTCTTCTGCTAGCTTTGTTAGTGAGACTTGGTACAGGTGGAACTCGTCGTCGACTTGGCCTTCGGAGAAGACGAGGTCGCGTTGGCTGATAATGTAGGCGGCGACTTTGAATTCGTCGTCTTCTTCATCATGAAATACGATCAATTTCCAGAAGTCGTCGGGGATTTGAACGTCTCGGTATTTTTTGTCGGTCTCCTTGAAGATCGGTCCCGCCATCACGGAAATTTTTAAGTGATCGACCTTGGCGTCGGCGAAGATGGCGTTTTCAAGCTCGCCCCAGAGGCCGCCTTTGGAGGACTGATTGAAGGCTTCGTGCTGGGGGGTCATGTTGGTGAAGAAGAACGAGTCGCGATTGGCGTTCTTAGCCTCGCGAATCGGTCCCCAGTTGAGGTCGGCTCGGCGGGCAACGTGGCCCCGGTCGTAGGCGTTTCTGGAATACAGTTCGTTTCCAGCTTGATATTCCTGCGGGATCCGTCGGTCGAGGATGAATCGGATGCCGCTTCGAGACAATTGCTTCATGTCTCCACCGTCAATGTTCCACGCGACGAGTCGCGGCAACCGACGCGATTTGCTTTGGCAGACGGAAAAGTGTGTGTAGTCAACTAGCGTTTCGCCGTTCAACTCGAACGTGTCGTTCGCAATCTTCTTGGGCAAGCGAGGAACGGGGACGTGTTCGGAGAGGAAGTCGGGGTCGTAGCCGCTGCCGTTGCTTTCGCCGATGTCGTAGTCGGCTTCACCGATCAGATCGTCGTCGGGACCGTTGGGATCATTTTGAACACCTCCTGGGTGGCGATCAGCATCGGGGCCAGGGGCACCCGCACTGCCGGCGCCTAGCTTTGCGGGGCCTAATGAGATCGTGATTCTGAGTGGAACTTCGACCGTAATTTCGTCGTCGTGACTCATTTGGTGGCTCTGAGTTGAGGAAGATCGGTTGCCGGTAAAAACGGAAATGGAGGTGTTTGGATCGTGCGGTGCGTCACTTGGGTCTGGCCTGGATTCGATATCGTCCCAGAAGGGGGCGAGGTCGTTGTTTTTCGGCGGCAGTTCGCCGGCGAACTGTACTCCGCTGTCGATGATGCGCGTATCGCGAGCGAGTTCGTATCCGGGAACACCGTAATTCTCGAGCATGTAACGGCCCGCGAAGTGCAACGCGGAGACGGTTCCATCATCGACGTTGATGATCGCCGAACCTGAGTTGCCACCGAGCGTGGAGGCGTCGTGTGCGAGTGCGTCCACGGGGACGCTGAGCCACCGGGAACTGATTTCGCGTTTTCTCTTGGCAATCCGCCCAGGAGCGATTCTTTTGATTTCGTACTCGTCACCGAAAATCTCGCGTTGTGCTCGTTGGCCATTGCGTGAATCACGAGCCGGGTATCCGATGGCAACGATGTCTTGGTTCCGCTTCAGGAGCGTTTTGTAGGGCGTGGTGGAAAGTTCGAGCGGTTGGATGTCGGGAAGATCGGCTCGGAACAGGGCCATGTCCCAGTAGGGATGAATCATGATGGGTTCGATCAACTCGTAACCATCCGGTTCATCGAAACCGGGTTCTTCGGCAAAGTCAATTTCCGTGCCCCAGGGCTGCAGTCGAATCCGATGCCGTCCCACGCCCTGGGTAAAGATCTGGCCGACGTGGCGGTTGGTCATGACCAAGTTTTTACCAACGACAAAACCGGTGCCTTCGTACCGGTGCAGGTCGGTGATGTCGATCCTACCGATTGCGGGAAACGAAGTTTCAATACATTTGCGGACTTTACGGTCCGTGCTCATGTATCGGAAGTCGCCAGGAAACGCATCGAACGTGTTGTTCGTCACGCGATGCGACGGCCGATGTTTGAGGTGGACAATCGCTTCGAGGTGATACATACCCTCGGCTGAAGGCGTTTTCCCTCGTTGCATACTTGCCGCCGCGTTTTGAGCTTTTTTAATCTCCCGGCTCGAAACGCCTTCCATACTATCGTCGTCTCCGACGAAGCCGACGAATTCTTCAACGGGCGTGTCGCCCGCCAACGACTTCAGCGTCTGAGCGATTCGGCGAGCGAGTTCATCAGGTGGCAATGGCTTTTCCATGGTTCATTTCTCTTGCGGTGTAGGTCGGATGTTTGATTGGTTTGTTTATTCGATTGTTAGCTTGTGTCCGCCTACGATGATCTGGATTGGGATATTGCCTGAGTCGACGCCAGTTGTCTTCGCTCCGATGTGCTTGGATGAACGGCGTGAGGCGAGACTGCTGTAGGGCTGCATAAGTCGGAATGGTACTCCGTCGATCTCTGTGAGTTCTCCACTCCGAACGGCGTTGTAAAGATCTTGAAGGTCGGATCTGTCCGCGTCCGTAAGCACGCTCTTGGCACCGTAGTTCATAATTGAAAACGGGTTGTCCTCTCCGAAGAGATGACTGGGCCAATCTTGCTCGCGCACATTTGCAAAGAAGTGACGCAATCCGTAGATGTGACCGATTTCGTGGATGAACGTTTCAATCTGCTCGGCTTCGCTCTGATCGAAGCAACTCGGATAAACGCGAAATTCGTGACGCCCAGGGTCGGGGAAAAATGCGGATGCAAGGACGCAACCGTTGGCATCGCAGTCCTTGGACGGGATCATGACGAACTCAAAGTCGGAGGTGTCTTCGTCATAAATAAAAGCGATCGGCGCTGCGTCTCCCCAAGCGTTGACCGCCTTATTGAATAGCTTGAGAACCCTCTCTTTCCCCCCATCGGCGTCGTCGTCAAAGAATTGATTGAAACCTCGATCGCGGAAACGGTATCGCAGTACGACACCGTTGGCCCAGAGTGGAATGAAGCCGTCGGATTCATGGAGCCGGATTTCCAGTGGACTTAGGTTGCGGTGCGTTTTGTACCCCCGAGAATCCGTGATGCAGACGACATTGTTGTCGTGGTTGCTGTAGACGTGAGTCTCGCTGATTTGATCAGTCGCCTTCGTTCGGGAGGAACGCGATGATTTTGCTGGCTTGGCCATGGGGATCTCTTTCGGAAGAATTTAAGGTTTCTGGTTGCTCGATGTCTTACCTCTTGCCAATCCTTCGGCTGTCCAATCTCGGTGGCATTCCGCCTCGACGTTTTTTCAGCGATCGTATGGAACGACTAACTCACGCTGGATTCACTGTGATTCCAAACGTATTGTCCTCCTGTTTTAAGAAAGTCATGGTTTTTTCGACGGCGTCCATGTTGAGTTCGCCGTAGATGTGTGGGTAGATTCCGCCGGTGGCGGGTTCCCACTTGATTGGGGCGGTGACTTTGGTTTTGCAGACGACCGCGACGTAAACGGTGTCGTTGTTGCTGTAGTACTTGTTGGCGATGCGGGTGAGTTGGTCCGAGGGGGAAGCGTGTATGAATTTTTCGCTAGCGAGTGATTCAGGGGCGTAGATGCCGGAGTCAGTTGCTTGCCGCAACGTTGCTGGGGGCATCAAGACGTATATGAACGGGTCGCCGCCGCCGGCGTACATCCGGCGGAACATCTCGGTCACGCGCCGCTGTTCTTTGCCCGAATAGACGTGGAGGACTTGGAATTCGCCATTGACTCCCGCTGGCGTGCGTGCTTGCGAGATGACTTGAATTTCGGCCAGCGCGGTCCAGTCACTTAGAGTCAGCCAGACCGGAATGTCGTCAAAGAACACGCGGCTGCCCGATTTTTTGAACGGCAATACTTGGCCGGGTTTCAAAGCGGCGTATTGATCGCTGCGCAGGATCGAGTTGATTTCGACGTGGAATCCCATCAGTCTTCGGCTCCTGTGTCGGGCACGAACCGAAAGTTCGGGGCGTAGTTTTGGTTCTGGTTCTTCTTGGGAACTTGCATGATTCGATGGGCCAAACGTGGCAGGTCGGACATCATCAACTCCAGTCCTTGATGAAGCGCCGCCAAGCCACCCGACGCACCCGAGTCGGGTGTCCATGCGAGTTGAAGTTGCTGGATGACTCGGGTGTAGGCGATATCGAATTGCTGCATGTCGGCCCACACGGACTCGTCGTGGACCTTGTCTCGCGTGTAACCGCCCGGCGGCACTTCGGCAACTGGCCAGCAATCGGGAATCGCGACCTCTGTCCCCGCGTGGACCCAGCCGCGATTTGGAACGTGAATCAATTTTCGTCCGACGTCGATCTCTTTGAATCGGTAGTAGTGAGCCAGTTCGCCGGTGTCGGGGTCACGAATTTCTTCGGAAGTGCCCTCGCCTTGGTCTTTGATCAACTGGATCGCGGCGACGACATCCTGCT
The DNA here is from genome assembly GCF_007860105.1 of Allorhodopirellula heiligendammensis. NCBI lineage: Bacteria > Pseudomonadati > Planctomycetota > Planctomycetia > Pirellulales > Pirellulaceae > Allorhodopirellula > Allorhodopirellula heiligendammensis. Next base: position 12,531 of record NZ_SJPU01000009.1, read on the forward strand.
GAGTGCCGATGTTCTTGGGTACGTTGGAACCATCGGGCTGCTGCGTTTCGCCAAAGTAGGCTTCGATTTGGCCATCGCGAGTCATCGGCGGCTTGAGATCCTCGAATGCGAATTTGATGGCGTCGTAGAACTCGCCGATTCGGACGAAGGTTTCTCCAGTTCGGATAGACTCCAATTGAGCGATGTCTTCCTCGGGTTCCTCTATCGCCATGAACGTCCGAATCGCGGGCTTGGACAAGCCTTCCAACGGGACCGTCAGCAATGGTTTGACTCCGCCGGGCATCGGGCCGGGATACTTGGGGACAAGATCTGGATCGGCTATCTTGGGGATGCCGCCGATGGCGACGAGCATGTTGCAAGCAAGGGACATGTGCAGCATCTCCTCCACCAGCACTTCGCGGATCGCCACGGCGACGGGATCGCGATGATCTTTCACGGACCAAAACGCGGTGAGGTACGGCGGGATGGTAAAGAACTCCAATTCGATCGCGTACTGGAGGGCTTGCTTGAGCCAATCAAGGTCGCGGTCGTCTTCGTCATTCTGGACGTGCTCGATGATCCGTCGATCGTTCATGGCGTGCCTCCTAGGCTAAGTAGATGGTCGGCCAACCGAGTCGCCAACGCGGAGAGAGTGAGCGTGGGATTGACGGCAGCACCCGACGGGAAGACGGCGTTGGAGCAAACCCACAGGTTCTCGACCCCGTGGACTTGCAGGTTGGGATCGACAACGCTGGTCGCGGGACTGGTCCCCATGCGGCAGGTGCATGCGGAGTGATCGCCACGCTGAGAGCGCACGCCGGATTGGATGATCTTGGCTCCAGTCTCACTGACAATCTTTTCCATAATATCCAACCGAGTGGCTGCTCGATTCACGAAGTCGGATTCGCGTGAAAAATCGACTTGGGTCTGTGGCAGACCGATACGATTGGTGTTGTTCCCGATGCTGACGCGATTGCGAAAGATCGAGAATTCTTCCATGAAGCCTTGCAGTTCCAGTTCCATCGGACCCATCGAGACGCGATTGATTTCGGATCGTGTCTTGCCCCGGATCATCAGGTCAGCCAAGTCAACTTTGGGGCGACTTCGGTCTTTGAATAGGAATAACTTTCCGTACGCTTGTTGCTCGGGCGAATCGAAGTGCCGGGACATCAGCGTGGGGAAGTCGAGTTCCTGGTTCCAGCGGTTGGCGTTGCTGGGCAGGACGGCGCGAACGTGTAAGAACGGATGCGAGATTAGAAACCGTCCGACGAGGTCGGTATCGTTGCCAATGCCACGAGGCCACTTTGTCGAGGTGGATCGCTGCAACAACTTCGGTGATTCATATGCACCGGAAGCGACAATGAAACGGTCTCCTTCGATCCGCGAAGACTCGCCTGTTTGTGTCGAGGTGACTTCGATGCTCGCGATTTTGTCCCTGCCGTGAGGGATCAAACGCTCGCAAGGCGATTGCTCGAAGAATGCCAAGTTTGGGTAGTCGGGATTGCACTCCAATTCATCAAGAACGTAAGCAGCGGCGAATCGAGCTCCGAAGGGACAGTAGCGACAGGTTCCGGTGGTCATGCACTTGCGGAAACGTGCCACAGGCATATGTGCGTACGCGACATCGAGTCGCTCCATGGCATGAATCAAAGGACGATCGGCCTCTGCAAACGGAAACGCATCGATTGGGTATTCGCTGGCTCGCGGCGGAATGATTTTGCCAGCGGAGTCCTCCGCCAGTCCTGATACGCCCAGCGTATGCTCGGCAATTTCGTAATAGGGCTCGAGTTCGTTGTACCCGATCGGCCAATCCGCTCCACGTCCGGTCCGCGAGCAGGTTTCAAAGTCTTCTTCTTTGAACCTCAACGCCCAACCACCCCAGTGAACGGTCGAGCCACCGCGTCCCATCAATCGCGATTCACGAAACGTCCAGGCTTCGTCGCCAATTGATTCGTTTTCGTTCTCAATGGGAAGGTCGTGAAAATCGTCGTAGGGATTGATGCCGGTTGCGACGAAGTCCCACCACTTGCGCCGATCTTTCAACGGCACCCGTTTGCCCGCTTCGACGATCGCGATGGAAGTCGCCGGTTTCTTCGCCAGCAAACGCTGAGCAACCAGCGCCCCCGCAACGCCGGAACCGATGATGACGTAATCGAACGACTTGGCCTGTTTCGCCATCATGCATCCTCGAAAGTGCGATAAGGACGCTGCGTGCGAAAACGCGAACCGGAGACGAAACCGGCATAATTCCGCCCCCCGAAGCTACGAAATCCACCCGAGTTCACATACACACGGATGAACTCGTCGACAACATATCGCTTGAAAGCGACGATTTGTTTCTCAGTCGATCGGTGAACTTGCCCTTCCATGAACAAGAACGCATATAGATCGCTACCATGCTCCTCTTCCAACTCGGCGAGGATGTCGCAGGCATCCACATAATGCTTCCAATAGGATGGAGTCCCAGCGATCTTGACCTGTATGAACTCACGCCAACGGCTGGCCATGTCTTCGACACGACAGGCTTGTTCGTCACCCCAGCACGTGTGAATAGCAACAAACAGCCGCCAGAGGACTTCAACTTGATCGTCCGTCAGCCCAGCATCTCGCTGCGTGTCCCCGCTAGATTCTTCAAGTTGTTGCGACAAGGTTGCTCCTTTTCATGACAAAGCTCTGCATTTCCCCTACCTACTCAGTCGGCAGGTCAGCGGGCACCCTGTAGAGCGGCCTACGGGCGGTTGTTGCCAATACACCCGACAGAGCTAGACAGGAGGATAGCGTTGCTAGCATCGGCGTGCAACAAAAGGACGTTATTTTTTTCCAACCGCCGCGGAAGTTCACATTCTCAAAATCTGAATTGATGCGTTGGTTCTCGAATTGATGCATCCGGCGGGACTGTCACAACGACGATTGCTTTGACGTCCCTCGTGTTCATAATCTCGGTCCCGTCGATGGTCGGGACGACATCGAGACCGAGTTCTACTTCTACTTCTACTTCTACTTCTACTTCTGCTTCTGCTTCTGCTGACATGTTTCGATTCCATCCTGGGTCGAGAGACTATTTCACCGAGTCCCGCCAGAATTTTTGCAGGCGAGCTTGGTTGGCGATGAGGGCTGGTTTCATGAACGGGCGTTTGGGATTGCGACGTGGTTTACTCGCTTCGCGTCGCTCGTTTTTGTCTTCGATCAGTCGTGTGGCTTGGTTGCCTTGGGCGACCGTCAGTAGCTTGATGCGGGCAAACTTGCCGGGTTGCTTCGCTCGGATCGGCCCGTGTTCGTCGACTCGAAACCGAAGTCGCTTCAGTTTGCGTCACTTGGTGACCTCGTCGCCGAATTCGTGAAGGTTCCACAGTTCGCCAGCGATTTCGTTGACTTGGCCGATGACGGCTTGTTCGCGTTCGCGGTCCACCTCGTAACCGAGAACGCTGGTATTTGAGATCGCAACCTTTCCGCCCCGCAGACTTCGGCGCTGGAAATCCTTGCTTAAAAAGCATCGGGTGATGTTCCGGCAAATTGTCGACTCTAAGTTTTCCGACTATCTTTTGCACGAGTCCGATGGCGACTTGACTCTGGACGATGGTGAGAACTTTTTGTGAAGAATGCTTTGCTGAGAACGAAAGACCATGAGCGAATACCAATATATCTACTTCGCCGCAGTCGATCGGGCGCTCGATGATAAGCAGCTTGCTTTCATGGAGAAGCAATCGACGCGGGCGAACGCGACACGGTGGCAGTTTGAGGTCGAATACAACTACAGTGACTTTCGTGGCAACGCGATCGAGATGGTGCGGCGCGGAGTAACCGTACACCAGAGCCAGTCAGTGGCGTGGGGTTGACTTCCTAGGGAGGCGGCGGCGGGCACGGCGGGTTCGTTTGCGGTCGGCGGCTTGGCGACGCTCGTCCGCGCGGTACTCGCGAATCGATTCAGGATGGTCTGCTTACCAAGCGTGCGGTGCCATCAATGACCAGTCCGTCTCCCCTGCCAACGCGCGACGCAACACGTCGTCCAGGTATGCGCGCACGTCCAAGTCGTTGCGGATGGCAGATCAGATAATCGTAAGCAAGTTCGCCGCTCGTTCGCCCGCTGCCAGCGATCCTTTGAATAGCCCGTTCTTGCGCCCTGTCGCTACGCGTTTCATCAACTGTTCGCAGTCATTATTGTCGATCGGGATCGAAGGGTCTTCGATGAATCGTGATAACGCGTCCCGGTGGTTACGAACGTAGCTCGCCGCGATCCCAAGGTTGCTCTTGGGTAATACGTTCAGCGTCGACATCGCGTCGCTCGACAGGTACGCGTCGATCTGATCAAGCACGTGACGCGACAGACTTTGCCGACGCGCAAGTCGTACCGCTTCGTCGAGCGTTTTGATTTGATCTTCGATGTCATAGAGCATCCCAATCAAGGATTCCAACTTCGCGACTTGCAGCGGAAACGCGCTACGGCATTCGTCGATCTTACGACGCGCATGAGCCCAGCACGCCGCAAACATAATTCGCGAGTCACTTCGAACGTTAATCTTTTGAAATCCCGACCAACAGTCTCCAATTAAGTTGCCGCTGAAGTCTTCAAGCACATCATCCGGTCCGTCGCGGTGACGACTGACCGTGAAGTCAAACGCCACCACCTGAAGTCGTGAAGCGTAATAGCCCCAAAAGTTTGCCTTGAACCACAGCGAGATATAACCAACCGGCGCATGTCGGTAGATAGGTGATGTCGGTCACCCATTTCTGATTCGGCGCCGAAGCGGTGAACACTTGATCGAGCACGTTAGGTGCAGGAATCTTGTCGGGGTCGGCCGTTGTGGTCGTGGGCGTGAATTTGCCGACAACACGACTTTTAAGTCCCATTTCATTCATTGCTTTGGCAACCGTGTTTCGGCACGCCGTTTCGAGATCTTCGACGTCGGTCAGATTCTGAGCGATCTTATGACTGCCGTAGATTCGATTGGACTGCTCGAAAACGCGGCTGACCGACTCGCGTATCCTCTCAGTGCGTTGAGCACGCGGGCCTGGGGCACGTTTGCCCCAAGCATAGAAGCCACTCGTGCTAACGCACAGGACTCGGCACATCGCTGAGATGGGATAGGAGTCACGGTGCTCTTGGATCCAGGCGAACTTCACATTGACTCCTTCGCGAAGTACGCCGTTGCTTTTTTTAGGATTTCACGCTCCATTTCAACTCGTTGCAGTTCTCTGCGGAGGCGACTGTTTTCTGCCTTCAACTCGGCAACGGTGGCGTCTTCGGCCAAAGGTGGCTGCGGCGTCGCGAGTTTTCGATGCCAAGTACGCAGGGTAGTCGCATCGACACCGAGTGACTCCGAGGCGGCGTTGATCGAGTAGCCTTGTTTGGCAATGAGGTCGACGGCGCTCTGCTTGAACTCAGCGGTGAAAGTCCGTCGTTTCTGTTTCTGTTTCTCTGGCATTGGGGTCTCCTGAAATGATTTTGGGAAAAATCTCAGGTGTCCGCCAGTCGTGGGCTAACGCAGCAAATTTCGATCAGAATTCCAGAACATCATGTACCTTGCACCAATCGAGTGTTGCCAGTCCAAATAGCAAGTCTTCGATTTCCTGAATCGCAACTTGGTACGGCTTCCAGTCTTCTGGGACCGCAAACTCCAAGGGGACGCCGGTCAGCTTCTGCTTTAAAAGGAACCCAAACGCTTTTGGGCCATCTTCCGTACTCGCGATAACAATTTTCCAGAACTGTCGCGGGATCTGAACCTTGACAGGGCCACTCGAATCAACCCCATCGAATCGCTTATCGGAGGGATCGAGAACGGGTCCGGCAAACACGATCACCCGCTCAGAAGTCGTTTCGCCTTGAATAAGGTTTTCGAGATCTCCCCAATTGTCGACCCCTTTCGAAGCCTGGTTGAATTTGGCAACTTGCGGAGAGCAGTTCGTCGTATGGAATGTGTCCCCGTTTCCCTTCTGCATGTCTTCGAATGAGTCTCCCCACGCGACATCATCTCGCCGGACCAGATGCCCCCGGTCAAACGCTCCCTGGTCCTTGATGAAGAATTTGTCGGGGAGCTGTTCCCCAACTGGAATACGCTCGTCGATCGCCCAGGCTTCCCGAATGTTGTCGTCATCAAATCCGTTGAGTTCGCCTCGAGATGGTTTGCGGCCATCGGAAAGGAATTTGTCTTCCGACTGCCAGCTGACGTTTGAAGCAGTGAACAACGCGAGTCGACGCTCTTTATGCATTACGACTGAAAACTTGTGGTACTTAAGTTCATGGCTGTTGTCCGCCAGCCGGGCGATGACATTCTCACCGGCCTCTGTGATTTCCGGCAAAGGGACCAGTTCTCCGCCATCGAGTTCCAGAAAATTCGGGTCGTATCCGGAGCGCTGTTCCAGGTTGGGATGAATCACCGGAACTTTAAAAGTCGCTTCACTCGCCGCATGGACTGGTGCTGGTGTTGGTCCGACGTTCGTGCCCACCAGTGGTTGTCCCAATGAGATGGACACTTGGATGGGGATTGTCCAGGTGACCGATTGTTGGCCAGGCTGGCCAGTCGCGAAGGGAGCAGCTGGGACCGCTGCTGTTACGCCACCGCTTCCCAGCGATTCGATGCCGCGCCAAGCACGGTCCCATTCGTCGGTCGGAGGAACGCTGCCCGCAAAGTTAACGCCTGCATCCACCACACGCGGATCACGGGCCAGTTCGAACAAGGGCACTGAGTAATTCGCCTTGAGTGTGATGCCAGCAAAATGCAGGCCGACGATCTCACCGGTTTCCACATCAACGATCGCAGAACCTGAATTGCCAGCCAGTGTGGAACTGTCGTGCGTCATTGCTGGGACCACGTAATCGAAGCTCTCGATCCGCTCGCGGACTTCGATCTCGCCAGGAGCCAGCCGTTTAACACCAAAGACTCTTCCGTACACCTTCCGTTCAAGCTGTACGGCTTTGCGAGATCGATCATTTCCACGACCTGGATATCCGATGACAACAATGTTGCGTCCGACCAGATCCTCCGGTGCCTGTACCGACAGCCGCAGTCCCCCATTCGCGGGCGATAGCCCTTCGATGCGAAACAGCGCCATATCCCAATACGGATGGACCATTACGACGTCAGTCAGGCGAACGCTGGTCGAAAGATCGTTCGGATCGAGTTCATTCTCGCGTCGGAAATCGATTGCTGACTCAATCCCCGGAACGAATGAAAGCTGGTTTCGGACGCGGCCCAAACCGCGCACGAACGCCTCCGCAACGTGCCGGTTCGTCATCATCAGATTCGGGCCAACGACAAATCCGGTACCGATATGCTGGGGGATACCTCCGGATATGTCCTCAATGCGACCGATGGAGGGCATCAGGGCATTGATACGCGAGCGAACGGGGTCTGCGTTGAGCTGGGTCCAAGGATCAGGAAGTACATCGAATTCGTCGTCGATGACGAACACGACCGGGCGGCCATCTTCCTCAACGATAGCTTCGAGATACATCCTCTCGCGAGGCGAGATGTCGTCAAAATCACCATTCTCCAGCTTCTGCAGGGCTGATGTCTCCGTATCAAAATCTCGCGCGACGAGATTGTCTAAGTGGGCTCTTTGCCCACGGGCGTCTTCAGTCAGACTTTCCCGCCCACCTACCCTCGCCGACGCAGACCTTCTTTCCTTCGCCAGCGACTCCAACTTGGAATCTCCCGCAACCCTGGAGAGTTTTCTGCGAAGGGCATGAAGTGAGGTGTCTCGTGGCATGGGTTGTCTCCGCAAATCAAACGTGGGTGAGGATTTCGTATTTCTGTTAAAGTTCCGATTTCGCAGCAATCTTGTCGATGTATCTGTCCAGGCTATGATCTCTTACGCTTGGAAAGAGTCCTTCGGTCTGTGGCCTTGCCAGCGACTCCGTCAAGGGGCGATTGACGCTGACTACTTCCTGCCCAATCTGGGACTGCAGAGCCTGGTACTCGGCATATGTCAGCATGGCCGGACCAGGTTCGAACGCCTCATTGCTGATCGATTCAACAAATGCCTGCTCGATTAATGGCAAAGATTGTCCATTCTTCAGGAGACCCTGGGCATCAAAGTGCAGCAACCGACCGACATGCTCATAACCGGGAGGCACACGCGGCACCACGTCATCATCGTTCACGAAACGGAAGAACTTCCTGGAGTAATGCTGCATGAAGAACATTCGGAAAGAACCCCTTCCGACGGCTGGCTGCCCAAATGTCACGACCCATGACGCGGGCATGAATTCCTGCCACTCGGCAGCCATCACGGTTGCGAGTGCTCCGCCTAGGCTGTGGCCTGTAAGAATGAGCTTTCGCCCTCCGATTCCGGAAAGCGCCGACCTCAACCGCGACTCGACAGCCTGAAATCCTCCAAGAAATCCCCGATGTGCAACTCCGTAGTTGCGAGTTCGCCCAGGAACGTTAATGTTCCTCAGCCAATCGCCACGGCTTTCGGTTCCGCGAAATGAGACCAATGCGATCTCTGGGGTTAACGCGACGAAGCACTGCGTGTCATCGACATCGATGAACTCGCAAGAACCAAAACCCCATGATCTCGTCGAGCCAAGGCAGGTCGACTTGACGCTCTGGTCGGACTCGTATGCCAACTTGCTGGCAAGAGCCAAAGACAATGCCGCTTTCCAGGTGAAGGTCGAGTTCGAGAGCGAATCCAGATGGAACGGTGCTGTATCAATCGTCGGCGCTGAACTGGTGATGTGCCCTTCTTGCAAACCCGCTGTGCCGTGGCTCGATCTCACAACGCCAACTTGCGACGAGAGGACCGGCGATCCAACCGAAACAGTAACCCGTATTGGGAATTTCCAAAGCATATTGACTCCTCAACGCAAGCTGGCATTTTCAAGCCGAGTCATCAGTCGGCGATGTATACAGGGCAATTCATGACCCCCCCCTCGACATTGTGAAGCACGCGGACCGCCCCATTAATCCGATAAAACTCTCTGCCGAGCGAGTCTTTACCCATGAATACCGCACCATCATCGACATAGTTACGAAACTCGGGAACAGCAAATCGCTGATTTAGAGTTCCATATTTTGCAGCGCGCAAAGAGTCTCGGAGTTCAGCGATCTTTTCGTCACCGTACAGTCCTCGAAAAACACTCGCGAATTCTAGAATACGCTCCTCTTTCGACATCGTGCGGAAACGCTCGATAACCTCCCCGTCAGAGAACTCGTGCGGCAATCGCTCGCCATGAAAGTAGTAAGACAACTCGGCGACCTCCTTCGAAGCTCTAATCGCTGAAATCTCCTGGCCCGTGTGCTTGGTTGCTGCGTTGATCGCCGGAATTAGGCGTGTCTCAATTGTTTTGATCTGCCGTTCAAGCTCTGGAGGTGCCCAGTCAGGTGCGGCAACGACTGAAGATAAGTCGCCGATTGGAGGTGGAATAGCGTTGAGCCCAGCCTTTGCGCGTGCCTTCAATTCCTTGAGCCTGCCACTTTCAACAGCAACCTCCTCCAATGTTATCAGACGCAACTCGACCGCTTTCAATGCTTCGGCCAACGCGACGCGAACCTCGCGGTTCTCGGGCGCAGATGCGCCGTACTCACCAAGCTTCTCCAAGGAGGAATTCTGCGTTAGGTTCTCTTTGATCGCAGTTTCCGCCAGTCGATGCGTCCTTTCTATGGAATCAAGTTGTGCAGCAAGTCCATCGAGGGCGGTTTCGAGCCAAGCTCGCTTCAATTCGGGTGTGCCAGTTCGCTCAACAAGAATGCGAAGGATACCGTTCAGCCGCTGCGGCTCCGGTTTGGTAACGCGAAGCGGAGAATTCAAACGTGCCTCGCGCGACGCGATATCTACCGGTCGTCTTACGTTCTCCGTTACGAGCGCACGGCGGGTTTCCTCCACCTCAAAGCGGTCGTCGGCGTGAGGTGCTCGCGGGTCATTTAGTACAGCGAGGTCTGAGAAGATTCCCAGGAGTGTGTCGATCCGAACAATGCCAAACTCATAGACTTTTCCAGGGGACAGGTGCCCTGCCAACCACTCCTTGAAGGCCACGCGATCTTCCGCCGTCACCACTTCCCCGTTTTCCGATGCGTAAGCGGCCTCCAATATCGCCTGTGACTCGGCGGCCCGTATCGGATCGGCATAACGCTCGGAGATGAACTGCGCAATGGCTTCTTCAACAGTCTCAGGAGCCATCATCAAGGCCTGAAGGCTCACACGCAGTGCTTTAGGATCAGATGGCATCGAAGCTGACAAGAGATCAATATATTTTAACCGGACGTCAGAGGTGCTAAACTGTTCCCGTACTTCGGGTGAGAGCAACACCTCTACGTCTCGCAGTCGCTGGATGATCCCGATGTCCCACCAACGGATGGCCATTTGTTGCTTGAGCAATTGGGCATATCGCAGGTTAATGGCGGCAGTTCGAGCTTCTCCGCTCGCCGCCGATTGAAGTGCAGCAGCGTCCGAAGGACTGATTTTCCGTTCAAGAATTGCCTTGGCGAATAGCAATGTAGGATCAGCCGGACGTTTGCCCTTCGCATCCTGAATCTGATGCAGGGTGGACTCGGCATCAGCAAGTGCCCCCGAGTACAGACCGGACCAACCAACATTGCGTTCTTTCAGGAATGCCACCTTTTTGACTTGTAGCAATTCGATTTCAGCCAAGCGGCTTGATTCGAGCAGTTCGTACAAGTTCTTAGGAACGACATCTTCGGGCAGCCCAAGTCGAACGGCCCAGTCGCGCAGTAGTTCTAAGTCGACTTCGATCACCGCTTGAATCTGCAGTGAGTCGATCGATCCTCGCTTGATCAACTCGGCACATTCGAACGCGAGTTCGGTAAGCGCAGCTTCTCGCGCCAATGCGCCAGATTCGCCATCAGGCTCAGACTGTTCGATCCTCTGGTAGCGGGCTTCGAGCTGTTGAAGCTGTTCGTTTAGCGAAGCGACATCGACAGGTGCCGGTGCTTCGGGAGACATGTCTGGTGATTGAGGCGATGGTTGCGCTCCGGGTGGCCAGCCTCCACCCGACCGATTCTGTCGGTCAACAGCCTCTCGAACTCTGTCAAGTGTGTCCTTAACAAGAGAAAGGGCGAAAGCTTGATTCTCGTCGTCCTCCTCATCCTCTTCTTCACGCTTTGTCAGGAGGCGTTCCTTTTCCGCCAACTTGTTCGATTTCGACGTTTGGTCGCGGTCGATTGCGACGAGGCGAGCATTCTCGGCGGCTAGGTTGGCATCCTTCGCTTCCAAACCATCTTCCTGTACTGACAACCTTTCTGCTTCTGATTGGTTCGCCGTCTCGCGTTCGGTCGCCTTCGTTTCCCGCGATGAAACAGACGATTCGCGTTGAACAACTACATTTTCTGCCTGCGTGACCGCTTCGCGTTCTCGATAGAGCCACACTCCCGTACCGAGTTCAACCACGAATGCGACAAGTAAAACAACGATTGCTACTCGGGACATGGGCCCTCTCCTATTTGAATGTGTGCTGCTCGAGCTCTCCAAATCGTGTTCCAACTTCGACGAGAACGGCTTAGCGTCTGACTCTCCATTGGTAGTACGCGATCGGACGTCGGTGATGTTCCCTGAAGGATCAACGATGAAGTCTGTCATGACTAATCCCCAACGTTCTGTGTCGCTCTGCTCACGTTAGCTGGACGCAATTATCGATCATCAACCTGAGTCGGCCGCGGATTTCCTCAATTGTTTCTGTGCGAGCAACTTGTAGCCGTTCGATCTCTCTGGCGAAGTTCGTGCCTGGAAACATGTTGCTCAACTCTCTGTCTTTAAGAGAAGTGATCTGACTCTGTTGAGCTTGCAAAAGGTCCAGCGATCCTTTGACTGCAAGCCGCTGCATCGAGTCGGCAGCAAACTCGCTGAGGGTCAGGACCAACTTGCCCTTGGCCCCCACAAACTGCTCGACTTGCTTTCCAGAATGACAGTCGCCGATCGCAATCTGCAGCAAACTTGTTGCGATAGCTATCACCTCATCCGCTTGAAGATCACTCATGCTGAAAGGGGCCTCGTTCCGCTGTTGATCGGGCGACTTATGTAGAGAAACCTCAACAGGCTCGTACCCAAGCTCATCCAGTCGCTGAAGTATGCTGCGAGCCGACAGGGCCTTGAGTTGAAGTCTCGCATCATACCGTGCGCGGTGGAGTCCGCTGAGGGCATGATTCGATTCGCCAGTTCGAAAAACTCCGCCGCCACTCATTCCCGATCGCGAACCAGTTCCATCGAAGGTCACAAGGCTGTTGGCAATCTTCTCGACCTTCTGAATATTGTAACCTGGCTTAGGGCGGACTGTGTGGTCATTACCATTGAGGAAACCACTGAAGCCTTTGTGACCTTCTGGGTACCCAGAGATTACGCATTCGTCTCCTGTCGCCAATTCCTGGCTGGCCCACGTTCCTGCTATGAGCTTTGCGTCTCGGCAATTGCTCCACGCCGGATCGTCAAACTTCAAGAGCGCCCAATCAGCACTCTCGACATCGGCAACGGGCTGTTCATAGAAGCTCGCTGCCGCATAGGTGCTCAGTGGTGTCACAGTCGCTACCATCTGCAGCGAAAAACCGCCAGATGGATCGTACCCGTAACCGGCTGGCTGACCCCATATTCTTTCGTGCTTAGGGCCAAGCTCCTGATCGCTCTTCCCTGAACGGCGAACCACATGAGCACAAGTAAGGATGTAGGTCTCTTCCGTTCCGGGCTGTCCCTTCTTCCTCAACCGAATACCTACACCGGACCCTTGTCCGGTCTCGCCATTTGTTTGGACGTGAATGTACCACACAGAGCTACTCGGGTATGGAATCGTCTCGCTCATGCCAACCCCTCGCTAAATTCGATGTGCTGAACCCAGTCCGGTTGGTCAATCAGTGGATTCCGGTTCCCCTGCACGGCAAAGATCACTTGATTGCGGTGGCGTTCGTACTCGGTTACTGGATGGTCCTGGTGCCATTGCAGGAGCGTCTGAATGCGGTCCGGTGTGTATTCGGAGGCAGTCGTGTTGATCTCGCCCGGGTAGCGGAGGAGAAAGTAGAGTGTGGCTCGGGCGACGGCTCCTTTGCCGGCGTTTGGTTCGAACTTGTTTGTCTCGCTCTTGCCACAATCGGAGCGGATGGCTTCTCGGAAATCTGTAAAGTCGAAGTATGGAGTGTTGCTGCGGAAGCTGTTGCACTTGGATTCACAGGCGAACAGATGGTGCAGGTCACCTTTCATTGGTTGACGTTTCCGGAACCACGACTGCGGGACCACGTGTTCGCAGTTGTACGGAAGCGCGGCTTCCAGCGACTCTTTGAAGGCGGCTTCCAAAGCTGGATTTCCAGCCGCTTCGGAACTTCTGAAGCGAGACAGTAGCTCGCGTCGGAGTCGAGCGACTTCGAGGTCACGAGCAATGAACTCGATCGGCTCGAACATCTGGGACGAATAGATGCTGCGAATCTTGAGATTCGGTTGCAGATCCACCCACGGGTAAAGATGTACGGCGGGCTTGTAACCCAGCGTCTTCGTGTGTGTGGATTGCACGAGTTCACTCAGAGCATCAAAGAGCTGCGAGGGACTCAATGTGGACGAGATGTCCGAATAGAAGGCCGTTCGGTCAGCGCTATCAGCTGTGGCGTCGTAGTAAGGGCGGCTGCGAGCCTCTTCGAAGATTTTCTTCGCAGCTTCGAAGTCGGCATCATCGGGTTCGTCGGATGGACCAAGGACCAGGAGAGACGGCGATGTGGGAGTAGAAATGGGTGCGACAATAGGTGATAAATCGCAAGTCGCCCCCCCGGTCGGAGGTCCGAGTGTGACCGAGACGTTGAGCGGGATTGTCCAAGTGGCAGTTGCTTCCGTCGCGGATCTCACAGGACTTGCAGGTAAAACAGTGCCTGGCAAACTAACTTGAATAGGATGCTTTTCGGGTTCCGATACCAGAGGGATTGGCTGTGGGTTTAAGGCCGCATCTCGCAACGCGCCTTGCGCGGATGTCAGGCCGCCCAGTCCCGACAGGTGTTCCCGAATCGCGACCACACGAATTCCTTCGTTGGCGATCCAGTGAATTCGCTCGTCCCCCATTTCTTCTCGCCAGAGTTGGCCCTCGGTTGTCAGAATTCTGCCGTGGCTATCCCGCTCTGGAAAACCAGAGTGATGCAGGGCGACAACTTCCCATTGATCATTGAAAACTGGTGCGCCGGAAGACCCGGGAGTGGTGTCGGTCTCATAGTACAGGAAGCTGTCTCCCGTGTTGGGGAAGCGCAAGACGCGGTTCTCTCGCAGTGCAATTTGCTTCAGATCTCCACCTGGGTGCTGGATTACCGTGACACTTTCGCCGGCCAGAATTTCTCCTTCGGTGGCCGACAGCGGATTGAAACCGAAGGTTGACAATTGAGTGTTGAAGGACATGTCGGCAACATCCGACACCGCGACAATAGTCAAATCGAGTTCCTCCGCGGGACTCGTTGTGAAGAAAAGGTCCGGACGCAACCGAAATCGCACCGCTGACATTTCGCGGCCATCGAGCCCAAGCTGGTAGTTAAACTCCACAACGGCGTTTTCGGCCCGCGAAGTGGAATCCAGCACATGATTGTTCGTCATGATGAGGGAGGGGGAAATCATCGATCCCGTCCCGTATCCCAGCACTGCTCCCGAACTCGACCGAATGACCACTCTCGCCACGGCACTTCCGGCTACTCTGCCAGCGTCAAGATACCGGACCGCCAGTAGTTCGTTCCTGCCGATGATGCGTTCGAGACCAATTCGTCCCGAATCGAATCGCCCCTCAAGTGCTGGACCCGATCCCATCGCACTGCGGATGACCTCGGGTGAACACCTGAGCCGCAGAAGCCGCCGTTCAACGGCGTCCGACGGATTCCCTCTCAGAAGCTCAAATGGTGTTCTCGACTCAAGTCGCGCACGTAGCGATTCGTGGCGGACGCCGGGAGCGGCTTCAAGAGGAACCGTCGCTTCGGTTCGAGTCGCTGCATCACCGAACGTGCGACGAAAGCGATCGGCGGTTGCGTCGAGTAGTTTTGGATGCGATACGACTGAAGACTGGCCCATCTGTTCCCCGATACGATGCAGAAAAACCTAGACTAGCAACGGCCGATTGCGCCGCAGAGGTAGTTAGCTTACCCCCTCCAGATCTCGACCGAAAGAGGGGTGAACGAAAGAGCGGTGAATGAGAGGAGACTCTTCGTAATTCGATCCAATTGATCTGTGAATGGTAAAAGTGTCCGCCGTTATTGATGCCGTAACCAGGCATGCCATCCAAACTGATAGCGAAATTTAGGACAACCAATTTAAAACGATCTACAGCGTCGCAGAGGCAAATTCGCTCGCTTCGACCCTGCAATTGCGTAAGGTCGAACCGTCCTGAGCAACAAACACCGAAGCCGCTCCAATTATATCGACCGGTGCGTCGATGGGATGCCCCGGTGGCCGACGCGAATGGCACGTAGTTATTTCCTAAGTCCTGCCAGGATCTGGCGTTTCGCTTCGTGGCGGTGAACGTGCAAGTAGTCATGATGTTTTCGATGAGGTTGTTTTATCTTCCTCGGCTCAAAGCGGTCCG
>NZ_SJPU01000010.1 GCF_007860105.1 Allorhodopirellula heiligendammensis
ATGTGCCGTACCGAAGGAAGACCACTTGCTGCTCATTGAAGCCTCCAGGCAAGTGCTCGCCGAAACACGTCGCCAGTCTGAATCAAGTGGCTGGAACCGTGCAAGGATAACTGAGGGGACGCCGCCATCATGAATCATGTTGGCCCACCAGGACCAAGAGCGTTCACACCTCGAATAGTCGTTTAATCCAGCTCCTTACCCGTTCGTGTCAGAAGCCGTTGATGCATCCGTGATCGACATCAACCGAGATGGAAACCGGTGCCATTCACCTGCGCCTTTTTTCGGTCGCCACTTACGGGCGAGCGACCGAAAAAAGCCTCCGGCGAACGGCACCTCACCTCCACCAGCGGAAAAAAAATGAAGTAAGACAAAAAAGCAACCCAACACCACTTGTCAAACCTTGGACTTCATAGTCGGCGGAATTCACTAGGACGGGCCGAAAGATGTTTGATCTGCCAGAAACCGTGACGCCCGTCTCTAGTGCAATTCTTGGTTATTTGCTCGCGCTGGTTCGATCGACAATGCAATCAATAGCGTATCGCAGTTTGTCATAGCCAACAATTGATGGGTCCATCTCCAGGAGTAGCAAACAGCCATTGGCCGTGCCGCGAATTGTCCCCGCGTCCCACGAAACCACGAACCCCTCGTCAAAATTGACGTAACCGGTGAGTTGAAAGCCAATATCGGGTAACCCGCGCTTTGGCCTGTAAGTCCCACCACGAATTGCGTCGAGAATTGTAACGTCGGTCGGCGGCCAAAACGATCTCAGGCTTGCGAACAGGTCGCGCAACTGCTGTTCGCTGATCTCGACCGGATTGCGAAGTGCGTAATTGGGCCCAGTAGTGTAGATGTCATGCGTGCTTGACGAATCGGCAACGCGAACCCGACCAAGCCTTGCGCCCGTAGCGCCCTCAAGCGTCAGTGATGTCATGGGGCGTTGTGATGGGTTTCAATCAAATAACGTCTAGCATAACCGAGTCGTGCCGATTGGCGTGAATCTGCAAACCCGCGTGACGCACGACTTCGGTTCATGCGGTTGTTATTCGGTACGTGGGGCAAGCATTGAATCGGCATTGGTGGTCCGTTAGATATCGGGAAACATTAACCAACATCAAAAAGGATCAAAGATGAGAAACCGTGTATGGAACCTACTTTCACGAAACTGGTTCACCACCATCATCGTCGTGTTTCTTGTGCTCGATCTGACGCACTACTGCGTCTATGACAGTGGAATCGTCTTTGGAAACGCGATTAAAATCTCGGTCACCTACTCTAGCAATCGCGTCCCTGCCGAGCTTGGCGATTAGCCATTTGGCGAAAGCCTGTCCAGTGATTTTGGCTACGTCCACATCGAAGTTAACTGCAATGTCGTTAATTGGCCCAAGCGACTTTTTCAGAGACGGTGGCGGTGTTGTAATGGACACACCTTCGGGGGCATCGGTCAGTATGTGGTAATCGGAACGACTGACTAGCGTAATCGTTATAGTTTTGGTCGTCATGTCCAGTGTGTCGTTAGTGGGGTTGCGGACAAAACGCTCAGGATTGCCGATAATGTCTCGCCCTCTGGTAGGTTCTCGGTGGTTCATTCGTTATCTCAGTCGAATAACGGCCGCCGTCACAGGGCGGCGAGAGTGAAAGCTTCCATCAGAAAACGCATTGACGCCGCTCCGGTGCACGGCATGGTTCACCGCGTTTTTGTGCATACACTCATCGTAGCACGCTTGATGCTACGTAGCGAGATAGCGCAAGCAAGGCAGGGATCACGACGAACAGTATTGGAACCAATAGCAGTGACCAGCGACTGATCACTGGCGACCGATATCCGCCAACCGGCGTGGAAAAACGCAGCAATACGTAGAGCGGGATCAGCAGAAAAAACGCAGCCCAGAGTGCGTGGTAACCGAAGGCAAGCGATCCGCATGTTGCGATTCCAGCGAGAATTGCAGACCAACCTCCAAATCGCCTATCCCAATCGCGGCGGGTCAGCTCGTGTTCTTGAATGGCCAATGAAAGCTTCGATAGGAGGTCGGTTCGCTGCGAGCTGAAGACGAGAGTTGCCGTCAGTCGGGGAACGCCGAAGGTCACGGGGTAACGTGGCATCGGAACGGAGGCGGTAAAATGGCGAAGCCAACCGCCGGAGTGGAGGTGACGCGTTACTCCCGTGCACCGCCGTTGTTCGTAGCGTACACTCGATCAAGCGCGTAGCGACACACCACACGACCCGTGATACCGCAATCGTATCGAGTCGCCAATGCGCACGCAAGCAAATTCGGGCGATGGCTTCCAGGCGACGGAGACTGCGGAAGCTGGAGTCAGGCGTCGGAAATCAAAGGCGTTGGACGTTGCAGTTTGCGACTCAGTGCGGTCACCAGCGCCTACGAACGATGGTGTTGACCGGGCCGCCGCCTATCAACATTGACTTCGGGAACGACGCGATCGGCGGCTCCGCGTCCAACGCTTTGTTAGGTGATGACCCCGGCAACTCTGTGAATCATTCGGCATGCTTCTTGTATCTTTTGCAGCCTAGCAATTAGCACATCCACTTCCGCATCGGAGGCATGGCACACAAAACCGTCTTGTGCTAGTTGTTGTAGTACGGAGTCATACACAGGTCGCAAGTAGCCGTGCAACCAGGTATGAATAGCGATTGCGATCTTGTCTTCTTGCAAGACCACCACGGCCCACTGCCAAACACCGCCCTTTTTGTTTCTCGTGTCGATATGCTGACAGATCTCTGCGAAGTCGGTGGGAACTTCGTGGAGACGAATAATCGTGCCAAACCCAAAACCTCTAAACCAGTTTGGATTGAACTCCTCTCGCACGCCCTGGCGGATTTGTGCGGCCAACTCGTGTATCGAATTGATGCGTGGTGCGTTCAGCCCGATGAGTCCGCGATGAATGTTGAAGTTCTTTTTCTCCCAGGTTGCCCACTCAGAGTGTACCTTTGGCTTCGTGCGAGTGAGCAATTTCGTTGGGATTTCAAACTTCATTCTCATTCACCTAACGGTGGCGTTCACCCGGTCGCCGCGAGTGACGTTGACTTCAAAAAACGCGCGATCGGCGGCTCGGCGTGCAACGCTTTGTTCTGTGGCGTTGTTCACCGCAAACGCAGTCCGAAGCAGCAGTCGCCGCCGAATAGAATCGACGAACCATTGCCACAGTGCATGAAACGGTGACGGAGTTCAGTTTGCGATTCAATTGTATCAACAAACTCTCGAAGCGTGATATCCGTCGTGCGAAAGCGAATTTGTTTGTCGGCATTTTGCGGTGTCGTGGTGACGTAAATGTAGCGTGGCAACCATTCCGCATTCTCGAAATTCGTCTCGCGGTCCATTTCGGCGATAGTTAGTTCGGTACTTGGAAGTGCCAGTGGACGATCGAGTACATGTTCTGTCGTTTTCACCGGTGCGAATATTGCCGCAACAACGATCAGTACGGTTACCGCAACGTATGTTGCGAATGTGCCTGCTCCGCGATCGTGTTTCGATTCGTGTTTCCATGCAACCACAACGATGACGATCCACGGGAGCGGCATTAGAATGTGTCCCATCGGCAGCACAACGATGGTGACCGACAATGCGATCGCGATCAGTACATGTAATGGTGAAACGCTCGCCATCAGCTATTCGCCATCTCCGCCACAGAACGGTACCAATCACCCGGCGGCGACGAGAAATTGAACATTTAAAAACGCCCGACATCGCCGCTCGGGTGCATTGGATGGTTCCCCGCAATATGGATCAAACACCAAATCACGGTCCCCGATAGGTTCCGCCAGCCATCGCCAGCGACATCATCCCCCAGTATAGCCACCACAGCAAAATCTGAGCTATGCGAAGGCGTTTTTCTTTTGCGGGCAAAATTCGCTTTGCGATTTCCAACGCTGGTGTAGCGAAAAACACTAAGACCGAGAAGATGAAGTTTAGTGGATGAACCCACGGCCCCAGTTCAGTAGCGAGGGCAATCATTGGTAGAAACAAGAATGCAGTCGAGAGAACTGCGAGGGGTTCGCCGGTTGCCAGCGTCGCGATCAGAATCGGCGGCAAAAGATGGTAACGAAATCGAAGCCATTTTGTGATACGCGGATTAGTTCCGTAACACGTCGCAGCAGGATCTGCGGTGGGACTCTCATAAGGATTGGAAGCGATATTCAGTTCTGCAATTTCAGTCGGGGAACAATAGCTTCAACCCTTGTCAGTAGGGTCGTATTCGGGAATCTTTCCAATACGACCTAAGTGAGTGTGGTTGTTTGACCAATACCCCGCAGGCCGCTAGAGTGGTAGTTGATGATAGTCTTCTCAGGCAGCAAAGGCAACCCCGTCAACTCGAAGGATCATTCTGATGACACTTTTGAAATTTGAGATCGCTGTGGCGTCTGCCGACGGCGTGGGGGAGAGCGACCGGGTTTGGTTCCCGAAGTGGCTGCGGCGGTATGCGATGACGTTCCCCCTGGGGCTGGTAAATGAGTTGGCTGTCAATCGCGAAACGACCCTGCAATTTTCCCGCATGTTGTTGGAGGTGGGGGCTCCGGCTTGGCAGCGTTGGCAGGCGGTGAGGTCACTGGAGTGTTATCGCGACTTGGTGTTGGGACGCTCCGAGCCAGATTTGTCGAGCATCATTGCCAAACTCGCGCAGTTGGGCAAGCAAGAACGCAACCTTGACTTGGAGGTGCCGCCGACCGAGGAGGAATTGGCAATTATCCGTGGCAAGATGGATCCTGCCGAGCCCGTGCTGGTTCAGACGATGCGTGGCGACATGCGTGTGCTGCACTACTCGATGGCGACGGAGAAAGCATACGTGCGGTGGGTAAAGCGATTCATGGGACACGTGGGGTCCACGGATCTGGCGCTGTTCAACGAACGAGATATCGAGTCGTTTTTGACCAAGCTGGCCGTCACTGAGCAGGTGGCAGCGAGCACGCAGACGCAGGCGCAATCATCGTTGCTGTTTCTTTATGAGTGCATCCTGGGCAAGCGGATAGGTTTCTTGAATGCGGTTCGTGTGAAGCGTCCCGAGACGATGCCGGTGTGGTTCAGCCGTCCGGAGATCGGGCGGTTGTTGGAACAGTTGGTGGGTGTACACCGGATCATGTTTTTGCTGATGTACGGATCAGGTCTGCGTCACAAGGAGTGTCGGCGACTACGGATCAAGGATGTGTGGTTTGATGAGGGTCGTTTGTTAGTGCGCGATGGCAAGGGACAGAAGGACCGGATGACTTTCTTGCCCAACCAAGCGATCGCAGAACTGCAGCGTCAGATTGCGTGGGCGACGCAGCGTCATCAGCAGGATTTGGAGGAGGGGTTTGATAAAGTGTATCTACCGTTTGCTTTGGCGCGTAAGTATCCCAATGCAGGCCGGGAGGTGGGTTGGCGATGGGTGTTTCCGTCGCGTCAGCGGGCGCGTGACAAGCGGAGCGGCAATGTTTGGCGGCACCACATCGGTGAAGAGCAGTTTGCCAACGCGTTGAAAGCGGCTCAAAAAGCGGCTGGAATCACGAAAAACGGGGCACCGCATTCACTTCGGCATAGCTTTGCGACTCATCTGGTCGAGGATGGCACGGATTTACCATCGGTTCAGACACTGATGGGACACAAGGACATTGAGACGACGATGACGTATGTGCATGTGGAGGTTGGATTTGACGGTCGTTTGCAAAGTCCAATTGATCGCCTAGTGCAGGCGGACGGGAAAAGAGGACCGGAGTCGTTAAACTGAGTCAGCTACAAAGAAAGTGTGACTCAGACAACAGAGGTGTGGCTCCTGAAAAGTGGGTGGCCCCAGTTCGGCACCTGCTGGACGTTGCGGCACGCGGTTCAGTGCGGTCACCAGCGGCTACGAACAACTTAATTATACAGGTTTGAACCCGGATATATTTTTATACCGGGTGATATTTTGGTAATATACCCGGTTGACAACTGGCGGGCTACACTAAAAACGCCATGTGAAGCTCGATCCTATTTAAACTAGGGGGACTGGCGGCGATTGCAGGCGGTCCGGTGTTTGATCGCTTACCGCGCGTTGGTGTTGGAGCAGTCAGATGATTTGCTGGATGATATTCGCGGGAAACTTGCGGATTTGGCTGCCAGTGAGAATGCGAGCGGGTCTTCGAGTGCGGACGCGGATTTGCCGGAACTGCCGGTGGAAGAGGGGAGAGTGATTGTTGGGGGAGCCTGACTACTTGACTGAGTTTCGCCGTACGATGAGGCGACGTCGCTTGAAGTTCGCCACTGAAAAGGCGTACACTGCTTGGTTGGTCCGATTTGCTTGTTGGGCGAAGGTGGATGACCCGACAAGTTTGGGCGAGCCAGAGATTCGTGAATTTCTCACCGAGGTTGCGATTGGGAATTCGCCTGGGGTCGCGAGTGAGGGCGGTCAAGGGAACGCGGGTGGGCAGACGGGGCGTGAGGTGGTGGCGAAGTTCGGGTCGTCGACGAGGTCGAGCAAGAGCCTGAGCCAGGAGTGGGATGTGCCGGAGGGCGAGTTGCCGATGCATTCGGAATTGGGATGCGAGGCCAGCACTCAAACTCAAGCGAAATCCGCGCTGCTGTACTTTTTCCAGACGCATCTTGGTCGCGACTGGGGTTCATTGATTCGTGATGAATCGCCCAGGTCTGGCGGTGACCAGCCCGTTGGATCGGATTCGTCGTGAGAAGCCGCGATAGATGAGGCTCTTGGCTCTGAAGTTGCCAGCAATCAGTGATGTTTGGGCTGCGGTTTTCGCTTGGGGGGGCGGGTGACGGTCGTGGTGACGCAGGGTGTGACCATGAGCTACGAAGAACTGACAACGCAGCAGCAGGGCGGGTGACGGTCGTGGTGACGCAGGGTGTGACGGCGGGCGTCTCGTGCGAAGCGGACATCGGTTAGGGCTCCAGACGGGCGGAGCCGTCGGTCGGCTATGTCCAGCGCGGCTATGTCCAACGCGGCTATGTCCAACGCGTCGGGGCGGTATTTCCAGATTTGCACTGCGAAAGCGGCTATCTCAACGGCCGCTCCGCCAAAGTGTCTCATTTTGTGGGAAAACTGACTGGCAGGCGGTTCGAGGCAAAAAGTTGCCGAAAACCTTGCTTCCGCCCTGGCGGGCAGGCTGCTACGCTTGGGGGCCGACTGCCTGAGTGCGTTGACTGGCTTTGCTTACCCTACCAATTCCAACTCCCCGTCCGCTGAAGACTCACGTGCCATACGCTCAAATCGGTCCCATTGCCGTGCATCTGCCGCCTCGGGTCGAAGACAACGAATGTCTGAAGAAACAGTTCCCGAACTGGGATCTCGATCTGATTGCGGAAAAGACTGGAATTCATCAGCGGCACATTGCCGATCCTGGTGTCACCGCAGCTGATTTGGCGGTGGCTGCGGCGAAGGACCTCTTTGAGCGAGAGTCGATTGACCCGGCGAGTATCGACTTTCTCCTGCTCTGCACCCAGACTCCGGATTATCCGCTGCCGACGACGGCGTGTTTGTTGCAGGACCGGTTGGGGCTGCCGACCCGCTGCGGTGCCGTTGATTTCAATTTGGGCTGTAGCGGATTTGTGTATGGCTTGGCGATGGCCGACGGTCTTATCCAGAGCGGCGCGGCGAGCCGGGTACTGTTGTTAACCGCCGAGACGTACAGCAAATACATCGATCCGGACGATCGCAGTCTCCGTACCATTTTTGGTGACGCTGCCGCCGCGACCCTGGTGACTGCGGGCGAACGTCCGAGTTTGTGGGGGTTTCAGTTTGGGAGCGATGGCAGTGGTGCAGACATGTTGATCGTTGGCGATGGTGGGGCGAGATCGTCGGAGGACGCCATCCCGCCACGGCATCGAAAACGCTGGAAGAGCCGCCTGTACATGGACGGGCCCAGTCTCATTGGGTTCACTGTCGAAGCCATTCCGCGACTGGTCGATGAGATCTTGCAGGCTAACTCGCTGAGTGACGCCGATGTGCACCGCTATTTAATGCACCAAGCGACATGGAAGATGCTTGATCAACTTCGCGTGCGGATGAATGTGGCTGCGGAGAGGTTGCCGATCGACTTGGCGGATATCGGCAACACAGTATCGTGTACATTGCCGATCCTGATCGATCGGCTACGTCGCCGCGGCGATTTGAGCGGAGCTGATACGAATATGCTCGTCGGTTTCGGTGTTGGGCTGTCGTGGGCTGGCTGCTTGTGGCGTGACGATTGGACCGGTAATTAGCCGATCACTTAACTCGGTAGCGGGGAAGATCATCCATGACATCCAAAACGCAGAATTGCACCGGCTGTTTTCTCGTTGCATCCCCCTACCTCACCGATGGCCATTTCTTCCGCTCAGTGGTGTTCGTGATTCGGCATACCGATGAAGGGGCCTTCGGCGTGGTGATCAATCGCAGCACCTCCAAACGCTTTAGCGAAGTGGTGGAGATGTCCAGTCCATCATGGCATGTCCAGCCAGCGAAGCAGCCTGGAGCAGAATCAGCCGATCCCGCCGACGCGACGTCTGCAGAAGATCAAGCGCCACCGCCGCCAGATCAGATTTATCTCGGTGGTCCGGTCGAAGGCCCCCTGCTGGCGCTGCACGAACTGGCTGGGATCGGTGAACCGTGCGGAGATTTGACCTCGAGCAGCGGTCAGGAATCTGCGGCGGAAGACCCCGCGGGTACAAAAATGACGGTGCACGATCATCCTGCTGAAGCATGGGGCTCGATGTCGATCCAGTGGAGCGATGTGCCTGCCTGGATGACGGCGGACGAAGATCATCTGCGAATTCTTGCTCGCCGAGACGACACCCGACTGAAATTTGTCGTTGGATATTCAGGGTGGGGTGCGGGACAACTTGAACATGAACTGGACGCGGGAGGATGGCTGGTCACCCCCGCTGAGTCAGACTCCATCTTCGACCGCTCTGATGAGGTTTGGGAGAAGCTCGTTCATCGCTGTGGTCATGCCATTCTCAAGGACTTGCGACCCGATCTTTCGTTGCCCGATGAGGACGTCGGATTTGACCCCGGCGTGAATTAGCAATCGCCCATGGGACGTTACGTGATTGGCGATGTTCATGGATGCGCCAAAGCATTGCGCTCGTTGCACATGGCGCTGAAGCTCGGCTCAAACGATGAAGTCGTTTTTCTAGGCGATTACGTTGATCGAGGGCCGAATTCGAAAGATGTGATTGAGCAATTGATCAATCTCAGCCAGTGTTGCCGCGTGATCGCATTGCGGGGAAATCATGAGGTCATGTTGCAAGCGGTCGTCACTCACGGAAGTGATGATTCGATCTGGATGCGGAGCGGCGGGAAGGCGACCGTGGTGAGCTATGGTGGCTCGATCACGAAGATTCCGTCGGCGCATCTTGAGTTCTTTCACGGCTTGCGCCGCTGTCATGAAACGGAGCAAGAGATCTTCGTTCACGCGATGTACGATCCGCAACAGAGTATCGCTGCACAGAGTGATGAGTTGACCTACTGGACCCACCTTCCTCACCCATTGCCAGTTGCCCACACCAGCGGGAAGAGGGTGTATGTGGGGCATACCCCGCAGCCACGAGGGGAGGTTTTATGGCGGGCGCATCTCGTGGGCGTCGACACGTACTGTTTTGGTGGAGGGTACTTAAGTGCTGTCGACTTGGAAACTGGAGTGGTGACACAATCCGACCGCCACGGTCATATCCGCCGAGTTCCCATCGAGCGTGCCTGGCACGCGCTGGCACGCTGGAAGGGTTGGCTGCGTGGCAAGTGACCGGCTCGGCGGGTGCATCCCGCTATCGCGATCGCGGAGCGTTCAGGCACTCGGCGGTGTGATTCGTGGTGTGGACGCTAGCCCCGGTTTGCGGATCCTGCAGTTTCGAAGTTAATTCTTGGCGGGCGATAGCCTGTAATCATCTTCTCCGCTGCGCAAGGCGGGTGAGGTAACTCGTTCACTCACAAGGCAGTTCGAATACTGCACAACCACATTGAAGAGCAAGGAACCGACAACCGTTGCTCGCGGACCGTTGATTTACTAATTCGACGCGTCCGCGATGAAAACATGTTTCGCTCTGCGCTGTCGCTGCGGGCTCGCATAGGCACATTGAATTGGCGAACGCGCGAAATCGATGGCGGCTAGCGTCTTTCCCTCACAAGGTCGACGCCGGTCCAGCTGAGCTCAGTTGGGCGATCAATTTCTCCGGTGCATCGTGAGTGTACTCGATATCCTGGGACGTCTTTTCAGCCAGAGTTTTGATTTGGACTCGGTTACCCGCCCATTCATCTCCGCCAGCGATGATGGCGTACGCAAAGCCGTGGGCGTCGGCATACTTGAGCTGTGCCTTTAGCTTTCGAGGCTCCGGGTAGACTTCCGTGCCGATGCCGACGCGACGCAAGTTGGTGGCCAACCGCAGATAATCGTCGCGATGGTCCTTGTCGAAATAGGGGATGAAGACCGGGCAGGGCTTGCTCGTCGACGATAGTCGCTGCAGGGTTTCCAATGCTGCGAGTAAACGGTCAAGTCCCAGTGACGCACCGATGCCGGGCAGATGTTCTTTCGTATACAGTCCCGCGAGATTGTCGTACCGTCCGCCGCTGCACACGCTGCCGATCGACGGTAGTTCGTCGAGCGTTGTTTCAAAGATCACGCCCGTGTAGTAGTCCAATCCTCGGGCGATCGAAACGTCGATCGTCATGCGATCGGGGGAAACGCCTGAAGCGACGGCCCCCTCATAGATCTCCCGCAGTCTTGTTGCGCCGTCTTGGGCGGTCTGATTGTCACCGATGATCGACGGCAACATGGCGAACACCTCATCAGCGGAGCCGTCACACTCGGCGAGTCGCAGAACCTGCTCGGACTGTTCTGCGGTAATGCCCGCTGATTCCACCATCTCCTTGGCTGTTAACTCGCGACCGATCTTTCCCAACTTGTCGAGGCTGCGGAGGATTGGTGTTGTTTTATCAGCCAGGCCGAGCGACTCGAGCAAACCACTGAGAATTGCCCGGTTGTTGATACTGATCGTGAACGCGTCGATTCCGATCGCGCGAAGCAGTGCGTCAATGACCGTGACCGCTTCGATATCCGCGAGCACCGACTGCGTCCCAATGGTATCAAAATCACATTGGTAGAATTCTCGATATCGTCCTGCTTGAGGATTCTCCCCACGCCACACCGGGGCAATTTGATAGCGTTTGAAGGGCGTTCCCAACTGGCCGATATGCTGGGCGGCGAACCTTGCCAACGGTACGGTGAGGTCGAATCGCATCCCCACAGGCCGCTTGCCCGCATCGATAAATTGATAGAGCTGACGATCGGTTTCTTCGCTGCCCTTGCCCGTCAAAATCTCTAAGTGCTCAAGAGTAGGCGTATCAATGGGCGCGAATCCAAAACTGCGAAACGTCTGACGGGCAGTTTCCATGATTCGCTCACGAGGGATCATGGCGGCGGGGAGATAGTCGCGGAACCCTTTGAGCGTCCGAGGTTGAATGAGAGGCATGGGAGAGCGGGAGACGGGAAACAGGGAGACGGGAGACAGGGATAGGCAGCAGCCTATGTCACGGGAGCGAATTTCGGTAGGGAAGGTTCTTAGAGTTCTTCGTCAACAAAAATAATATGCCGGAAATAATGCTGGGATTCGAAGCTCGCACCGAGGGCTCCAATCATCAACCCTAGCGACGCCGCGAAGACTGCCATCTGCGGTCGGTGGGACCAGGTCAAGTCTTTGGGGGCAGAGATCGAGGAGGCTGCCCAGTCTGCGATCAAGGCACTCGGGAATAAGAAGAATGAGAGTACCATCCCGACCACAAATAGTGCCGCCCAGGTGGTCGCCATGCCGACGAAAACAATTCCCATCGCTGAGACTGAGGTCACGATTGCTTGCTCGGAACGCCGCGTGCCCCGTCGTACCAATAGTTGCTGACGCAGCACAACGTAAAACGTCGTCGCCAGTAGCGACACAAATAGCAGCGTCGGCAGCCGAACACTGCCTTGACCTAAAGCCAGATCCCAGGCCTCGGCTGTCATGAAAAGAATGGCGAGTGTTGAGAACGATGCAATGGTCAGGCGACTCAGTCGTTTGGGAAATTCCCAGGGTCGGGCCGCCCAGATCGCTTGGGTGATTTCTTTGCGATTGATCCATGCCGCACGCAGCGCGAACATGGGCTTGGTGAGTCCTCGTCCGGCACCTTCCTCCAAGCGTTGATCGGCAATCTCGGCCAAGGCCATGCGCTGTCGCTCGACGCTCTCGGTACCCATTCCTGCCATCAAATCGAGCGCCCCCGCGTGGGGCGGATGATACATCAGATCGTTCGGATGACTGCTTTGGGGGAGGCCGCTCAAGTGACCGATGCTGTGCAGAATCAACCGGCTGAGTCGGCGGGCGATGCGTTCGACCCGTTCGTCCCGATTTGCTTCGACACCCAGGGCCATCGGATCAATGAGCGACATCGATAGCACGGCTGCGTCGAGTGGTCGACTCAGAGCCGCGAAACAGAATGAGGAATAGTTGCCGACGAGTTCAGATGCGGTCAACATGATCGCGAAATCCCAGTGGCGCGAATCACGTTCCTCCACCGCCTGTTGGAGCAGCACGCTCGGTTCAACGCGTCCATTGCCAGCGATGCTGCCGCCCGTCATTTCAGGTCGCCTGATCTCAAAGAAATCGAAGCGGAATTCCTCAAACAGTTCGGACAAGCGTTGGTCGGCCTGTTCGACCGCCATCCGGGCCGCTCGCGCATCGACAAAGTCCAGCGGTCCGGCGACCATCACGCCGATCGCAATGAGCGATTTTGGCGAACCGGGGGAGGGCATGTCCGACGACAGATTCAGTAGTCAATCCGTTCGTTTTCGGCGTTGAATCGAGCGTCGAAATCGATTTGATTGAGATATTCTTTCAGAGCCACCACTTCGCGTGGGTCGAGTTTGTCTTTGATCGAGTCTACCGCTTCCGAGATCAAGGTGAGCATTTTAGAGACCCGCAAGTAATCAAAGCGATCGTAGGTCTCACCAGGGCTGCCGCGTTTCGCCAAAGCCTCTTCGATGGGCTTGCGATATGGGGCGAGTTCTTTGGCATCGAGTGGTTTGGGCCAATACAGTTCGCCGGTGGCGGGATGGATCTGCGACTTGGAAAGCCGCTTGTTCGTGGTGTGTTCCGTAGCGGCTTTGTAGTTCGCGACGCCCTCAGCGGTCTTCTTTTTTAATTCGGCTTCGCGGAACGCTTTGTTGTTGTAGTACCCTTCGAGATTCTCTTGTCGGAACTTCAGTCGCTCCTGCAGGGCTTTTTGCAACTGGACTGCTGACATGGAACGCAACAGTGATCCTTGACCCAGACCGACCGCAAGGTCAGCGGCGCCTCGCAGTTCGTCACCGGCAACTGTGGAGCCGCCCCGGTTTCCATTGCCATAAATCTCGACCTGGGCGGGTAAACTTGCTGGTGCCAGCAACGTGGGAATTGCCAAGAACGCAGCGATCGCGATGTGGTGACGGTTCATTTTCGAGACCTAGGTTGAGAATTTTGGGCGTTGCTCGTCGCTCCAACATCGGTGCTGGAAGTCGATTACGATGGCTCTGAGAACGCATCAATTTTAGCAGAATTCGCATAAAAGTCGATATCTTACTCCGTGCAAAGGCACTTTGCACGTATTGTCTGCTGATCCGCTCGCATTTCATTTGTCTACACTTGGACACCCTGCAAATTGGACCTTCGAAGTGTCATGTCGCTCGCTGCGATGATCCCCGCCGACCCGGAGGGATGGTTTGCCCATCTGACGATGGAAGTGCGGGCCGTGTTACTGGCCGTTTTCCTGCTGTTGGCCCTATCGAGTATCGTGTCGATCGGGTTGGTGTGGTCACGGCCGCAGCATGATTATCGCGAGTTAAGGTCGCGGGTGCGGACATGGTGGGTGATTGCGGGGTTGGTCGCCGGTGCGATGCTCCTGTCACCATTGGCGGCTATCTGGTTTTTTGCCTTTGTCAGTTTCCTGGCCCTGAAAGAATACCTGTCGCTGATTCCGAGTCGTCGGGCCGACCGCCGTGTTTTATTTTGGGCATATGTCTCGATCCCCATTCAGTATGGCTGGATCAGCGGACAGTGGTACGGCATGTTCATCGTCTTCGTACCCATCTATTTGTTCATGTGGCTGCCAACACGGATGGTCATGATCGGAGAGATGCCAGGCTTCCTCCGTGCCGTGGGGACATTGCAGTGGGGGGTAATGGGGACGGTTTTTTTCCTCTCGCACGCCGCCTTCCTGCTGGTGATGCCAGTGGGCGAACATCCGCGAGTCGCCCCGGTCTGGCCGAGCACGCATACAGCGATCTCTGCAGGACCCGGATTATTGTTGCTGTTGCTGATTCTGACGCAGTGCAATGAGGTCGGCCAATTTCTGGTAGGGAAATCGATCGGCCAACGAAAAATCGCCCCTGCGGTTTGTCCCACAACGACCTGGGCCGGGTTCGTCGGTGGCCTGCTCATCACGGTCTTGATTTCCGCCGCACTCGGTCCCTGGATGACAATGCTCGACCTGGAGCGGTCACTGATCGCTGGTCTGGTGGTGGCCATTGCAGGCTTGTTTGGGAATTTAAACGTCTCCGCCCTCGAGCGTGATCTCGGCGTCAAAGAGGCTGGGTCGATGTTGCCCGGCCATGGCGGCGTGCTCGATCGAATCGATAGTTTGATTTTTACAGCACCCGTATTCTTCCATTTTGTGTGGTACTGCTATGGATGATTTACGTCGCGCAGATCACGACAGTGCAGCCGAGGCGGACGCGGATGCCGACGTCTCTTCAGTTGATCCCGCCATCCTTGCAGGCATCGTGGCCAAGGGCCCCCAACCTGTATTGCGGTATCTATTCTTTTTGATCGTAGTACGCCCCGTGATGTTGGTGATCATGGGGATGAATGTTCGCGGGCAAGAACGCTTGGCCGAACGAGGTCCAATGCTCGTTGTGGCAAATCACAACAGTCACCTCGATACATTTGCTCTCATGACATTGTTCCCCATGAATGAACTGCATCGTGTGCGCCCTGTCGCGGCGGCAGATTATTTCTTGCGCACGCGGTGGTTCGCATGGTTTTCGATTCGTGTTCTGGGGATCATCCCGATCGACCGTGACGTGCGACGCGGCCGCGGGCATCCGCTTGACCCGATCAGCGAGCAACTGAATCAGGGAGCGATCGTATTGCTGTTCCCGGAAGGCACCCGCGGCGAGCCTGAGCAGCGTGAGCCATTCCAGCGTGGCATTGCCCACCTCGCACGACGTCATCCCGACGTGCCGATCGTGCCCGTGTTCATGTACGGCCTAGGCAAGGCGCTACCGCGCGGCGAAGGGTTACTCGTTCCGTTTTTCATTGACGCGTATGTCGGTGAACGACTCCAGTGGACCGGTAACAAGGACACCATGATGGAACGACTCGATACAGAGTTTCAGCGTTTGGCTGACGGTGCGAGGGTACCCGAGACGTTCTAAAATCGCGGCCACCACATTAAGTTGATGTCGCCCTATTGAGCGCCGCCAGTAGCACGCTGCGATCGGGCGCCGTCGCGGATGGCGCTCTCCGAAACCGTCTGCCGGCTGGCGGTACGGATGAAATCGCCCTTGACGACCGCGTGTGTGCGGCGTATCGTAAATCGTCGATCGACGATATTGCGTTTCGTTTTCGCAGGTGTTGGTGCGGCCGAGGCCCTTGTGGCGGTCGGATCGATCCCCTCCAGTGGCAGAAATGCAAACGTCCCGCCGACGAGCTTCCCGTTCCGTATCCCTCCCGTGTCTAGGTCAACTGTCCCATGAGTGAGAACAGCAAAACAACGTCCGTGCAAGATCAATATGCAGCCGTCGCGCGGAGCGGGCTGACGAACGATTCGGCAGCGGTCCGGTCCATTGCGTCGGCATTCGGCTATTCGATGGAGGATCTCCAGTCGTTGCCAACCCAGGCCAATATGGGCGTTTCCTGCGGTAATCCGCTGGCCATGGCGGGACTGCGAGAAGGCGACGTCGTCGTTGACTTAGGTTGCGGCGGCGGCATGGACGTATTTTTGGCTGCCAGGAAGGTCGGAGATACCGGCAAGGCGATCGGCATTGACATGACGCCCGATATGCTGGACCGGGCGCGAGCAGGTGCCCAGAAGTGCGGGCTGCAAAACGTCGAGTTCTATCAGTCCAACATTGAGAAACTTCCGCTGCCGGATGATTCCGTCGATTGTGTCGTCAGTAATTGTGTCATTAATTTAGTGGATGATAAACCAGCTGTATTCCGCGAGATTCTGCGTGTATTGAAGCCAGGCGGCCGCGTCGCGATCAGTGACATCGCACTCAAACAGGAATTGCCCGAGGCGATCAAGTCGAGCGTCGAAGCTTATGTGGGTTGCATTTCAGGTGCGATCATGATCGATGAGTACCGACAGGCTCTGATGGATGCGGGATTCGACGCGGTCACGGTCACTGATACCGGGGCCGACCTGAATGTTTACGCCGAGGCCAGCGCCAGCCAGTGCTGTGGGGCAGCGGAATCCTGTGGCGATGACGCATCACTGCACGACGGACTGGCGGAGGTATTCGGTTCGTTTGACGTCAACTCATACGCGGCGAGTGTGCGCGTCCACGCGATTTCCCCGGGCGGTACCGCTGAGCCAGGCAGCGCGGTCCCACGGGACAACGCGGTCAGCCAGGCCGATGCGGTCACAGCAACAGGGCACTCGGTGGTGCAGGTCTTCGACAAAGCGATGTGTTGCTCGACGGGCGTTTGCGGTCCCCAGGTCGATCCGGTGCTACCAAAATTCGCCGCAGATTTGGAATGGCTGAAGTCTCAGGGGCACAGTGTGAAACGATTCAATCTGTCGCAAGATCCTGCGGAGTACGCTCAGCACGACGTTGTCAAACAGATGCTTGCCGATGACGGAGTTGAATGCTTGCCGCTGATAATCGTCGATGGACGCGTCGTCAGCCGCAGTGAGTACCCCACACGTGAGAATCTTGCGATGTGGACGGGGACGAAGCTAAAACCACAGCTTGGCCTACCAGTCACTGAGCCTGGTGGATGCTGCAGCGGCGAATCCGGTTGTTGCTGAGGACCGCCCTGTTTCGCTTCCGAGAACCGCATTGATGTGGAGAAACTCGAAAAGCGTTTCGTCGATGCAAGCTGGTCGAAATCGCTATGGTTTGAGCCACACGACTGGCTTGCGTCGCTTGGGAAAGAGTTCTTTACACAGCCCGCACTGTGTGCCATTGCAGCCGCGGGCGGTGCAGTGCTCACGGCCATAAAAGATGATTTGGAGATGCAGTCGATTCCAGGTGGCTTCGGGGAATAGTTTTTTTAAATCCCGTTCCGTTTGGACCACGCTTTTTCCTGTAGTGAGGCCCCATCGCTGAGCCAAGCGGTGGATGTGGGTATCGACCGGAAATGCCGGCACACCGAACGCTTGCGACATCACGACGCTCGCAGTTTTATGTCCCACACCAGGTAACTTTTCGAGTTCCTCGAAAGATTGGGGGACTTGGCTGTCGTGCTGCGTGACCAGAATTTCCGATAGTCCCGCGAGTGATTTTGCTTTTTGCTTGGAGAGACCAAGGGGGCGAATGATGTCGAGAATCGCCGGTTCACCGAGCTTCCGCATCTGGTCGGGAGTTCCAGCGACCTGGAACAGGGCCGGGGTGATCTCGTTGACCTTCTTGTCCGTGCACTGGGCGCTGAGGAGCACCGCGACGAGCAAGGTAAATTCGTCCTGATGTACCAGCGGGATGGGCGGGTCGGGATAGTACTCGTCCAATCGCTGCATCAACAACACAGCTCGCTCCGATTTACGCACGGCAAAACTCTAGATTTGGTAGTTCAGTTCCGGTGCCAGCGCATCCTTTGCACCCTCACTGCCCCGCACTCGCAGTTGTGGAGTTTCCACCAGCACGGTGGTGCCGGGGGAGACGCTTCGTGTCAGCCACACACTCGAACCGATGACACTGTCGTGTCCAATCACGGTGCGGCCGCCGAGGATCGTGGCATTGGCATACACCACCACATTGTCTTCGATGGTGGGATGTCGCTTTTGGCCGCGAATCAGTTGGCCGTCGCCATCGGTGGGGAAGCTTACTGCACCGAGTGTCACGCCTTGATACAACTTGACGTGCTCGCCGATCTCGCAGGTCTCACCGATGACCACCCCGGTGCCGTGATCAATGAAGAAATAGTCTCCAATCGTTGCGCCGGGGTGGATGTCGATCCCTGTCTGTTGGTGTGCCCATTCCGTCATCATCCGCGGAATGAAAGGGACTTCAAGTTGTGTTAATTCATGGGCGATGCGGTAGACCGTGATGGCTTCGAAACCGGGATAGCAGAACACGATTTCGTCCGTCGTTTGGCATGCGGGGTCGCCTGCAAACGCAGCCTCTACATCGGTGGCAAGGGTTGCGCGGAGTTTCGTGATGCGTTTGAGTAGCTCGATCGTCATCGCTTGCCCCTTGGCTTCGAAATCGATCTCCTCGATGCAATCGTTGTGCTGCTCTTTGACGCGTTTCTCGTGTCGCAGCGCCCGGCCAATCTGCACGGTAAGTTGATCGTGCAGGGAATCGATCAATCCGCCGACGTGGTAGCGAATATTGCCGGCGTGGAGGTTCGTGTTGCGACGGTAGCCAGGATAAAGAATATCCTTCAGGTCGAGCAGGATCCGAACGACCGCCTCGTAGCTAGGTAGAGGGCAGTGACCGAGGTGATTGATCGCATCGTCGGCCGTATAGGTCGCAACGATTTGTTCGGTCAATTCGGGCAGAGATTCTTTCAGCCGAAAATCGGATGCCATGACAAACCTACCTACACCTTGCGACAAATGAAGGAGACAAACTTCATAGGAAGGGACCCTTGTCCCGTCCGAGACCATTAATGTGCCCGAGCCCCGTTTCTCGTCCGAGCCCCTTGTCTCGTCAGGGACATCGGTCCCGACCGAGCTCGATACGCTCACTCGGGACACCGGCCTCACGCTACACAGCTCGCGGCGTTTGGCTGATCGGTTGCCTTGATCCTAAGCCAGACCCCACTGTCTCGAATAGGCCCGCACGCCGGGAGGCGTTACCGACGATTCAGGGGCCGATCGATGGCGGATTGGCCATCAGGAAATCACGTGGGCCACGGTGCGTGTAGTACGGATATGCCACTTGTGCCGAAGGTGGTCCGGGCGTGAACGGTTGTGCTGCGGCCGCACTTCCGGCGTGGTGTCCCAGAAAACCTGGATTCAGATGCGAACTGTAGTCCAGTCCACCTTGCTGCCAACCGAGTGGTCCGGCGGTACAGCCGAGCCGGCCACCGGGACAGTTCGGGCATCCGCCGTTCCCGCAGGTATTGCAGCCCGCGTTGCACCCATTGTTGCATTCGCCGTTGCAGGCGGATTGATTGCCGGTGTAGCAACCAGCAACTTTGCCGTACGCTTTACCGAATAGGCCGCTGTTGTTGCCGCAGGAGTTGCAGCCAGCGTCCCCGCACTGGCCGGTACTGCACTGTCCTCCACAAGCCATTCCGCCTTGTGTGCCACAGGTTTGGCAGCCACCACGGGTGTTGTGATGCAGGCATCCCGTGCTGAGGACCATCAGGCCCGTTAACGATCCGATCAATAGCCAACGATTCATGCTCGAATCCTTCTCCGGCGCGGTGCAGTTTGTGAAAATGACAGTCTTTGTCACTTTTGATTTCGGCGAATGACCCCACCGTGATGCAGATAATCGGCCCAAGCAGACCAGGAAGCAGGAAACCCCGCCTGCATAGGTTGCCCATCTCTCCACGTCGGGCTGTTTTAAGGCAGATTCGATATCGATCGCGACAAGGCGACCTTGAGTATCGCGTGGGTATCGAAGCAGAAATTGTGCTGAGAATGCGATCTCTGCAATCACCACGGGGAGTGGCGGTGTGCCAGACGGCTGAGCCCAGCTATCGTGAAAAAGTGGTTCATCTGGCAACAGCATCGTCCATGGTGACGGGAGGTTTTCGCCGAATGAGCCAAAAAATGCGAATTGCTTGTCCGACTCGGCTAAGATAAGACGCTGGTTTTCTCGCAAAATCTCCCCCAGAGTTCCCGATGAGTGACGCAGACGTTCGCAGTATCGAATCACTCGACGAGTTACGGCAGGCGGTCGACCGGTTAGGCGAGCGATTGCTGCGACAAGGCCACCAGGTGCGGGCTGTTGTGGGCAGGGCCGAACAACACTTCGCGCGAGACTATCCGGTATATTGGCAATCGCAGTTGCGGCGAGCCGAGCAGCGGCTCAGCGAAGCTCGAGATCGTCTCAGTCGCAAACAATCAACGGCCGGTAGTGGCTCATCGGCGCCCGCCACCGACGAGCGAAAAGAGGTTGCCCGGTGGAAGGCTCGCAAGAACTTATGTCGGGAGCGGATCGAGCGTGCACGCACCGTGGCAGTGGAGATGGAACAAAATTGTGAAAAGATGAAGGGCCCGGTTGCGGACCTCATTGAACTGGCCGAAGTCAGTCTGCCTAACGCGTCTGTACGCCTCGCCACGCTCATCGCACGGTTGCAGGCGTACCAAAACAACCTCCCGCCGACTTAGTTGCAAGCTTCTAGCTTCGAATTTCTCCTTGTCTCCTGGTTGCTCGCCGTACCGTGCCTCGTAATTACCAGACCCTTGCCGACTACGCCGCGATCGGAATCGCCCCGCTGTTGATTTGGTGGATGCTCAACAGCCTAGCCAACTTCCTGATGATCGTCCTGTACCACGGCAACTACTCCTGGCATGTTTCGTGGATACTGATGTGTTACACGATGGGGGCAACGGCGTTGGCTCGGCTGACGATTGAAGAGAGTCGTGAACGCGCGTCGATATATGCGGTCGTGCTCGGCGCAGCAACGTTTTATGTGTTGATTCGCTATGTCCAGGACCCGGTTTTTTTACTCGCGGTTATCTTGACGATAGGGTACTTGGCCGACCGCATCGTTCATGACTGCACAATCATTGACGATGGCGTCGACAGTAGCGGCCAGGGGCTAGTCGACAGTGCTCGCAAGTGGTTTCAAAGCCGAAGCCCGCACATGAGTACGACGGATGCTTCTGCGTCGGGATGGCAACCACGCAAGCCGAGGAAGACGGCGGGACATCAGCCCGGACGAACGGTGCTCTATTTGGCGGTGGGGGCGTTACCTCTGTTTGGCATTGGCCAGTTTTTCTTGGACAATTTCCCTGGATCATGGGAGCGTGCGAAATGGATGTTGACCCTGTACCTATTTACAAGTCTCTCATTGTTGGTCGTGACGTCGTTCCTCAACCTGAGACGGTATCTGCGGCAACGCAGTACCGAGATGTCGTTGCAGGTCACTGTGGCGTGGTTGGCGGGCGGTGTCGGCATGATCCTGCTGATATTGCTTGTTGCGTACATCGCTCCCATGCCGGGGCAAACGCTCGTTGCATGGCGGATGCCGGACTTCCTGTCCGACGCAAATCTAACGAAGGCCACTCGCTGGGGATTCGGAGAGGACGGTGCAGACCTCGCAGACGAGAATGCGCCGGCCACCGGCGATCCTCGTGCGGGGGTTCAAAAGCCTGATGGCGCGCCACAGATTGACAGCAAAGATCAGGCCGATGCAGAGCCCGGTGGCGAGACCGGAAACCGCAAAGACGGCCCCGCAGGCAAAGAAAAAGGTGGCAACAAACCTGCGCAAGATTCACAAACGCCTGACAAGTCGGGGAAATCGGAGGCAGCGGAGAAGTCGAGTGATGCCGGTGAGTCAACGCCATCTCAGCAGCCCGAAAGTCCAGACAAATCGAGCGATCCCAGTCAATCAGACCGCCATCAAACGTCGGACGATCCTGGCCAAAAGCAGTCCGATCCTGCGCAACCGCCGTCATCCAACCAGGACGAATCGCCGCCTAGCAACGAACCTACCACCGAAACCAAATCCGACGAGGCGACCGCTGACCAGGTGAAGTCGCCGCCGGCGGAAGCCGACGATTCCAACCCGGCCAACTCAGCACCGCCACCCAAACCGACAGCCAACCTCGGTGGTGCCCTCTCAGGGTTGCTGAAATTTGTATTGTTCTTCACGCTTCTACTCGTAATCGCGGTCTATGTCTATCGATATCGCGATGCTTGGTTGGCGTGGCTGCATGCTTGGCTAAACGGTCGTGACAATATCGACCCAGCGACACCGCGGCGCCGGAAACAGAGAGCGGAAGGGCCTCCCGCTCGACCATTTTCCTCGTTTGCCAACCCGGTCGGAACTGCCGAAGCTGGACAGGTCGTCGTGGTGACTTTCCAAGCATTGGAGGCATGGGGGCGTGAGCAGGGCGTGCAGCGAGGTGACGATGAAACGCCCAGTGAATATGTACGGCGTTTGGTAGGGAAATTTCCCTCAATGAAACAGCCGGCTTGGCGGGTCGTCGACGCGTACAACCGGGTCGTCTACGGACGCACTGCCGCAAACCGTAACGACGTCACAGCGGCCTCATCGGTTTGGCAGATCATGCGGCCTCAACTCTAGGCGAACGTCCAATCCGTAAAAAAACAGGCTGCCGCTCGCCCAACCGCCCACCGCAGTCGATAACCCGGTGCGTTAGCAAGTGATACAATGGATTCCCTTGCTGCCGCGTGGTGGGATGACCAGCCAAATTTTTAGTGTCATGTGCAATCGATTTCAAATTCGTACTAACCTGCATTCGATTTGCCGCGAACTGCGTGCGCAGTCGACGTTCGATTTCGATATCCCTGAGGAGGTGTTTCCCAATACCGAAGCCCCAGTGGTCGCGATCAATCGCGAAGAACTTCGTGAGGTGCGTCCGATGACCTTTGGAATGGGCAAACGTGACGGGTCCGCATCGGGGCGCACGCATGTGCTCAACAACACCCGTATCGAGTCTCGCGACAAATGGCCTTGGAAAAACTCCTTCGAGAAGTATCGTTGCGTCGTGCCGATGACCTCATTCCGTGAATCGTCCTACTGGGGCGAGACCGAGGGGACCGAGCTGAGTTTTTCGGCACAAGATGGCGGGTTATTATTGGCCGCGGGGATCTTTTCATTCAGCAAGAGTGCCGACGATAACGCGGTATTGGCGATGAGTTTGTTGATGCGTCCCGCACTGCCGTTCGTGATGGAGCATGGGCATCATCGCTCACCCTTTTTCCTACAGCGTGAGGGCCTCGACGCATGGATGCAGCGTGGAGCTCGGGGGGCGGAGGATTCCATCGAAGTTCTGCGCGAGTTCGCTGATGACCCACCTTTGACCTGTCAAATTGATCGTCACATGGCCGCATCTTGGATCAAACGCAAGTCAGCCAATCTGAAAAAACGCGACCTGCAACTCGCTGAAATCGATGAGATCGGGCCGCTGGGGTTTCGTTAGAGGGTTATACTGAAGCCAATGGAAAAGCCGCCCCACCGATCTGATTTGGCCCGTACGATTGCGGCTCGTGATTTCCCTCTCCCTGCGGAGGCGTCGTTTGAATCCGTACTAGCTCACTTCATTGAGCGACACGAAGCGGGTCAACCCGTTCGCCTCGATGAGATGGTCGAACGCTATCCGCAGCATGCGGAGCCGCTACGCAGTTTTGCTGCCAACCAAATGTGGTTGGATCCGGGCACCGAGTCGGGATGCGGAGCCCTGATAGGCGAGTGTCTCGACGATTTTTTGCTGACGCATGAAATCGCACGCGGCGGCATGGGGACGGTTTACGCTGCGGTGCAGCAGAGTTTGCGGCGCGAGGTGGCAGTCAAATTGATTAGTGATGGGCTGCTCGCCAATGCGGACTTAAAACTGCGGTTTCGGATCGAGGCCGAAGCGGCCGCGACGCTCTCGCACCCCCATATTTTGCCCATTCATGCCATCGGGTGTTGGCGCGGTATGGATTACTTTGTCATGCCGCTGGTCAGTGGGGATTCCCTGCAAGTCGGTGTGCAGCGTCGTCAAGTTCATCTCGAAAGCATCGCGGGCGATGTGCGAGCGACGAGGTCGGATGCCGAGCGTGATACCATCTGCCGGTCGATCACGCAGGTCCGGGATAT
Organism: Allorhodopirellula heiligendammensis; assembly: GCF_007860105.1. Taxonomy (NCBI): domain Bacteria; kingdom Pseudomonadati; phylum Planctomycetota; class Planctomycetia; order Pirellulales; family Pirellulaceae; genus Allorhodopirellula; species Allorhodopirellula heiligendammensis. The sequence continues at coordinate 23,913 of NZ_SJPU01000010.1, forward strand.
CGCGCGAGCGGTCGCGTATGCGCACCGGCGTGGCATCATTCACCGCGATATCAAGCCGGACAACGTGCTCGTCGATGCTGACGGACAACCAAAAATCGTCGACTTTGGGCTCGCCAAGTGGCATCGGGATGAACCAGGAATGACTCGCGATGGCCAGATCATTGGTACGCCGCATTACATGAGTCCGGAGCAAGCTCGAGGTGAGTCCGATGTCACGGCGGCGACGGACATCTATTCACTCGGTGGAATTCTGTTTGCTCTCCTGACGGGACAACCTCCACACACCGGCAGTTCGACCGCAGAGGTATTGGGAAACGTTCTCCGCGAAGAAACACCATCACTGCGATTGACCTGGCCCGGGGGCATGCCGAGATTCCCGCAGCTCGCTGATGTGGAGCACGTCTTAGCGCGAGCGATGGCCCCAGATCGCACGCGCCGATATCGTTCCGCAGACGATCTTGCTGATGATCTCCATCGTATCTTGGCGGGGGAGTCGCCGCTGGCGGTTCCCGATGGAATTCTCAGCAAGGTGTCTCGGGAGTTGGCTCGGGACCAACATCAAGACGCGTTTGCCAATTGGGGGCGCGCTCTGACACGCATCGGAATCTGCGTTTTCATCGCACATCTATTGATGTTTGTCGTCACCGAGGCGATGACACCCGAAATTCGCCAATCAATGTCGCAATCAGCGCTCAGTACGGCATCTTTGCTGGGCTATTTTGTTCCTCGGCTATTCATGTTGATCGGGATCGGATGGACGATCCACAATGCTCGCGACGGCTGCTGGATGCCACGCGGAGTGGCCGAACGCCCGGTCTGGTCAATTTGGCTGGGGTACCTGGCGGCCCTGGCGATGGTCAATGTCTTGTGGGCGGCGGGATATTTTGATCATAGCGATGTGATGGTATTGGCGGCCCTCATGAGCGGCTTCGGGTTTCTTGCGATGGCGGGACATCTGTGGGGCGGCAACGCCATCTCCGGCATCATTTTCTTCGTGATCGCGGGGCTCAATGCGAGTTGGCCACGTTGGAGCCCGTTGCTGCTAGGCAGCGGATGGTTGATTGCCATGTGGATTTTGGGCCGTCGTTACGCCGCTCCATCCAGTCCGGTCGAAGACTCGATTTGCGATTAACGATACCTCTCGATCGAAAATGCAGCACTGATCTGCGCGGCGTCTGGATACTGGAAGTGGTTCAGCGGAGTATCGACCAGGGGTTTATTTGGCTTGCGTGACTTCGCAGCACGACGACTTTGGGATAAACTGCGATGACGCACGGTCGGTCCCTGGACCAGCTCGTCGTCGTACCCGATCGGCATTTCGCGTCGACTGGGAAGCACCTGGGGACACGACACTTTGTTGACCCCTGTCAAGCGGCCCGTCGGGAGTAGACGGCAATTCGTGAGATCTCTCCAGCCGCTCAGGTACCGAAACGAGCTACTTTGCCGTCTTGGCAGCCTGAAAGTGTGCACCGCAAGCGTTATCGACCCGGAAAGGTGATCCGCTGGAGCGAAGAAGATGCGATCGTTGGCTTTAACCGGCGTCCGCGAATATCTCTCTTGCCCGCCGACGCATGTGGTAGCGGCGATGGGTACGGTGACTACGCATCGCGTCAACACAACCGGGGCGTCCTGCTACCGTACCAAACAGCTTGCCAAAATCGCTAACCAGTTCACACCACGAGGCCCGGTCCAAGCCCAGACGCTGCAGGATCGGCGGGACGCTCGCGGGTGTTTTGCCGCGCTTGCCAGAGGCCGTCTGGCGGGCGGTCCAGTCCAGCAATTCCAAGTAGCTCGCCAGCGACATGGCCAGAAAACCTTTCTCACTGCAGCGCTCTTTCGACTCACTCGCACAGGGGCCAACCGGATCGACTAGCTCGTCGATCGAAACCGGAGACAGGAACGAATCACGCCGATGACGCAATTTCGCCGCAGGCGTTCGCTGCGACTGAATGTTAGCAGATGATTCGTCTTGGGCTCGCTCTTGCGCTGCCTCGATTCGCCGCTGCACCGACGTGAAGTCGCTCTCTTCGAGTCGCTCGCAGATCGCGGCTCGAATGGGATTCAAATCCACGTACGCCGCACATGCCAGCAACGAGGCTTCATCGGTCAACCGGGTGGCTTTGTAGCGATCTTGGAAAAACCGGCCGTGTTCTTCGTCTTCACGATTTGCCCGCATGGCCACACGCTGGCACAGCAACCGCATCCACCAGCTGATATCGCTCAGCCTGCTACGAATTTCCTCCCGTTTGATCGGGCAACCCGCGATCGAGTTAATTTCAGGCTGCGTTGGTTCCATGGCAGTGCCATCCGGCTTGCGGCGATGCGGGCACAGCCTCAACCAGCGGCGAGCGACTTCCTCGTCGTCCCAGGTCGCCACCACGTCGGGGCGCGAGCGCAGGATCAAATGAAAGTGATTTGAGAGCAGACTAAAGCACAGCAGGTCAATCCCGAAAGAGGCAGCGAATTGTTGCAAATACTGTTCAATCCATCGCTTGCGATGGTCGAAATTCTTTCCAGAGATCGGGTCCTCTCCCATCAGAAAGCAGCGTCGGACCGTCCTGCCGAAGACATGCGCCACAGCAACTTCAGCGGGATCAAAAACTTCCGCTCGGCACATCCGGGCCATCTCTCACCTCACTTGGCTTTGCACTCGGAAAACTCAACCAAATCATCATTACCCTGAAGAGCGGCAAGTCAACACCTGAAAAGGAGCTATGTCCCCAGGCTCCTCTCCCGTCGGGGCGCGAGCGCAGGATCAAATGAAAGTGATTTGAGAGCAGACTAAAGCACAGCAGGTCAATCCCGAAAGAGGCAGCAAATTGTTGCAAATACTGTTCAATCCATCGCTTGCGATGGTCGAAGTTCTTTCCAGAGATCGGGTCATCTCCCATCAGAAAGCA
>NZ_SJPU01000011.1 GCF_007860105.1 Allorhodopirellula heiligendammensis
GAAAGCGAGCATCCTTTGACCCCCATACCACAATCCACCATCGACGAACCATGCGTTGGACCGAAGCACCGCGTGAGATGTTTACAAATGGAATCCGCATTGGCGGTGCTCGGTCAACGCCGCCGTTCGTAGGCGCTGGTGACCGCACTGGGCTGCGAGCTGCAACGTCCAACGCATGAAATCCGACGCCCGAAATTGCTTGCGTCTGGATTCGCGACGCGATACGATTGCGGTATCGCCAACCGTCGGTGGCGTGTCGCTACGCGCGTGATCGATTGGACGCTACGAACAATCGAATGCACGGGAGTATGCTGCTCACGCGGCAATTCAACCTTTTTTTGATTCATCAAATTCAATCGCGGTTTCACCTCTTTCGATTTGGTCCGCATACCCCGTGGTTCGTAGACGCTGGTGACCGTTCAGGACTGACTGCAACGTTCAGCACTCGAAGCCAGCGACCGCGATGCCCGGCTGCGGAAGCCCTACGCCCGAATTCAGTGACCGCGATGCTCGGCAGTGGTAGCCAACGCCTGAACTCCGACGCCTGAATTTGCTTGCGTCCGGCTTGGCGACTCGATAGGATTGCGGTATCGCCGATCGTGGATAGCGTGTCGCTACGCGCGTGATCCAGGGTACGCTACGAACAATGCGGATGCACCGGAGAATGCGGAAGGACATGAGGGACACGGACATGAGGGACACAGCACTCTCGCGGATAGTTTGACTTCGTCCATGCAGAGGGATAGGGTGACTGGAGAGGCTGGCGGCAAAGTTCTTGAGAATGCGAGGTGGGTGATGTCCCGAATGGCACGCTGTGAAATCTTTGATCCCGATGAGGTGGCCATCGCCCATGTGTACACTCGCGTGTGCCGGAGCTGCTTGTCTGTTGGGAGATGATCCGTTCTCCGGTAAGAACTTCGACCACAGAAAGGTCTGGATCGAGGAGCATTGGCAACAATTCGCTGCCTCTTTTGGGATCGGCGTGCTTGGCTTTTCGATTTTGTCAAACCAGTTTCATCTCTCCCTGCGTTAGCGCCCCGACGTCGTCGCAATGTGGAGTGATGAGGAAGTGGCGCGGCGGTGGTTGATGCTGTGCCCCCACCGCCGCACAGCTGATGGTTTACCAATGACACCGACTGATCCCGAGATCAAGTCCATCGCCGGGTGTCCTATGAAACGCGCGGAAATCCGCCAGCGTCTGAGTAGTTTCAGTTGGTGGATGCGGTTGCTGTGCCAACGGGTGGCGACGCGAGCAAATCGCGAGGACGAGCAGTCCGATCCAGTGGGCCCGTGTGAGAGTGCATCGGGAAAACGCTGTAGTGACAAAGGATTCTGGGCCATGCGGGCTGCGGTTTACTTGGCGCTACTAGATTGGACGGCTCAGCAAAGCGTCCGTGGTAAGCATCGCACCGCTGTCAGTGTGCCGCCCATTCTGGTGCGGCTTGGCCTGGACAGGGCGACTTAGTGTGAACTGGTCAAGGACTTTGGACGCTTGTTCTGTAGCGTGGCGGGTCGTCCTGAGTGTGTGGACTCAATGCGCTGCCACCGGACCCACCGCCGCTACCATCTCCGCCGCCGCGCTCGCGTGCTGCTGACGACACGCGGCTAGCGAATCTCGCCGATTTTCGTTTGCTCCATGCCGGTCGCTTACTTTGCAGCCGCCTGTACCGCAGCGATGACTTCGCTGGGTTCGGCCCGCTTCTTGTAATCGGCGTCGAGGAATGCGTAGGTGATTTTGCCATCCGAATTAATAACGTAGGTGGCCGATAACGGGAGTTCCATCGCATCATTCCCATTGTACTCCGGCAATCGAGACTGATACATCGGCGCGATCGCATCGGGGAGTTCAAAGACGATGCCATATTGCTTGGCGAGCGCCAAGTCTTTGTCGTGGAGGGCAACAATTGAAAGACCGCTTGCCTCAGCAGTCTCCTTCGCTTTCTCAGGCAGTTCCGGGGTCAAGACAACTAATTTCGCCCCCGCGTTCTCGATCTGGTCGAGCGATTGCTGCATCGCTCGTAGTTGGATGTTGCAGTACGGACACCACCCGCCGCGATACCACATCAGCACGACAGGGCCCTCGTTCCACAACTCGCTAAGCGTGACTGCATCTCCCTTCCAACCTTTCAAGGTCCCGTCGACGGCTTCATCGCCGACCTGCTTGGCCAGTTTTTCCACCCCGCTGACACGCACGACGTCGATGCCTTTGGCGAAAGTTGCACGACGCTCCGCGGGTGCTTGTTTGGCAAAGCCGGCGGCTTTTTCAGCCAACTGTTGCGAGAGTGTTGGAGTGGTCGACGTTTCTTGCGCCATCGCGGGAGCCCCTAAAAGAGATGCCAGGAAGAATGATCGGGTAAGCGTTTTCAACATTGATTTGCTCTATTTTTGAGGAGTGTGCAGTGCGGCTGCCGAGTTCATGGTGCCGTTGGTCTTCGTTTCCGATTCAACAGGCCGGTAAGGTCGTACTTTGACAGAATGCACGGCTAACATATTTTTCCGCCATTGTTTTTTGCCAACCAACCTTGTTGGCCGATGCTATGTTCCGCCGCGCGACCCACGCGAGCGCGAGCGTGGGTTTGCGTACCCCTTCGCTGGCAATCACCGGTGACCGTAGGAGTCGGCAGGGAGCGGTTGCCGGTGACGACGTGTCGGTGATTAGCCCGCGTTGGCCATTCTCTTGAGGACGCCGTCGGCGGATCCGACGTCGTCGGCGGATCCTTCGTCCTCTCGCACCAAACTCATCTTAACACGACTTGTCTCCTTGAGTGATTTCATGAATCGTCAGTTCTTCATCAGCACGCCTGGGCTCGCAGCACTACTGGGCATCATCGCGGCAGCCGTTCCAATCGCTCACGCCCAGGAGTCGGGTGTTCCACCTGTCGAGCCATCGTTCACGCAGGGTGAAGCTCAATCGGATATTTCCACGCTGTTCGAGTGGAAAGGTGAGAATCCACGAACGGCCAATATCGGAACGATTAGGTCGGACGATGGTGTGGAATGGACTGTGCCCGCGAAAACCCACTTCGGAACTGCGATGAAGGCACCTGACTTGTACAATGAAGCCAACGCGGTTACGCCCGATAGAGTTGCTGATGTGAATCTGGCGCAGATTCCAGTGATCGATGCTGGGGGGGACGAAGTTTTTACAGCCTACATTTTTGGCGACAACTATTTTGAGTTCTACGTCAACGGCAATTTGTTAGCGGTTGATCCCATCCCGATGACTCCGTTCAACAGTAGCGTGATCCGCTTTAAAGCACAGCGACCATTCACCATTGGCATCATGGGAGTCGATTGGGAGGAGCGTCTGGGGTTAGGGTTTGAGAAATTCCGTGGCGCGGTGTTTCATCAGGGTGATGCCGGACTCGTTGCCGTTGTCAAAGATGAGAGCGAAGAAACCGTTGCTGTGACGGATCAGAGCTGGAAGGCACAAACGTTCTATACGTCGCCTCTGAAGTCAAAGGAGTGTCTCGTGCTGAAGGGGCCCTGGCGAGACAGCTCAAACTGCGGCACCGACGACGTTGACGACGGCACGTCGCACTTCGCTGCTCATTGGCCGATCCCCGACGATTGGGCTGCGGCCGACTTTGACGATCGCGATTGGCCAAACGCCGTTACCTACACCAACGATTTTGTAGGTGTCGAAAACAAGCCAGCCTATACAAACTTCACGGACCTGTTCGACAACCCCTCAGCGGATGCAAAGTTCATTTGGTCATCGAGTCTGGTACACGACAATCTCGTGCTACTGAGAACCACGATTGAAAGGTAGTTCAACAATTGCGTGGCCACTGGTGAGAAAATTAGTCTCTCGCGTGGGGCCGCTCATGGGGATGGCAGGAGTCCGCCACTTTTCATGCGTGAGTTAGCTCGTGCAGGCAGCCATGCGACGCGATGTGGCGTGGAGGTTTGACCGGTTGCTCTTCGCAATGCGTTCGTCGCACAACGCATGCAGCACGTGTCACGAGCCGCTATCATTGGTGAGCAATCTTCAACCACTGATGAGTTAAGAGCTGAAAAATGAGTACTGGCCAGTCTTCGTTTCTGAACCGAGCAACGTACCCGTGGGTGCTTTTCGCGTTCATCGCCTTCGTTGTGTTGGATGAGGGCTCGGCAAAAGAAATCTACGTGTCCGTTGACGGCCATGCTCAGGCTGATGGACGTTTAAAGGCTCCCTACGGATCAATTCCTGCTGCGGTAGAGGCGGTGCGAGCCCTACGTCAGTCGGGTAACGCGGAGCCGATCACGATCGTGTTGCGTGAGGGTCGACATCAACTGGACGAGACGTTGGTGCTGGGACGGGAGCATGGTGGCCGTGCCCGAACCGCCGCTGCCGTGGTCCCGCAGTATGGCGTTGGCGAAACGACCCGACCGGCTCATTTAACCTTCGCCGCATTTCCCGGCGAACGTCCGGTGGTCAGTGGCGGAGTACCGATAACGCGATGGACACAACCGGATTCTCCACCTGCTGGCCTGCCTGACAAAGCCGCGGGCAAGGTCTGGGTGGCCGACATGCCTGATGGCCTGGAGAGATTTCACTGTCTCTTTGATCGCCAGGGGCGGCTTCGCCGCGCTCGCGATTCCGGTTTTGCGGTCACGAGCCCCGGTGATCAGCGAACACTGCACTTCCCAGCAGGAGCGCTGAAGCGTTGGGAAAATCTTGACGACGTTGAGATTCAGGTGCGGCCTTTTCGCCCTTGGGTGATCAATATGCTTCCCCTCGCCTCGGTCGATGAAGCTTCAGGTGTCGCGAAGACCAGGGTATCTGCGACCTATGAAATGAGCGTGTTGCCGGGATGGGTTCACAATCCCTCTGGCTGCAACGTTTGGGTTGAGAACGTCCTGGAAGCGCTCGATGAGCCCGGCGAATGGGTCGTGAACACGGCAACCCGGAAAATCTATCTGTGGCCGTCCGACCCGGCTCCAGACGGATCACCGCATGGCATCTTGGCTCCGTCCACCAGTGAGCTGATACGTGTCGAAGGTAGGATCGATTACGATGGGCCCATCGACGTTCCTGTTCGAGGCATCGCCTTTTCCGGCCTCACCTTCACCCACGCAGATCGATTGGCATGGACGAGCGACGAAACACGTTTGGGCTGGGGAATGCAACATGATTGGGACATGTTTGACAAACCTTCAGCGATGCTGCGTTTCCGTGGCGCCGAAGAGTGCAGTGTCACGTCATGTCGTTTTCTCGATTCGGGAGGTAGCGGGCTGCGGATGGATCTTCATGCCCAACGCAATCGCGTAGAAGATTGCGAGTTTGCACATTTGGGCGAGGCTGGGATTCTATTGGCGGGTTACGGCCCCGGTACCAAAGACGTCAATCACCACAATCAAATCGTCAATAACCACATCCATCACTTCAGCGAAATCACCTGGCATGCACCGGGGATCTGGGCCTGGCAAAGTGGGCACAATCTGATTTCTCACAACGAGATGCACCATAGCGGATACGCCGCGGTGCTCATCACCACGAGAGTCAACCCATACAGCAACAGAGGTGGCTTAAATGGCGAAGGCGCCCGAACAATACGCCAAGCTGAGATTACGCCGGCAACGCATGAAACGCGAACGGGATACGAGAATTGGCAGCAACGCGAAAAGTACATCCACTCGCGACACAACTTGCTCGAATACAACGATATCAGTCACGCCGTTCAACTACTGTCTGATGGCAATGGCATCTATGTCTCGGGAGCAGGCACTGGCAATATCGTACGTTACAATTTTGTGCACGATAATCAGGCTCATTCTCTACCTGCAGCGATTCGATGCGATGATGATCAGCACGATACACTGATCTATGGAAATGTCCTCTACAAGAACCGCGGGTTCTCGGCAGGCATCGCTTCGAAAGGGATCAATGACGTCATCAACAATTTCATTGTTGCTCCGGCCGCTGCACCGCGGTGGGGGTATCTCAGTTTTGAATGGGTACCGGTGACAGGATCAAAGGTGCAACGCAATATTATCGTTTCTCATCGCGATGGGGGCAGCGCGCTCGCCGCGAGACCCCGGGCTAGCGATCGACCTGGAACTGCAGGTCCGAAGCTCGAACAAATCGATATGGATGCGAATCTCTATTTTCATCCGACAGACTCTCATTGGATGGACGAGCATCTGAGCAGGATGCGTTCAATCGGAAAAGAAAAGTTGAGTCTTGTCGGCGATCCACTATTCACGAACGAGGAAGCCGGCGATTTCAGCTTTCAGCCCGGAAGCCCTGCTCTCGAACTTGGTATCGAACCGCTGGACGTGTCCAAGATGGGTCGCAGGTGAGAATCCTGGTGAGAGCGGTCATGCTTTGGTCACGCGTGGTAGAACAGATTTCGCCTCCATCACGGTGCCATCTTCAGATGTTAAAACCGCGTTCAGCTGACTTCGCAATCCGCCTCCCCAGCCCCAGCAAAACGGCAGGGGCTCATACATTCTACTGGCCCCGAACAGTGAACTTGGCGTCGGGGTGGGTGGATAGCCTAGTGCGGCAGATCAATCGTTTTGGCAACGGCACGCCAAGCTTGGCCCGATGTCATCGACGCTCCTTTGTGTTGGGTGGTACGATTGGCGAGAAGCCAATTGATTTTGCATGGTGTCTTCCGAGCTACCCGCGATCCTTGCATTCAGCGTGGTGCAACGAGCGCAGGTGCGCCCGCGATCATGCATTTCCAAATTCCACTTTCCACCGCGGAGCCCCCCATGACTTATCCACGAAGCTTCTCGCATATCGGCATTTCCGTCACTGACCTGGAACAGGCCGTCGACTTCTACACCAAAACGCTGGGGTGGTACGTCATCATGCCACCCACCGAGATCGTCTCTGATGATTCGGCGATCGGCGTCATGTGCGATGATGTTTTTGGTGCGGGCTGGGAGCGATTTCGAATTGCGCACCTCGCCACCGGCGACCGAGTCGGTGTCGAGCTGTTTGAGTTTAAGAACGCCGAAATGCCTCAGAATAACTTTGAGTACTGGAAGACAGGCGTCTTTCACTTCTGTGTACAGGATCCAGACGTCGAGGGGCTCGCCGAAAAAATTGTCGCCAACGGGGGCAAGCAGCGGATGCCAGTTCGTGAGTATTATCCTGGCGAGAAACCGTACCGCATGGTGTATTGCGAGGATCCTTTCGGCAACCTGATCGAAATCTATTCTCACAGCTATGAGCTGACATATTCAGCCGGCGCCTATCAATCCGATGCCAATTGAACAGCAGCGGCGCCCACAGAACGCGAGCTCCGAGCTCGCGTATACCGGCTCAGACGAGATTCCGAGTTGCTTGGCCGGATTTCCCCCGACGACAGCGCCACCGGGCACGTTCGTCGGCATATTATTCGGCGCGATCTTACCGACACCAGTAGCGAGTTCGTCTCCCGCCGTTTCACTTCGACCGACCGCGAATTGGGCGGGACACTGCGAACCGATAATGGCTGGATTGAGTCAGTGTGTGTGAGCTGACTCAGGAAGCATACTTCATCGCCCCATCCAAAGAACTGCAATCCGCATCGAGACCAGAATGACGCCTTCTCACAACATTTCCCTCTGGCAGGTCGACGCATTCGCGGATCGACCGTTCAGTGGCAACCCGGCTGCGGTGTGCATCCTCGAACGTTATCCGAGCGATGAGTGGCTAGAGCACGTCGCCGCGGAGATGAACCTGTCCGAAACATCGTTCATCGTTCCCGCCGGTGAATCCAATTCGTTTCATCTGCGTTGGTTCACGCCAACAACCGAAGTCAATCTGTGCGGACATGCGACGCTGGCCGCCGCTCACACCTTGATCGAACAAGGACGCGTGCACATTGACGAACCGATCCGCATGCAAACCCATAGCGGTGAGTTAGTTTGTTTCCGATCGGGCGAGCGGATCACCCTCGACTTTCCGGCCACGCCCGCCCAGAGTGATGTCGATCCTACGATTGTGCAAAGCCTACTCTCGGCACTGGGGATCGACCAGGGCGAGGTACTGCAAACGAAATTCGATTTGGTTGTTGTCTGCGATGACGCAAACACAATCGAGTCCCTGCGCCCAGATTTCAGCCAGCTTAGCCGGATCGAAACCCGTGGAGTGATGGTCACTGCCGCCAGCCAACGAGCTGGTATCGATTTCATCTCGCGATTTTTTGCCCCTCGCTGCGGCATTGACGAAGATCCCGTGACGGGTTCCGCCCACTGTTGCCTCGCACCTTACTGGGCCAGCAAACTTGGCCGGACATCACTTGTCGGCTATCAAGCTTCGCGACGCGGAGGGACGGTTTACTGCGAACTCACGGGCGACCGCGTCCAGCTTAGCGGAACCGCCGTGACGGTGATGGAGGGCCAACTACTCGTACCAGCGGACTGAACGACCTCGGTCGAGGCACCGAACTGCCACGGACATGAGCGCAGTCAGTCAACTCTCCTAGAGTCGTAGTACCATTCGACCAACGGCATCGAAGCAGACTTAGCAGTAATCGGAGTGCGGCAAGATGTGGGCGAACTGCCCCACAGCTCAAACCTTCGCCATCATGATGGACACGTCGGAGAGCTGTTGCGAGCATGGCGATTGACGCAGAACGGCAACATCGCCTTGACTCAGGCGTGATGCGAAATCAACGGCTAGCGATTTTTTCGCTCAAGTGGTCTGATACCAACTCGGAAAACCCGATTCACGACGAATCTGTGAAAGCTGGCCCATGTGCAATGCAATGTGCGTGGTGAACACGTGCGCCAGTAGATCGCCTACGGTGGGCAACTCTTCTGCCAGGAAAGGTGTCGGTTGCTTCTCAGCGAAAATGGCAGGATCGGCGGCTAAGACTTTCTTCTTCAGTTCGTCACCGGCGGTGCGAAGATGTTCGAGCAAGTCTGCGCGGGTGCGTCCGTCATCGCCGACCGCGCCACCGGCACTCCCCGGCCCGTACTTCGGCATCATTGACTCGATCGTCGGCGGGGCCGAACCGATCAACATCAATCCAAAGTCCATTCCGAGTGCCAAGTGGCCCAGAATCCACTTCGGACTATTCGCATCTCCTCGCGGCACGTCGAATTCTTCCTCTGGAATGCTCTCCGCCATCTCGGCCGCCATCTTTCGCATCAAATCGAACAGCGTCGCCATATTCTTCCACTGGTCCATCAAATATCTCCGTTCAGTCACCTGCAAGAATGGGTCGTCGACTGCCAACTGTAACCTTCACTTATCAGCTCGCACAGCACCGACCCAAGCCACATCGATTCGCGGCAGGACGCGAGCCCTCCCCCTGAGACTCTCAATGAATCTCTCATCAACCACTCGCCGATCACGGGAACGCGACCTCGCTGAGACTCACCCCCAGCACGTTCGTCGCAATTTTCTCAAGTTCATCGCGGCTGCCTTCAAAATGATAGGTTCGGTGCGTATGGCGGATGCTTTGATGTGGCTGAAGAGCTTTGGCGCTGGAGGAGGACTCCAATTCGTAAAACGGCCCCAATTGGCTGCCGTCTTCCAAAGGGCCATCATTGTATGAATTGACGACGTCACCAGCGAATGGTTCATCCTGCAATCCCCAGAACGAATTAACGTAGTCAACGTCTCCCCCGAACGTATATTGGACGATCGTCAGTACACTGTTTTCGGCATCGTAGCTACCACAGACGGGAACGATGTTCTGAGGAGGCAAACCAATTTTTGACCGATACTTGCCGTCTCCCTTGAACACAACGGCGTTGTCCGTGGTCATCAGTCGATCTTTCGGCACCTCGCCAAAGTAGCCACTATTTAGTTTGAGATCGTCTTTATAGGGAATCACGATGCTTGTTTGATCTGACGGTTTGAACATGCCCAAAATCCAAATCGACAATAGCCCCGACTCCTTCTTCCAAGCCGCAGGCCCGGTATTCTTCAGGTCATTGACGGACTGGAATCCGACGGACTTCGTGTTCGGGTCCAGCTTGATCCCAAGATTCGATTCGATGACGGATCTTTGAAGGAGAGAGATGTCTCGGCTGACCTCAATCTCGAAGGAGGCTTCGCTGTAGTTTTCAAGCTGGATTTGCTTTCGAAACGAAACACGGGTCTGATCGTGATTGACAACTTCAAACGGCTCGGTATCGATAGCCGCAGGTGTGAACCAATTCTCAAAAGTAAAATCGACTCCATTCTTAAAGAAGATTGAAAATTGGCCACCCTCGGGCCCCATCCAGAAGCGATCTTCACCTCCCAACACGTTGATGTGTTCGACCCATGTTCCGGATGCGATCAAATCATAGTTGATCCATCCGTAGCTCGACCCTGCGGGCCCGTTGGCAGTACTTGTCATCACCCTCCCCTGATAGTCGGGGACAACCGCGACCTGACAGTCGTCATCTTCGCTCCTCAACACGACGACTTGCTTGTGTTTTTGGAGAAATGACAAGTCGCTTCCGAACGTGCCATCTCGCGGGGCTTGCGAATAGACCGGCGCGGACATTGTTGCGACGAGAATCGCGATTAGGACGAGCTTTTTCATTTCAGATGCAGAAATTTCTGTGGTTTGCGTAACTGAGAATCCAACTTCGGCAGTTCATTCTACTGGGTGTTTATCGAGGTCACATGCACTGTTTGGCATTGCGGTGTGTCTTCGTGCGAAGCAGGCACTCCAGGGTATCCCGGAAGCCGCGATTTTTTTCGACGACCTGGGCGTGCGCTCGCGCGATTCTTCCTCGTCCTGAGCAAGTACTCGTCCTGAGCAAGTAGCTGAGACCAAGGCTCGCTGTTATGGTCGAGGGATTCAGATCGCGACCTACGCCATCGAATCGACTCTGTCGCCCACCGAGTTTGTCGCTGTGTGGCGTCGATCGACGATGCTAGAGCGGCGACCGATTGAGCCTGTGGTGGGAGCTGCCAAGGTGCCGGATCGTGCCTCCGCAGAAAGGTGAAAGCTGTTCGCCTTCTTGACGAACTCAGGTTGTCGCGACGTCGCTCTGATGCGGTCAATCTTGTCGTCGAGCTCGTGATCACTGTCGACGATACAGATGTTCGTCACTCTTGCGCCGTCTTTCACCACACCACCCACAGGTAGTTTTCTGGGCTCATCAGACGCAATCGTGTACCGGACATTTTCCAGCATCTCGCATACATGCTCAAAGATGATTTGTGCGCGAGTTCCGCTAGCAGTAGACTGGACGGGCCAGGAATGACAGCGTCAAACACTGCCGACGTGTGAGCATGACGAAGTACGCGTGCGTCGGAGGCACCGTCTGGTTGCTTACGCTGCAACCTTCGTTGTAAGACCGCCCGAGCAACTTGAGCATTTTCTGAAACGAGCGATGGAGGCTAGCGTGTCTGCACTGGCTGCTTCATAGCTTTTTCGTAGTCATGTCACGCCGTTCGATGCCTCGATCGTGTGGCGAGCCGAGCAGAGGATTTTCTGGAGGCAGCGGGGAATCAAGGCTCAGCGTGTTCCGAATAATCCGTGATGATCGTCTCCTATAAGATCGGGACTTTTGACTTCCATGCAAATTGCTTCGTACTTAACGTCGTGGATACGGGTAAGCTCCATCGTGTTGCTCGTGATTCTGTTCGTCGCTGCGGGCGTCAATCACTTCGTGTCGCCAGAGGTGTATTTGAAGATAATGCCTGACTACCTGCATTGGCAGCGGTCTTTAGTTTATGTCTCCGGGTTCTTTGAGATCGTTGGTGGGCTAGGCATGGCGATCCCGCGCTTGCGGCGGGCGGCAGGGTGTGGGGTGATCGCCCTGCTGATCGCCGTATTCCCGGCAAACGTCGATATGGTGGTCAACTCGGATCAATTTCGAAGTATTCCGTATTGGGCTCTCGTGGCCCGACTGCCACTCCAGGGGCTGTTGATCGCCTGGGTTTGGTGGGCGACGGTGAGGCATCCGGACACCGCAAACTCGGCGAGGGACGCATTGTGACTGAACTGGGACAGGTGTTGTTGCTGACAACGATGGCAGGGGCTGCCATTCCAATCGGTGGCATGATCGCGATGGTTGAGAAGATTTCGCCCCAGTGGGTCGAAGAAGAGTTCCGCCACAGCGTGATTGCGTTCGGCGGAGGTGTGCTGATCTCAGCAGTTGCCTTGGTGCTGGTTCCAGACGGTGTCGAACAGCTTTCGCTCGGATGGATCGTGACTGCATTCGTGGCCGGCGCGGTTGTATTCTGGGCCTTGGAGACATTGTTAGCGAGGTCGCAAAGTTCGATCGCCCAGTTGGTTGCGATGCTGTCTGACTTCATCCCCGAAGCGATCGCCCTGGGAGCTGCGTTCGCACACGGCGAACAGACTGGGGCGCTGCTGGCGGTTTTGATCTCACTGCAAAACCTGCCCGAAGGTTTCAATGCGTACCGCGAGCTCAATGTGACCGGCAACATCGGCGGCAAAAAGCTAATCTTGCTGCTGGCGACCTGCATCCCACTCGGTCCGCTCGCAGGATGGGTGGGATACGAGCATCTCTCGGCTTACCCCCGCGTCGTCGGCTTCATCATGCTTTTCGCTGCCAGTGGAATTCTCTATTTGACATTCCAAGATCTGGCACCCCAGTCCAAGGTCGAGAACGAAAGGGCACCTGCGATCGGTGCCGTTTTTGGATTCCTACTCGGTGTCATCGGTCAAGTCTTACTGAACGGCTAAACTGCCTCATGTTCGCCGAAGGTCTCAGCATCAAGACTTGGTCGCTGCCGAGCTTCACCGACAATTGACCACCCGACCGTTGATAGCGATTCTGGGCCCGTCAATTCATGCTCGATTGCGTATTTAAGTCACGGTCCGCGTCGAGGTAACTCAATGGCTGGACGTGAATCTGCTCGCCTCTCCCGATTCAGCGTTGATAGCTGAGCGAGCCCCACATCGGCCTCGAAAGCTGAGCTTCACTGGTCGCAATGGACAGCGTAGCCCCGTCGATGCTGAAAAACCAACGGCTCGGAGTGAGCGAAAATGCGGAGGGATACACGTGCCACTCAGAGACCTGAGACCATCCGGAGTGCTGGATGGCGTGAGCCAACGACGATGTTTTCGGTTTGCAGGCCTTGACTTGCCGACACTTACCTGTATCATACAGCAATACAACTTGCCTTTTATACGGTGAGCCCACAGGGTTGCGAGTGTTTCGAAAGGGATGAATAAAATGTCGGTGTTTGAAAATCGCAGCGTTCGACTTCCACGCCTCGCCTTCGTCGTGCGGATACTCTTCGCGTCGTTCTTGGTCGGCACAGGGATCATGACAATGGGTTTTGGCGTCAATGGGTATCCCGTCGGCGATCCTCCAGGGGAACTCGATTACTTCATGCTTGCTCTGGAAAAGACGGGCTATCTAATCTTTTGGGTTGGCTTGCTGAAGACGGTCGCTGGCGGGCTGATGTTCTTCCCGCGGACTGCGCCACTCGCGATCCTGATGTCGCTGCCTTACGCGTTCAATATCCTGCTGTACGTAATCTTCTTTGCTCGTCAATACCTTGTTATTGGGCTTCCGGATTTCGCAGCGTGCGCGCTGCTGATTTACTGTTACTTTGACTGGTATCGTCCGATCTTTGCCGGACCTGCGACCGCATCGATTCAGGCCGCATCTGGAGGCGAACACGCACTTTGACTCAGAGTCTTCGCCCGGATTCGCAATCGGGCGAGTTGCCCATCTGATTCGTTCCGGGATGGCTGCCGTGCTGAAGAGTGCGGGTTGGCCGTTTTCACCCGAGGAAACTCAGACACTGATCACTTTGTTGGATGCCGGCCAGCCGCTGAGCATGAACGAGTTGGCAGCACTGATGATCCGTGACCCCACGACTGTGAAACGCCAGTTGGATCGACTGGTTGAACAGAACTTTGTCGAGCGGAGCGTATCGATTGCAGACGCTCGGATCGTGATGGTCGGGTTGACTCCGCGTGGCGAGCAGAAGCTTCAAAGCGTCCTTCCGCTATTAGACGACTTGCGAAAAACCACATTGCGGGGCATCTCGAAGTCGGAACTGGAAGCGACGCAGAACGTTCTGCAAAAGATGCAGAAAAACTTATTGGTAAGAAACTTGTAGCGTCAGGTCGCAAGCCCTCCGGTATCGTGACACCGGACGGATTTCGCCGTGCCGCTCAGAAATTTGCACACTCGTCAAAGGAATCGTCTTATGAAACGTCTCATCGCTACTCTCTGTCTCTTGGTAACGGCTGCAGGCATTGCCAGCGGACAGACGCAGGTCGAGCCCGACATGGCACTGCAGATGCTCAATGCTCAACAGCAACAGTTTGAAAAGGGAGTTGTCAAAGTTGCGGACAACGTTTACACCGCAATTGGGTTTCACGGAGCGAACACCACAATGATCGTCGGGACGGACGGTGTTATTATTGTCGACACGCTATTCGGTCCGACCAGTGCAGCCCAAGCGGCTGATGCCTTTCGGCAGTACAGCGACAAGCCGGTTAAGGCGATCATCTATACCCACAGCCATGGTGATCACATCGGTGGCGCCAGCGCTTTTGTCGGCGAGGAGAAACCGGACATCTATGGCACCGAGACCTTTGGTTCTGCCGAAGGCGTCAACAACGCGGTCGACCCGGTGAAAGCGAAACGAAATGTACGCCAGTTTGGTCGAAATCTATCTTCGTCGGAAATGACCAACCGCGGAGTTGCACCGGCGGGTACCGAAGACAGTGACCGCGGCAAAGGATTCCTTCCACCGACCGTTACCGTGCCTAGCAGCGGACTGAAAACAACGATCGCGGGTGTCGATATCGAATTCCACATCGGCCCAGGGGAAACCGACGATGCGATGTTTATCTGGCTCCCGAAGGCAAAGGTGTTACTGGCGGGCGACAATTTCTACAGTTCCTTCCCAAACTTGTATGCGATTCGGGGCACGGCCTATCGTGACGTACTGAATTGGTCCGAAAGCGTTGGGAAGATGGCTGCACTGGAACCACACGTGGTCATTCCAGGCCACACGATGCCCATCCAAGGACAGGAAGCTGCTACGACGGCTCTGCAGGATTACAGCGAGGCGATTCGCAGCGTGTACGACCAAACCGTGCGAGGCATCAACGCCGGAAAAGGTCCCGACCAACTCGCCCACGAAGTCAAGCTCCCGAAGCATCTAAGAGAAAAACCGTATCTCATCGAGTTCTACGGCACGGTGCCGCATGCGGTCCGAGCAATCTATTCAGGTCTGTTGGGTTGGTACGACGGAAACCCGACGACGCTGAGTCCGATGGAACCCAGATTGAAAGCACGCAAGATCGCCGAACTCGCCGGTGGCACGCAAAAATTGACAGAGCGAATGAATGCCGCGCTAGCGGAACAAGACTATCAATGGGCATTGGAGCTGTCGGATCATGTGAAATGGCTGGATGACGGCGATAAGGAATTAGCCCGCAAAGTAAAAATCGAGGCACTGCGAGGGTTGGCCGCACGCGAGTACAACGCGCCGAACCGGAACTACTATCTCAGCTATGCCAACGAACTCGAATCGGGCGCGTTGAGCGACTTGTGGTTTTAGCCCCTCGCGGAACGGCACCGACTCGCGACACGGAGCCGACTCGCGACACGTCATGAGAGAACCATTAGATTGCCGTTTGCGTTGGCGATCCATTCATGCAGGTCGAGCCAGCCTCCTGACTCGTGCCCAAAACGCCAAGTCGGTGCCTGAGAACAAGGCTGAGGAACTTGCTGGTTGAAACCTGTTTTTTCTCTGCTGTCATGATGTCACTGTAGTGGACGAGGCGACACATCTACTGGTGCTGACGCTCATCGCCTCGTCCTTCACGAAAAATGCCTGCGGCGGATCGTTCTGCCCCCTGCGATTTGGTACTCAACTGACCGACGCAGTCACGACAGATGGATTAGATTGTCAGCTCCCAATGCTGGCCACGGTTTAATCAGGAAAATTACATTGGCCTCACCAGAAGCTGCAATCGGCGAATTAGCGAACCATGTGATCCACGCGGCCGGCTTACAGCATGATTCCGACTGCCCGGACGAGCTTCGCGATGCGCTCAACGCGATTGCCGAACATGAGTCTCGAGAGGAGGCGAGACTGCTAGTCGCGAGGCGACTCGGCGAGGTGACAAGTCCAACCGGTGCCGGTTTCCTGGCGGTATGGTTGGGCGCAGGGGCGGAAGGAGGAGCCGACCCGGATCTGACGGGGGATGCGATTCTTGGGTCTCTCCTGCGCTGGGCTGGTCCCGTTGCGTCTCTACCTGATGAGGATGCCGACGATGATGAACCTGACGTCGATGCGAAGATTGTCGCTGGGCTCGAGATGCTCGGTCAGGGACTCGTTGCTCACATCGCCCGTTCGCCAACCCTGCTGCAACAAATGGCAAACGATCCCGATGTGGTCGCCGAGTTGGAACGAGTCGAATACGCGTCCGCTGGTCCAATGTGGGTTCTTGAACTGCTGCGCAAACGAAGCGGCACCCTCTTGGTCATCCATGTCGAGAAGCGTCGTGCAGTACAGGTGTCCTATCAGAATCTGTCAAATTGCTTCCATCTCTTCACGCTGCTGCAATCAGCCTTATCGGCCGTCAACATGCCTGGTGCAAAACGGGTCTCTGCTCGACTTCTGGCTGTCGCGAGAGGTGATGGCATGATGGATTGCCACGATGAAGCTTGGTGGCATTACGGTGTTGGGACCTGTCCAGCGGCGGACTTGGGCGGATCAGTTTGGGGTGAAGCGAATCCGGACTCGATCCCCAAAATTGATGGGCAGCAGGTAATTCTGCTGTGGCCGATGATCATCAAGTCGCGTCAGTGGGGAGTAGGATTCTTCCGTCCGTTATTGCAGGCATCGCCGCCCGATGTGACTGTCATCGCCGAGCTGACAGTCGACGAAGTCAAGCAATGGGTCGAGAAACTTAGACTGCCAGAAATCATTCCAGAGCCCTGGTGGAAGTTTTGGTGAACTCGTCTATCACCTACGATTGCGTTATCTAAATTCCCGTCGCCAGCTTCGGCGCGTGCAGGTTCTCAAGCATGGCGAGGAACTCCGATTTGCTCACCGCTCCCTGAACTTGCTCGAGAACGTTTCCCTCGGCATCTGCGATGATCGTGGTTGGAGTAACGTAAACTTCGTATTGCTCCAACGCCTCCGAATTGTCACCGGGTTCTCTAACGTTGATTAGTATCGGTGTGAATCCTGCATCCACCACCGACTCGACCTGCTCGTCTGCCCAGACCGTGCGTTTCATAATGCGACAGGGAACACACCAATCGCCCGTGAAGAAAAGAATCATCGGCTTTCCGGATTCTGCAGCCAGTTGTTTACCTGACGGATAATCGTCGGCCCAAGCGATATCGTTCTGCGGGACGTAAAAGCAATACCACGCATAACCGAGTGAAACGACGAGCGTGACCCGCCAAAACCAGCGCCACAACCATAGCCCCATTCCTGGAGAAGGTTGGGAAAAAAACTCGTCGGTGGCGGGTGTGTCTTGCATGGTACTCCTTGTTTCGGTTGACGGGCTGCATCTTGGATTCCCATTCGCTTGAAGGAGATCGCTATCATAGAGGGCTGCCTTTGCCGTCATGTGGGGCGCAGGCACTCCTCGTTTTATCGATCATTGGCTTTAAATTTCAAGAATGAACCCCTTGTCCTGTTCGCGTAAGCTACCAACGCCAGCATCACAGGAACTTCGACCAACACACCCACGATCGTCGCCAGCACCACAGGTGACGCTGGGCCAAACAAAGTAATTGCGACAGCGACCGCAAGCTCGAAGAAGTTGGATGCCCCAATCATCCCCGCAGGTGCGGCAACGCTGTGAGGGCACTGCAGACGATAGCAGACTCCATAGGCCACAAAAAAGATCAGCACCGTCTGAATAATCAGCGGAATAGCGATCAGCACAATGTGCAACGGATTGTTGATAATCACTTCGCCTTGGAACGAGAAGATCAGAACCAGCGTTAGCAACAGGCCTGCGATCGTAATGTTGTCGAACTTGCGTAAAAACACGCTTTGAAAATATTCTTCACCCTTGGAGCGGATCACCAAATTTCGTGTGAGCACTCCGCCGGCTAACGGGACGACCACGAACAGGACGACGGACAGGATCAATGTCATCCACGGAATCGTGATCCCACCAATGCCAAGTAAGAACGCCACGATGGGCGTAAACGCAATCAGAATGATCAAATCATTGATCGCGACTTGAACGACCGTGTACGCCGCATTCCCACGCACCAGGTGGCTCCACACAAAAACCATTGCGGTACACGGAGCAGCGCCAAGGAGGACCGCACCGGCGAGATAAGACTTCGCCAGCTCCGGTGAAATCCACGGCTTGAACACTACATAGAAAAAGAAGGCCGCGATGCCGAACATCGTGAAAGGTTTGATGAGCCAATTCACGATCCAGGTCACGTAGAGCCCCTTTGGATTTTTCCCCACATTCTTCACGCTGGCAAAATCGACCTTCATCATCATTGGATAGATCATCAGCCAGATCAAAACAGCGATGGGAATCGAAACATTGGCGTACTCAAACTTTGCCAACAAGTTGGGGATCGTGGGTACGAACTTGCCAATGAGCACTCCGATCACCATGCAGAGGGCGACCCAGTAGCTAAGGTTCTCTTCAAAGAAGCTAATTGCAGGCTTTTCAGTTTTGTCCATCTTGGTTCAATTCACTTGCAGTTGGTTGGCTTTTTGTTGAGCTGGCGTCCGCGGTCGCTGCTCTCCATTCAGCGAGAAGTGCCTGCTCTTCGCGTTTGTCTCTTGGACGCAGCACGTTTAGGACGACAATCCTCGACAGCTCTTGCGATCGCACGAAATGCGTCCCTCAAGTCCTTGTATCGCACGGCATAATAGACGGTCCGCCCTTCTTTGGTCGCGGTGAGAATGCCAGCTCGCTCGAGAACTCCCAGATGCCGCGAGACCACTGACAGGTCGACGGCACAGCATTCGGTTAGCTCTGTGACCGAGCAAGCTCGTCCGCACTTCGCCAAACAGGAAAGGAGTTTCAATCGCGTCGGTTCACCGAGCGCTTTGAACAGCTCGGCATCCAGCAGATCGTCGATAGGTCCGCAGCATTGAAGGGTTTCGTGAGGCTTCACAGTGACTCCTGATCTTCTGGCGGGGCTAGCGCTTTTTTGCATATTTGTGTCAGCGTGCAAGTGTATACGCCGGTTGGTAGCAAAGCAACCACTGCCGGATTTGCAGGAAAACACCTTGTTTTTCAGGCGCAGTTAGTCCAAATGGCGGGCCCGCTCAGTCCGAATGGCGGGGCCGTGTCGAGATGTCGCAGACGAAAATGCCATTTTGCTGCAGTTGGTATATGCGTGTAGACGAATAAGAGATAGAAGGCTTGTAGAGACACAGACCCCAACGCGAGCCCTTGCCAGCAAGGTTCGCTCACCAACTTTTGGAGAAGCAAAAATGACGATTCGAACTCGCTTTAACGGACTGTTCGGAAGCGCCTGCATGATCGCCTTGGCGGCAACGGCAGTCGCCAACTCCACCGCGATGGGCCAGCAGCCAAGTTTGGTCGCCACAACCACCCAGGCAGACAGCAGCCAACCGCTGACGTTTCAGTATCTGTTCTTTTGGAAAGAGCACGATACGCGAACACAAAACGCTTTGGATGCGACTCAGCAAGAACTTGCAAAACTCGGTGACGATGTCTCCGTAAAGCAGATCGGTATCAAGGACCCTGCCAATGCTGAAGTCGTTAATTACTATGGCGTTAGCCGGGCACCGATGCCACTGGTACTTTGCACCGCCAGCAATGGCGCTGTCACGAAGGCGTTCGTGACTCCATTCGCTGCATCTCAATTGCGGGAGGGAATTGTCAGTCGTGGGACGGCAGCGAGCCTGAAGGCCCTTCAGGAGAACAAATTGGTTGTCCTCTGTGCCATAGGAAGCGGCACCGCCGCCGACCAGACGACGCTGAGCAATGCAATCGCTCTGAAGTCCGACCAGCGTTTCGCCAAGTCGATCGAAGTCATTGCGCTGGACGTACACGATCCAAATGAAGCAACGCTTCTGGCAGGCGTCAAGCTGAACTCGACCTTGACGGAGCCAACCATCGTGATTCTGGCACCTCCAGGAAAGCAGCTGGCAACACTTGCGGGCTTGGTCACCACTGAACAAATCGCTGAAAAGCTAGTGGCTGCGCAAAGCGCGTGCTGCCCTGGTGGTCAATGTGGTCCCGGCGGCCAGTGCTGCCCCGGTGGCCAGTGTGAACCCCAGAAGAAATAGTCAGCCACGAAACTCAAAAACAGGAGCATTGCCATGAATTTGAAAACTCTCATTTCCCGAGAACTGCTCGAGCGTAAGACTCAGATGGTCACAATTGTCTTCGGGATATTCCTGGGCATCACAACCGTGGTAGCAATCGAAACTATTTCTCACTACTCCGAAAAGGCTGTCGCGCGTGAGCTGGATACCTTAGGTGCAAACATCTTGGTGTTACCGAAGTCCGCAACGTTGCAAGACTATTACACAGCCGACATGCAGGATGAAGTAATACCCGAGGAGTACGTGCTGCGATTGACGATGTCGGATGCACAGGGTGTGGACAATCTCTCGCCCAAACTGAGCATGCCGATTGAGTTGCAAGGGCGAAACTTCACACTGACCGGAATTCTGCCTAAGAGTGAATTTACCGCGAAAGCAGCATGGGCTGGAGCTGGAATTTTCTCACAGCACATTGGATGTGGAGCCATCGAATTGGCAGGCGAGGAAAAGGAAGAAGACAAGCAAGCTCTCGTGCGGAAACGCGTGATCGAGACGCTCGAACCCAACGAGGCGCTGGTCGGCCACGACACAGCGACGATTCTGGGCATCAGTGATGGCGATACACTCCAACTCAAAGGTGAAACATTCAACGTCATCGCCGTACTTCCAGAAACCGGCACCGTGGATGACTCGAGAATCTTTGCGCACTTGCACAAGGTTCAAGAGATGTCGGGCAAGGGAGAGGTGGTCAACTGCATTGAAATCATTGGCTGTTGCAAGGAAATCTCGGCTGGCCTCGTCGGCAAAATCAACGAGCTGCTGCCCGATGCGAAAGTGGTGACGGTTACTCAAGTTGTCGCCACGCAAGCCAAGATCAATACGATGATGGAGAGCCTGTCGCTCGCATTCCTCGCGATCATCGTGGTCGTTGGCGGAGCTGGGGTTGCCAACTACATGTACGCCAATGTCAACGAACGCCGGCGCGAGATTGGAACGCTAATGGCACTCGGAGCCGAATCGTCCTTCATCATCAAGTTGTTCCTGACCAAAGCAGCGCTGCTTGGCGTCGTCGGCGGAGCAACCGGGTTCGTAGCAGGCACGGTCTTCGCCATCACACTCGGGCCAAAGCTGGCGGGTGTCCCAGTATTCCCAATGCCAATGCTCGCTCCCATCGCGGTCGTGATCGCCGTGACCATCGCACTCGCTGCCAGCTACTTCCCCGCGCGGAGGGCCGCGACTCTCGATCCCTGTGCTACGTTGCAAGAGATCTAAGAAATTGAATGTTGTTTCAAACAGCCGGCACGCGTTCGCGTCCGGTATCTGGGACCAAAACCGGTTGCCAGCGCACAGTGGCGAACAACCTAAATCCATAAACCAATATCTATAGGAACGGTACCATGTTGACGATGAACAACGTTTCCAAACGCTACACGCATCGACGCAGTGACGTCTATGCACTTCACGATGCGAATGTGGAGATCGGAACCGGCGAGTTTCTCTCGATTGTCGGTCCCAGCGGCAGTGGTAAGAGTACGCTGCTTCTAATGCTCGGCGGCATGCTGTCGCCCACGTCCGGCCAAGTCACCCTCCACGGAACTTCTCTCTACGATTTGTCGCCAAACGAACGCGCCAAAATGCGTAAGCAGCATGTCGGTTTCGTGTTTCAAGGCTTCAATCTTGTACCGTATCTGACCGCACTTGAGAACGTGATGATTCCTCTGTTTCTAACAAACGCGGCTCAAGAGACGCAGGAATCACGAGCCACTGAACTGCTCCAGCGTGTTGGCTTAGGTGACCGACTCGACCACAAGCCTGCCGAGCTAAGCATCGGGCAGCAGCAACGTGTTGCTTTGGCAAGAATGCTGGCCAACGACCCTCAACTGATCCTCGCCGACGAACCGACGGGGAACCTGGACCCCGAAACAAGCTCTATTGTGCTGGCCTTCTTTGAGCAATTCATCAGTGAAGGCCGCACGATTGTGATGGTGACTCACGATCCGCGAGCCGCCGAGCGGGCTCGTCGCAAACTGCGGATTGACGGGGGACGCATCATCGAGGATGCCGGCATCAAAGCAAGGATCGTTGCGTAAGGAATGATACTGATGGCTAAAATGACCAAGAGCCTCGTTGATATTGACATAATGTTTCGGGCCTTCGCTGATCCAACTCGTTTGCGGGTGCTGCACCTACTGCACCTCCACAAGGAACTGTGCGTCTGTGATCTGGTGTCCGTGCTGGGGCTCCCTCAGCCGCTGGTATCAAGACACTTGGCTTACCTAAAGCGAGCAGGCTTGCTGCAGGACAGGCGCGAGGGCAAATGGAAGCATTACTCGTTGACCAGCGCGGACGGTAATTTTCACAGTAATCTTTTGTGCTGCGTATCGAAGTGTTTTGCCGACGTTCCGGAGTTCATTGAAGATGCGAAACGAGCCGCGAAAGCGCTGGACGCCGAGGGATGCTGCGATGAAACCGCCAACACGAAAACGCGTGCGGTAAAGGCGAAGTAGAGACAGACTCCATGCTCGACACTCCCCGTAGACATGATTTTGCGGGGATGTGCAGAGACCTTACCATTGCTCACTTGCGTCAGCATGCAAGTATCCCACCTACCGCGACCTTGCAGTGCATGGTACGCTCTACGCTTTCGGGCCTACAGCCTGCCTTTTAGCGGGCCGACCGAAGCTGACCTAGCTTTCGCCAAGAATTGCTAATTTGCGTGCCAAGGACGTCGGGTTATGAAATTCCATGTTACTTCAGCATGATCAGTGGGATCATGCGAGTCACACCAATGCTTGATTTTAGGCCGAGTGAAATTAAAGTCACCAGTGACGGTATTCGCCTAAGTTCCCCGCTAAATAAGGAGTCGATCGAGTACGAGATCATCATCGATACCGATGAGAGCGATGATCGTCTTGAACTTCTGCGCAGGAACGTTGAGAAGTTTGGCACAATGTTTAACACTGTCATCGCTGGAGTAGGCTCAATGGTCTACTTCGCAAAAGGTGAAAAATCTATTTCTCAGATTCGAAATTTTGCATTTTAGGATTCTTTAATGACATTGAACAATACTGACGCTGCATCGACTGCATTTTACCCGGGGCTGATGCGTTACCTAACGGACGCAGTAACACGTTTCGATTCAATCCCTGAGGATCGCAAGAGCGATCTCGCTGAAGTTTCCGACTACATTCGCGAACGCTTGTCGAAATCCGAGCCAGCAAGACTTACGTTTATCTGCACACACAATTCGCGACGTAGCCACCTCTCACAGATCTGGGCACAAGTCGCTGTAGATTACTACGGCTTAAATGGCGTTGAGACCTTTTCAGGTGGTACCGAGGCAACGGCTTTCAATCCCCGCGCAGTCGTTGCCATGCAGCGATGTGGACTGAAGATCGTTGCCGACGATCCCGCTGCGACCAATCCACGCTACAGTGTCTATACCTCCGACTCGGCCATTGCACAGGTATGCTTCTCAAAGGTCTTCAGCGATCCCCCGAATCCTAGCAAAGGATACTGTGCGGTGATGACGTGTTCACAAGCCGACGACGCCTGTCCGCTGGTAATGGGCTGCGATCTCCGCATACCGATTCGATACGAAGATCCGAAAGTTGCTGACGACACAGAGTTCGAAGCCGAGCGATACGACGAGCGTTCGGCGCAGATCTGTAGCGAAATGCTTTACATGATGTCCCTCGTTTAGAGCGCCGTCAAGTCGAGAACGTTGGTTTCAATTTCACGGGCGGGAGGTCACACGTGACCGCGAATCACCTTCGCCGGATTGCCCGCCACCATAACGTCGGGTGGCACGTCCTTCGTCACGATACTGCCAGCACCGATGACGCTGCGGTCGCCGATCGTCACGCCTGGGCAGATGACTGCCTTACCGCCGATCCAAACATCGTTGCCGATCGTGACCGGCTTGCCGAATTCTTGAGTTCGGCGCTGCTCCGCGTTCAGGGGATGCGTGGCGGTATAAATGTGAACGCCGGGAGCGATGAAGACGTTGTTGCCGATCCGGACTTCACAGACGTCCAAGATCACGCAATCGAAATTGAAGTAGACCTTCTCGCCGAGATGGATGTTGATCCCGTAGTCGCAGCGAAAAGGTGGCTCCAGCCAAACCGTATCTCCACCGCTGCCGAACAGTTCGGTCAGAATGCCGCGCCGAAGTGCTTGTTCACGAGGCGGGCCATGGTTGAGTGCGTAACATCGTTCACGCGCAATCATTCGCTCCTCGGCCAACTGCGAGTCATTCGGATCGTAAAGCTCGCCAGCCAGCATTTTGTCACGTTCACTTGTCATTTTGGTCAGTTGACTACGTTAGCGGTCCCCAACAGCACATTCAAAGTTCGATTAGCGACCCGAGTGATGTATTTATTGGGTTGGTCTTTCAAGCAGGCTTTCATTTCGGGAATCAATGGCCGGGCCAGCTCACCTGCTTCGCCCAAGACGATCGCCGCTCGCAGTCGCCCCCATTCATGTTCGCTGGCCAGCTCTTGTTTTAATAAGGGCAAGGCCAGCTCCGGAGACTGCAACTTTAGCAAGGCACGAGCTGCCGCGATTCGAACGCAAGTCGCTTCGTCCTGAATCGCTGAAATGAGTTTCGGCTTCGCTGACGAGGCGACCTCGGACAAATTTCCGATTCCGATTGCTCCCCAATAGCGAACAACGGATTCTTCATCGTCAAGAGCGGCGACAAGTTGAGCGAGGTTCTCGGTTCCACCAATCGCTAGGCTAGCAACATTGCGGATGCGTTCGATCAGTTGAGGATCGGCATTCAGCAAAATGTTGTAGCGAGCGCCGTCCGCCTTCTCGCGACGCTGGATTTCGGATTCGGGAATCAAGCCAATATCGCGGGTCTGCACAACCCAATCCAAATGCACATCACGCATTCGTTCGAGGGTTTCCTGGTAGGATTCGTCTGCTGCAAGGTTGTTGATTTCATGGGGATCCGATTCGAGATCGTACAACTCCTCCGCTGGCTTATGATCCGCCATGAACAATGCGGCCGCCTCAGACAGATTGCCTTCCGCAAAGACACGACGCAGTTCTTTCATCGTCGCGCCTTTTTCGGGCGTGTTCATGTATTGATAGTACGGTTTGAATGGTTCGTAGTTGCGAATGTAGCGAAATTGCTTGTCACGAACGGCACGAATGATGTCGTAACGTTCGTCCATTCGATCTCGAGCGGCGAACACGTAGTCCCGCGGTTCGGTCAGGTTTCGGCCTAGGAAAGCGCGACCTTGGAAGTATTCTGGTGGTTCAATGTTTGCCAAGTTCAAGACCGTCGGAGCAAAATCAAGACTACTGATCAGTTGATCGTCGACCGTTGCGGATATGCCTTGGTTGTCGATCCGCAACGATTCAGGGATACGGATAACGAGCGGGATTCGCGTTCCCGACTCATACAACCAGCGTTTAGCGCGGGGCAAGCCGACTCCGTGGTCGGACCAAAACATGATGATCGTGTCATCGTAGACACCACGGTCTTTGAGTTCCTGAATCCTATCAGCTACCCAGTAATCCATGGCCGTGATCAGTTCGTAGTTTCGCTTCCAGTCTTCACGTACGACCGGCGTGTCAGGATAGTACGGCGGCAACGTGAGTTTGGCGGGATCCTGTCGTTGTTGCTTGCTCAGGACCTTAGTGACTTCGTTGAATTTCTCTTCATTCGCAATTCCGCTTTCATGGCAGCCGACAAAATTGAAGACTGCGAAAAATGGTTGGGAATCGTCTTTTCGGTTTTTCCAATGTGCGTGACGACTTGACTCATCCCAAGCACCTTTCGGTGTTTTGAACTGATAGTCCTCTTTGCTGTTGTTCGTGCAGTAGTATCCAGCCTGTCGCAGGTAGCTTGAAAAAGGCTCAATGAAATCGGGAAGTTCGGCATTGCATCGCATGTGATGCGTCCCGAGTGTCGATTGGTAAACCCCCGTGATGATCGCTGACCGACACGGCGCACAAACACCCGCGGTCGTAAAGACAGGCTCATCCGCCGGAAGCGTGCGCCGGGTTTGAAGTCGCGGAAGTTACGACGGATGGATAAAAAAGTGTGGACATGCCATCCTTCAAAGAGAATTCTCACATCTTCTTTGCAGGAACGTACATGTCCACCTCCTTGTTGTATCACTCTTTCGGCATTCGTGGCTACCGGCAGACTCGAATCGAGCCCACCGGAGGCGTTANACGGTTCCATGTCCATCCAAATGAGAAGTCGATCTGCTGTTCCTCGTGCCAAAGCAGCAACGTGATCAAACGAGGCGTCACGCAACGCGAATTCAGGTGTTCGCCGATCGGATTGAAGCAGACCGTCATTGTTGGCACTTTGCCACGTCTGCAGGGGTGCATTCCCATTCTACGGACATGTTTGCTAGCAAATTGCATTCGTCTTTGCCCCGTTTTCGCCTGATTTCCCGAGGTTAGAATTGATCGCTTTGATGGATCAATTCTAACTCGTGGCAAGGATG
>NZ_SJPU01000012.1 GCF_007860105.1 Allorhodopirellula heiligendammensis
CCGAGGGGCGTGGCGTTGTGGCAGCGGCAAACTACGAGGCGCGTAAATTTGGCGTGCATAGTGCCATGCCAATGGCGACAGCGTTGCGGCTCTGCCCCGATGTCGTCGTCTTGCCCGTTCGGATGAGTTATTACGCCGAAGTCTCGCGCCAGATCCGGGACATCCTCTTTCGCTACACACCGCTCGTTGAACCGCTATCGCTTGATGAAGCCTTTCTTGACGTCGGCGGGTGTGAATCACTCTTTGGCACCGCCGCAAAAATCGCTCGCCTGATTAAAGACGAGATCATGGAGGAAACGTCGCTCGTCGCATCTGTCGGTGTTGCCCCGAACAAATTCTTAGCGAAGATCGCCAGTGACGTGAGAAAGCCTGACGGCCTCGTCGTCGTCCCGCCCGATCAAATCCAATCTTTCCTGGATCCGTTACCGGTGGGACGGATTTGGGGCGTCGGGAAGGTCACCGGTGGCGTGTTCGATCGACTTGGCATTCACACGATCGAGCAACTTCGCCAACGCTCGGTTGAAACGCTCAGGCAAGACTTCGGAAGTCAGGGCGAGCACTTTTGGAAGCTGGCTCGCGGGATCGACGATCGTGCCGTTGTGTCAGACCGTGAAGCGAAGTCGATCTCCCACGAAACAACGTTTGCAACAGACATCGCTGACCGAGATCTGTCACGGGCGTGGTTGCTGGATCTGACTGAGCAGATAATGCGACGTTTGCGGCGGAAGAACGAGCAAGCGAGAACGGTCCATTTGAAGATCCGTTTTGCCGACTTTCGGACGATTACGCGATCTCGGACGCTCTTAAGTTCGACCGACGTGACGGCCGAAGTATGGCAGGTCGCCAAGGATCTGCATGATGCAGCCCTTTCCGGGAATCAGCTAAGCGTGCGATTGATCGGTGTCGGAGTCGGCAATTTCAGCGGCGATCAGTTAGTCCAACAGACCCTGTTTGACGCGGACCCAGAAAGCCAAGAACACGCGAAGCAACGGAAACTGGATGCGGTTAGCGATGCGGTGCGTGATAAGTTCGGCAGTTCATCGCTGAGCAAGGGAAACACGCGGCCGCGGTCGTAGACGGAGAACAGACTGCGAATAGCCATGCAGTGCAGCGGAATCGGTATCAGGCGTTTAGAATTGGAATATTAGCCTGCCGTGCCCGTTAACGACGACCGCTCCCCGAGTGAATCAAACGTATCCCGAGACATATGCCATGAACAAATCGGACTGTAAATCAGCGATGATTGGGCCACGACGCTTCCAATGGCAAGTTAGCGGTTGGTGCGGTGGCGTGTTCGGTGGATCGGCCTGGCTCGTTCCAATTGCCGCAATACTCGCGTTCAATGGCCAACCGAAACTCGCAATATTGCCTGCCGGCAGCTGCGTGCTGATGAACCTCCTGGGCGCTGTGCTTTGGTATCTACGTGACCGGATTCTTCCGTTCCCCGCACTCATGGGATTGCTTGCTGCGTTTTCTGTCTCAACGCCACTCATTTGGTTCGCGACTTCACTCTACGCGACCCCTGAGTCGCTTGCCTCGCTCAACTGGCCGCAACATGCCATGCCTAGTATATTGGCCGCGTTGATCTGCCCGGTCATCATCGCGTGGTTTTGCATTCTTGAATACTCTCATGCCAATGAACCAGTGGCGTCGCAGCGAGTTCATCGGTGACCCCGAACCTAAGCCTGTTCTTGGGCGCGTGCATCGACCTTGGGCTCGATCCCTCAGCCTGGATTTACGCCGACGACAGCGGCCACCGTCTCACTTTGCCGGCCGCATCCGGCAAACTCGGCCCCATTGTCGTTCACGACGACGGCGACGAGTTCATTGTCGATGTTGGCACCATCCACCACACGCACTTTCGCGGATTTCAATACCCGGACACAACTGACGTTTTCAGGGCAGCAATTGACGCGGCTCGTTTCGTTCTCGCGTTGATGTCTGATGGTGTTTGTGTGACCGTCGACTACCTCGATGGTCGCTGCATTTGCTCCAGTCACTTTTTTCTTGACTCAGAGAATCTAACCCCGGATACTATCGGCAATTCGCGTGCTGGCATCCGGGGTGGCAACATTCACACCGAACGCTTTCTTTGGTCCGGTCCTGTGTAGCGACAACGAGCGGAGAACGATTGCGATGAACCTTTTTGACATTCCCGTGCGGCTTGGGCTCAGAAACGAAGATGCCATTCGAATCGCTCGTTTCTCCATCAAGCTGTCGCTACCGATGTTCATTGGATTCCTCGGCTTCCTCAGCTTCCTCGCGTATGTTCCGGGCCTCGATGGATTTGGCCTGCAGCGGCTGTCGGGCTTTTTCGGTTTCTTTGCTTTTTCTGGGTTTCTTGGCCTACTGGGCCATGCTTTTGTGGTTGATCGCCGGGCTCAGTCTCGAAATCATGGTTAGCGAAACACGTCGAGCCATGCGATGTGGAGCGGTTAATTTTTCGCACGTCTGGTTGGGTGCTCGCGAATTCGCTTCCACGAGTACCGATCGAGACTCAGAATCCCAACACGAATCGCCTTGTTGGCAGTCGGCTGCCTGAATTGTGCAATCGCGGTCGCGTTAATCGTGACCTTCATCAAACTGAAATCCACAACTGCCCGAATGAACAAGCGAATCCGGAAGAAACGCCGAATTGGAGAATTCCGTGAGGACTGCTTTGACTTGCAGTTCCGCATCGACGCATCAATCTCCCTTCAGGACGTCGATAAGCTGACCGACAACTTCATCGCGATGATCGAGCAGAACCAACTGCAATTTGGCGGCGGCGGGCAGTACGATTGGTCTGGCGTCGTTCAAGGTCCGTGGCGTGGTAGCGTAACACAGGAAGATCGGGAAGCGGTGCTCGACTGACGGGGCGTCAAGAACCCAACATCATCTCGCATTCCTTCCACGATGCTCAGGGCCAGAGTATCAGACTGCAATGCGTCGCGTGAAAGTGACGTCCATCCCTGACTTAGTTCCAAAAGTGAACGCCCCCTCTGTTCCGTTAATTGACTGTGTCTAGAGAGGATTCCAGTCGATCGAGCGCTCCATTGTCCAACTTCGCAATCAGACGAAACAGATTCGGTCGCTGCCGAATCCGTTTACGGATCGCCGGCGGAACTTTGTCGGCGAGAAGAAGCAATTCGTCCTCGTCCGCCTTCAGTTCATCCGCCAACTTGTGGATAAATTTGGCCGACGGGTAATCGCCAAAGTGCAGCTTGCCGTTCTCGACCTTGCTGATGTAGGACACGCTGACGTTCATACGAGAAGCCAATTCCGTTTGGGTCAGGGAACGAAGTGAACGCCATTGCCTGACGCGCTGGCCAAAGCTTGCGTCGACGTCGTCGGCCCGGTTCTTCGTCGCGAGTTTGCTTGGAGTCATAGTTCTGTCCACGATCTTCAAGATCACGGGTTAGGTCCGTCAAAAGCATGGGCTGGTTGTGACCCCCATGTGAGGAGCTTATGCTGCTGGCACTTCCCGGTCAAACCGGGAATGCAATGTTTCGCGTGCGAAGGAAATTTGCAGCCATGGAGCTGATCGACAACATCAACACGCTGCTGGGCGACGACCTGCGCCGGACGATCCGTCCCGGCGCCAAGCTGCGCATTGCCGCCTCATGTTTCTCGATCTATGCCTTCGAGGCACTTCGCGCCGAACTGGAAAAGGTGGATTCACTGCAGTTCATCTTCACCTCGCCGACGTTTCTGCCCCACGACGTCACCGACAGTGGCAAAAAGGTGGCCAGGGAGTATTACATCCCCAAAGCCGAACGCGAACGCAGCGTGCACGGCACCGAGTTTGAGATCCAGCTCAAAAACAAACTCACCCAGCGAGCGATCGCCAAAGAATGCGCAGAGTGGATGCGACGGAAGGCACAGTTCCGATCCAACCGCACCAAAGCCCCTATGCAGCAGTTTGCCTGCGTCAGCGGCGGTGGCGCCAGCCGCA
Organism: Allorhodopirellula heiligendammensis; assembly: GCF_007860105.1. Taxonomy (NCBI): domain Bacteria; kingdom Pseudomonadati; phylum Planctomycetota; class Planctomycetia; order Pirellulales; family Pirellulaceae; genus Allorhodopirellula; species Allorhodopirellula heiligendammensis. The sequence continues at coordinate 3,935 of NZ_SJPU01000012.1, forward strand.
AGCTCGCGGAACAGGCCGGAGACGTGAACGCCACTGACGCCGTCTACATGCCGCTGCACGGCTTCACCGCCGTCGACCTGGGGTACCAGAAAGGCGACGCGGTCTCGAACTTTGTCAACAAAGGTGAAGAAGCGTCGTTTACCCAGACGTTCATCGGACTGTTCGACCAGATCTGGGACGACTCCGAGCGGATTGAGGAGGTCACCGATCGACTGTGCGCGCATATCGCCTCGATCTACCAGGAAAACGCCCCGGAACGCATCTACTTCCAGATGCTGTACAACATTTTCAACGAGTTCCTCGAAGACGTCTCCGGCGACACGCTGCCCAATGACATGACGGGTTATCTCGACACGTTGGTCTGGAAAAAGCTGTTCAACTTCCAGCACGACGCCGCCACCGGCATCATCAACAAACTCGAGACCTTCAACGGTTGCATCCTCGCTGACAGCGTTGGCCTGGGGAAAACCTTCACGGCACTCGCGGTCATCAAATACTACGAGCTTCGCAACCGCAGTGTGCTCGTTTTGTGCCCGAAAAAGCTATCGGACAACTGGCTGACGTTCAACCGTAACGTCAAAACCAACCTCTTCGCAAGAGACCGCTTCAACTACGACGTGCTGTGTCATACCGACCTGGGGCGAACACGTGGTGAGTCGTTTGGCACACGGCTCGATCAAGTCAACTGGGGCAACTACGACCTCGTCGTCATCGATGAGTCTCACAACTTCCGCAACGCGGAGGCGTTCGCTGAGAAGGAGACCCGTTACGAGAAACTAATGAATGCCGTTATCCGTGCGGGTGTGCAAACCAAGGTACTGATGCTGTCGGCGACGCCCGTCAACAACCGCTTCAACGATTTGAAAAACCAGCTTGCACTGGCCTACGAAGGTGACACCGACGCGATCAACCGCAAGCTGGACACGTCGCGCGACATCGGTGAGATCTTCCGGCGTGCCCAGCAGGCTTTCAACGCGTGGACCAAGCTGCCCGCAGACCAGCGGACTAGCGACGCCATTCTGAAAAGCCTCGATTTCGACTTTTTCAAACTCCTCGACAGCGTCACCATCGCTCGTTCCCGCCGGCACATCCAGACCTTTTACGACACCGCGGAAGTCGGCACGTTCCCCACGCGGTTGCCGCCGCAATCCTATCGCTGCCCCCTGACACATCGCGGCGACGTTCCCAACCTCAACGAAATTTACAACAGCCTCTCGTCACTGTCCCTGGCCGTATACGCCCCCGTTGCCTACATCCATCCCAGCCGGCTGGCGTTCTACGCTGCTCAGTACGACGTCGATACGCCGACGGGCAACAAGTTTCGTCAGATCGACCGCGAGCGCAGCCTGCAGAACCTGATGACCGTCAATCTGCTCAAGCGTCTTGAAAGCAGCATTGAGGCGTTCCGCATCACACTGTCCAAGCTGCAACGCAACCATCGCGGGCTGCTGGCCAAGATTGACGAGTTCCAGCGTACCGGTAAGTCCATGCAAGTCGCCGATGCAGGTGCCCGCTACGGCATTGGCGAATATGACGAAGACGAAGTGCTTGACCCAGACGCCGTCACCACCGGCAAAGTGCAGATCCGCCTCGAAGACATGGACCTGCCCTCCTGGCAGGCCGACCTGCAGCATGACCTGGACGTCATCGATAAACTTTTACGCGAAATGCAAAAGGTCACACCCAAGGAGGATGCCAAGCTGCAGCACCTGCTCGGTTACCTGAAAGAAAAATTCGCATCACCGATCAATCCTGGTAACCGCAAGGTGCTGATCTTCACCGCCTTCGCAGACACATCCGAGTATCTTTACGAGCATGTCGCACCCGCCGTCGCTGCGTACGCCGACGCTGCCGCCGGAACGATCGATCACAGCGGCGGCCACACTGCCACCGTCTCAGGCACGTTCCCGGCCCGCAGCACTATCGTGGACGACGGAGGCCGCCCACGTCGCTACGACTTCCAATCAATCCTGACGCTGTTCTCGCCACGTGCGAAAGAAAAATCGCTGATCATGCCCGACGAGTCAGCTGAGATCGATGTGTTGATCGGCACCGATTGCATCTCCGAAGGGCAAAACCTGCAGGATTGCGACTGCGTGATTAACTACGACATCCACTGGAACCCTGTCCGCATCATTCAGCGGTTCGGGCGTGTCGACCGCATCGGATCGCCCAATTCCTGCATCCAGTTAGTCAACTACTGGCCTGACATCACGCTGGACGATTACATTAACCTCAAAGAACGCGTCGAAAATCGGATGGTGATCGCCGACATGACCGCCACCGGCGATGACAACGTTCTGCTGGATGGTAACGCAGAGAATAGCGAAGTCGCCTACCGCAAAGAGCAGCTCCGGCGACTGCAGGATGAGGTCATCGAGATGGAAGACGTGAAAACGGGCGTGTCCATCACCGACCTGGGCCTCAACGATTTCCGCATGGACTTGCTCGCGTACGTCAAGGAAAAGGGTGACCTCGCCAATGTTCCCAACGGCATGCACAGCGTCGTGCCCGCAGACCCCTCGCGAGGCCTCCACCCCGGTGTGATCTTCACGCTCCGCAATCGCGACCCCAGCGTCAACGTGGGCGGACACAATCGTCTACACCCCTATTACGTCGTTTACGTCGCTCGGGATGGCAGTGTCGTAATCGATCATACGGAAGTTAAACGGTTGCTGGACCTTATTCGGTCCGCCTGCAAGGGGCGGTCAGAACACGTCGAAGAGGTGTGCAAACCGTTTAATGACGCGACCGATGACGGACGCGACATGAAGGTCTACAGCGACCTGCTCGATATCGCCATCGGCAGCATCATCGACCGCAAGGCGGAATCGGACGTCGACAGTCTGTTCTCCGGCGGCCCCACGTCGGCACTCGAAGGAGACATCAAAGGACTCGATGACTTCGAGCTCATCGCCTTCTTGGTGATCTTTGAATAGGGAATTTTGAATGGTAAATGGTGAATTGCTGTGACCGACGTGGATATTGACCGTCGCACGTACGCATTTGCGTGCCGTGTTGTCAAACTATGTCGCGAGATGGACAGGGACCCGGGTATTTCTCGGACGCTTGCCAATCAACTACTTCGCTCGGGCACGTCGGTGGGGGCGAATGTTGAGGAGGCCCAGGCCGGGCAGAGCAAAAACGACTTTATCGCAAAAATGTATATCGCTTGCAAAGAAGCTCGGGAAACCCATTATTGGCTGCGTCTTCTCGCCGACACAGCAACCGTAACCCCAGAAAGACTCACGGACTTGACCGAGGAAAGCCGTCAACTGGTCGCGATACTCACCTCGATCGTCAAGAAGGCACGAGGCTAATGCACCCCACCAATTCACCATTTAATATTCAGCATTCACTATTTGCCTTTCCAAACGCCGCTGCTTTTGGAAAGGTACTCAACAAGGAGCGTTTCTACGCTGGCGCCAGGAACAATCGGAAACTCAAGCAGTTGTTCACCAGCCAGGTCGCACGCGTCACGTGGATGTACAAACTCGCTCCGCTAACCGTCAATCTGCCTGCGACCACGGATGTGCCCGAGATCGAGGTCATCAAAATCGAATGCACCGGCAGTGAACTGGATCCAGCCGTGTTGCTGGCGATCGACAAAGTGATCCCTAACCCGACGATTCACGAGCTTCACGCTGGCGGCCGAGTCCAGCAAACCGCTGGGTATAAACGAGCCAGCGAGGCCGACGTCAAAGCCTGGGTCATCAGCCATTACGTCGCCAGCGAGTGGCTAGCCGTGGACAACTCACGTAGGCCGCTTCCGCAATCACTCAATCTCGGCAATCTTTACGCCGGCCTACTACGGTCCATGATCGACGTGCCCGCAGGTGACGGTGAGACCCTCAGGGCGCACATGGAACGCCATGGTCAGGTTCTCGCCCACCGACGCGAGGCGGACCTGATCACGAAGAAGATGAACGCTGAAAAGCAGCTCAACCGCAAAGTCGAGTGGAACGCTCAGTTACGACTGGTCAATCAACAAATCCAAACACTTACCTCACAATCGACGCAGGAAGCCGATGCCTGAAAAGCTCAAAATGCACAGCCCTGACTTAGTGCAGTCCAACATCGACCGCATCGCTGAGTTGTTCCCCAACTGCCTCACCGAAGCGGAAGGCGATGATGGCCAGATCACTCGCAAGATCGACTTTGATCTGCTGCGACAAGAATTGTCCGGCGAGATCGTCGAAGGACCACTGGAGCGGTATCAACTAAACTGGCCCGGCAAGCGAGAAGCGATGCTGGCCGCCAACGCACCGATCGCAAAAACGCTGCGGCCGTGCCGGGAGGAGAGCGTCGACTTCGACACCACGCAAAATCTGTTTATTGAGGGGGACAACCTGGAAGCACTGAAGCTGTTGCAGGAAACGTACCTGGGCAAGGTCAAGATGATCTACATCGATCCACCGTACAACACTGGAAATGACTTTGTATACGATGACAGTTTTGAGATGCCCGAGGATGAGTACCTGTCTCTAACGGATCAAAGGGATGTGGAAGGCAACAGATTGATCCTGAACCCTGAAAGCAATGGGCGTTTCCACTCTGATTGGCTAACGATGCTGTGCCCGCGACTTAAGATCGCAAAGCAATTACTGGATGACGATGGAATTATATTTATTTCCATTGATGACGGAGAGCTGGCGAACTTACAGAAACTTTGCGATCAAATTTTCGGTTCACGTTGCTTTCTAGGATCAATCACCGTCGTAAGCAACCTTAAGGGGCGAAGTGATGATAGACACTTCGCAACTGCACACAATCAGATGCTTGCTTATGGGAAGGCACGTTTTGAAACACGAGGGGTCGAGCTTCCCGAAGAATACATCGCAGGCTACCCGGATATGGACGAGAGCGGACGTCGGTACCGCCTTCAGGGACTTCGTAAGAGAGGCTCTGGTGCTCGTCGAGAAGATCGCCCAAATATGTTCTACCCTTTCTATGTCGACCCAAAGACTGGCGGTGTTAGCATGTCTAAAGGCGATGGTAATTCCATAGAAATTTTGCCAAAACTATCCGATGGAACGGACGGTCGATGGCGATGGGGGCGAGATACGGCTTCGAAGCGACTGGATGAGTTGAAGTCACGGCAAGTCAGCGGGACAGAGCGATGGGACGTATTTCAAATCGATTATCTGCAGTCGGGCGATGGGTTAAAACGCATTATTCCTAAGAGTGTCTGGATTGGGCCAGAGTTCGCAAATGAAAGCGGGACGCTTCAAGTTAAAAAGTTACTGGGAAAGGGTGTTTTTGAAACGCCCAAGCCACTGGGTCTCGTGAAGTACATGCTCCAGCAATCGCTGCGCGATGGGATCGTTCTGGATTTTTTTGCGGGGTCGGGTACTACAGCTCACGCGACGATGGACCAAAACCTCTACGATAATGGACGGCGGAGGTTTATATTGGTTCAAATCGCAGAGCCATGCAGTGAGGACAGTGTCGCGAAACGCAGCGGATTTGCCACTGTCGCGGATATCACGAAAGCTCGAATCGTGAAGGCCTCCAAAGAGATCGCTGCTTCTGGTCAATTGAATTCTCAAAACTGTGACTTGGGGTTCCGCGTCCTCAAAATCGACTCCTCCAACATGAAGGACGTTTACTACTCGCCCGCCGACACGTCGCAGGCGATGCTGGGTGGGTTGGTCGATAACATCAAGCCGGATCGCACTGGCGAGGATCTGTTATTCCAGGTTCTGCTGGACTGCGGCGTCGACTTGGGGCTGCCCATCAAGACTGAGGTGATCGACAACTGCGAGGTGTTCTTTGTCAACGAGACTGAGCACGCTGCCCCCGACCTCGTCGCGTGCTTCGACGCCGACATCCCCGAGTCACTCGTAAAGACCATCGCCGCCAGATCCCCGCTGCGGGCCGTGTTCCGCGACGGGTGCTTCGCGACCGACGCCGACAAGATCAACGTCGAGCAGGTTTTCAAGCAAATGTCGCCGCAAACGCAATTAAGGAGTCTGTGATGCCGCGAGCATTGGGCGAACTTGAAAGCATCCTGCATGGCTTGATCGACAACTGGGAAAACGAAGTCGTCGAGTTCAAGGCAGTGGGCGATTCGTACTCGACATCGGACATCGGCAAGTACGTTTCTGCATTGTCCAATGAAGCCAACCTTCGCTGCGTGGACACGGCCTGGTTGGTGTTTGGCGTGGATAACAAGACACGAGAAGTTGTGGACTCGTCTTATCGCCGCGATCAAGAGCGATTGCATAGCCTGAAAAAGCAGGTCGCTGATGGCTCATCGCCTTCGCTGACGTTTCGTGAGATCCACGAGATTGTCGTCGATGGTGCGCGTGTGCTGATGCTGGAGATTCCGCCTGCCCCGCGTGGTGTCCCGATCAGTTGGAATGGTCATTTCTATGCACGTGCCAACGAAAGCCTCGCCGCGCTCACAGACGACAAGCGAGACGAGATTCGCAACCAGACATTGACCCAGGATTGGACGGCAGCGATCGTGCCCGATGCCGAGCGTCGTCATCTTTCCAACGAAGCGGTCGAAAAGGCAAAGGCGAACTTTTCAATCCGGCACAAAAGCATCTTTACCGCCGACGAGGTCAAGCATTGGGACGAGGCGACCTTCCTTGATCGTGCCGGTCTGACCGTCGATGGTCAGATCACTCGCACCGCTTTGTTGTTGGTTGGCGAAACGACCTCAACGCATCTGTTAAGCCCCTATCTTGCGCAGATCGTTTGGAAGCTCGTTGGCCCCGAACAAGGTAACCAAATTTTCACGCCGCCATACTTGTTGGCAACGACGGCGCTGTACAACAAGATTCGCAACGTACAAATCCGAATCCTACCCAGCGACTCGCTGATCGCGGTGGAGGTATCCAAGTATGACCAAGGAATTGTGCTTGAATCGCTTCACAATTGCATCGCTCACCAGGACTATCGACTCGGTTCGCGGATCGTGGTCACGGAGAGTCCAGACCGGTTGGTGCTCGAGAACTCGGGGACGTTTTTTGAAGGCCATCCCGACGACTATGTGATGGGACACAAAACACCGCGAAGTTACCGCAATCCGTTCCTGATGCAGGCGATGACGCGTCTGAACATGATCGACACGCTCGGTTACGGCATTCACCGGATGTACGTTGGCCAAGCCGAACGTTTTTTTCCGTTGCCGGATTACGATGTTTCGGAACCGGGAACGGTTCGGTTGACCATTCACGGAGCGATTGTTGATCCGGACTATTCGCGGGCGCTGATTCAACGGACCGAACTGTCCCTGGTCGATATTCGGCTGCTGGATCGGGTGCAAAAACGACTGCCGATCGACAAGACCGCTGTTCAGAGATTGCGGCGGCAGGGCTTAGTCGAAGGTCGTCAACCGAACCTGGTTGTCAGCCCGCAGATTGCCGCGACGACGGACAGAAAAGCCGAGTACATCCGCACCCGTGCTCAAGACGACACGCATTACCAGCGGTTGATCCTCGACTTCATTCAGCAATTCGGCTCGGCAACGCGGGTCGATTTGGACAAAATGCTGATTCCCCATCTGCCTGCCTTGCTGTCGGAAGACCAGCGACGCAATAAAGTGCGAAACTACTTGCAATCGCTGCGAAGAAACAGCGACATTCATCGCCGGTACGAGAACGGCGGGTCACGCTGGTTCATCGGCCCCGAGGCTTCCTCGCTCGAGCAAAAGGGTGTCGGTTCAGAAAGCGACGAGACGTGCTAAGAGCAGCACGATTTAGCTCTGAAACCCGTGTTTTAGCTAGCTACCGAGAGGCGGCCAGCGACGCAACTAACTGCCCAGTAGTCACTTACGCCGTTTGCGGCGAAGTGCCTTTTAGCACGCTTCTAGCAGACCTTTAGCACGCATACGCCATGAAAATTCAGTTCAAAGTCCAAGATTACCAGACCGATGCGGTGGCCGCGGTTGTCGACTGTTTCACCGGTCAGCCGTTGATTGCGACGCCCAAGTACGCCATTGATCCGGGGGCGGCGAAGCGGGAAAAGACAATGTCGCCGCAGGGGAAGGTGACGTATTTCGATGCCTTCGCCGACGATCAGATGGAGGGTTTCCGCAACGCCGATCTGCGGCTGACACCGCCAGAATTACTGGCCAATATCCAGCGGATACAACTCGAACAGAACATCCCGCAGTCGGTGACGCTGGTCACGAACCCGACCTGCGGAATCAATCTCGATGTGGAGATGGAGACCGGCACGGGCAAGACATACTGTTACATCAAGACGATGTTCGAGCTGTACAGGCATTACGGGTGGAACAAATTCATCGTCGTCGTGCCCAGCGTGGCGATCCGTGAGGGTGTAAAAAAATCGTTCGAGATCACCGCCGAGCACTTTCTTCAGCAGTATGGGCGTCAGGCTCGCTGTTTCACCTACGACAGCAAGCAACTCCATGAGCTGGAGAGCTTCTCATCGGACGCGGGCATTAACGTGATGATCATCAACGTCCAGGCGTTCAATGCGTTCAAAGAAGACGCTGCGAACAACGCGGCCCGGATCATGTTCTCGCAACGTGACGACTTTCAATCGCGCCGACCGATCGATGTATTAAAGAAGAACCATCCGATTCTGATCCTGGATGAACCCCAGCGCATGGGCGGAAAGCAAACCGTCAAAGCGCTGGCCCAGTTTGATCCGATGATCATTCTGCGGTACTCCGCGACCCACAAGGTCGACCACAACAAGGTATACCGACTGGATGCACTCGATGCGTACAACCAGAAGCTTGTCAAGAAGATCGCTGTACGCGGCATCGCGACGAAGGGGCTGAAGGGCACCGATGGATACGTTTATCTGGAGGGCATCCGGCTGAGCAAGGGCAAGCCACCCGTCGGTGTGCTTGAGATCGAGCAGAAAACCGCCAGCGGCATTAGGCGAATTCGCAAACTGGTGGAGAAGGGGACGGACCTGTTCGTGGCGTCAGGCGAGCTCGACCAATACAAGGGTTTTACGGTCGCCGATATCGACGCACGTGGAGTGGAAGGTTTTGGCGAGGGTTTCGTCGAGTTCACTAACGGCGAGCGATTGGTCGCTGGAACGACCAGTGGCGACACCAATGAGGACACGCTCCGCCGGTTGCAGATTCGTGAGTCAATCAAGGCTCACTTTGAGAAGGAGCAGGACCTCCACGCCAAGGGCATCAAGGTGCTGACGCTATTCTTCATCGACACGGTTTCTAAGTACCGCCAGTACGACAGTGACGGGAACCAAGTCGCGGGCGATTATGCGTGCTACTTCGAGGACGAGTACGCGAAACTGCGGGAGGAGTACCGTACGCTCTTCGCTGAGGACGCGGCATATCAAACCTACCTCGAAGGCATTGACGCCTCGCAGACGCACGCGGGGTACTTCTCGATCGACAAGAAGGGCAAGCTCGTCGATCCGTCCGTGAAGAAATCGGGTGAGACCAAGGGCGAAACTGACGACGTGGATGCCTACGACCTGATTCTCAGGGACAAGGAGACGTTGCTGTCGCTGCCGGTACCTGAGGATGACCCACTGATGCGACGGAAGAAAAACGTGCGATTTATCTTCTCGCACTCAGCTCTTCGCGAGGGTTGGGACAATCCGAACGTGTTCGTCATCGGCATGCTCAAGCCCACCGATTACGAGGGCTCGACCGTCACGCGCCGACAAGAAGTCGGGCGTGGCCTGCGTCTGTGCGTCGATTCAACTGGGCAGCGGATCGACGACAAAGTGATTGTCCATGATGTGAATGTGTTGACGGTTGTCGCGAACGAGAGCTTCCAGGATTTCGTCAGCAAGTTGCAGGGCGAGATGCGGGACTCACTATCGGCCCGACCTCGATTTGCCAGTGTTGCGTATTTCACGGGCAAACTGTTGCTGACCGACGAGGGAGAAACCATCGTCGACGACAAGCTTGCGAAACAGATTTACCGTTATTTGGTCAAAAACGACTACACGGACGATTCGGATCAGATCACGGCAACGTACCACGAGGCAAAAGCTTCAGGCACACTGGCTGCGTTACCCGAGGAATTGGCGTCGCTGGCCGGGCCGATCCTCCGCCTTGTCGACAGCGTTTTCGATGACTCGAAATTGCCGCAGTATGACAACGGGCGGAAGCCGAAGGGCAACCCGATCAATCAGAAAAACCTGGATCGTAAAGAGTTCCAAGATCTCTGGGCGAGGATCAATCACAAGGCGGTGTACGCGGTCGACTTTGAGACCGACGAGCTTATCACCCACTGCGTCTCCGCACTCAATCAAGACCTGCACGTCACGAAACTTCGGTACGAGGTCCACCGCGGCGTGCAAAAGGAGACTGGGAGCGTCGACGACCTGGATAACCGAACGTCGTTCGAGGTGCAAGAGAATCAAACGGATACCGTGGATTCGCCCGTGCCGACGCACATCCGCTACGACATGGTCGGCAAGCTCAGCGAGGCGACCCAGCTGACGCGAAAAACGGTGGTGGCGGTTTTATCACGGATCTTGCCGGCGACGTTCCATCAGTTCTGTATCAATCCCGAGGATTTCTTGTCGAAGGCCGCCCGTCTGATGAACGAGCAGAAGGCAACGATCATCATCGAGCACCTTGTCTACAATCCTCTTGATGGCGAGCACTACGCGGACATTTTTACCGCCGACAAGAAATCCGACATCTCTGGCGCCTACGAGGCCCAGCGGCACGTGTATGACTATGTGATCACAGACAGCAAAACCGAGCGGACTTTTGTGGAGACGCTGGACAAATCAACGGAAGTGGTCGTCTACGCCAAGCTCCCGCGAGCGTTCACGATCCCCACGCCGGTCGGCAACTACAATCCTGACTGGGCAATCGCCTTCGAGCAGGGCAAAGTCAAACACGTCTTCTTCATCGCTGAGACCAAGGGCAGCATGAGCACACTGGAGCTGAAAAAGATCGAGGCCGCCAAGATCGACTGCGCACGAAAGTTCTTCGCCAAGATCACCAACGAGCAAGTCCGCTACGACGTCGTCGACAGCTACGAGAAACTGATGGGGCTGGTGACGTAGCACAACAATAGAGGCCATCTGAGATGTTTGCCGGAAACGTCTTGAAAACAAACAAGGAGCGAACGATTGATCAAATTCAATCACGCAGCTGATACCCACTCGCGGATTCTGGTTTTCTCAATATCGGTACACCATGCGAATCGTGCCATGGGCCTTTGCCACTGCGGGCAAACGATTGCCGCGTCGACCATCTTAAACTCGATCAGTTATTGCCAAGAGCATTTAGCTGATAGCTAAAAAAAAGCTCACGATGCCCAACCGGATGTGATCCGGCTGGGCTCGCGAGTCGGGGTGTGGTGAACGTTATTTCGACGCGGGTTATTTGCCTTTCAGCTCATCAATCAACGTGGACGCCTCTCTGATGGTCAGTGCTGAGAGTGCCGATGCACCAAACCGATCGTGAAGCGTGCGGTCGAGCGTGATGCCTTGACGCTTTGACATGACCGCGATCGCGTTGATCTGTTTTTCAGTCGCAAAGCGTTTCACCGATGGTTGGTGACCGGTCGGTGCTGTTTGCGAGGGATCCCGCTGCGCCGGCTCGTTCGGAAGTGATTGTTCTGCCAGCGTCCGGCAACGCCGGACGGCAGCAAGAATCGCGTCATTGCTCGCCTGAGCGTCCAGGGGCACGGACACTCGGACTGCTGGTCCTGACTGTCCATGTGAGCTTTCGGCCGTAATGCCGAGTGAGATCGCATTATGCAAATCTGTTCTCCTGAAATGAGGGTGTGAATTCACCAGTGACGTTCAGTTCGCTGGCGAGTAAGTTGAAGGTGAAATCGCGGTCCAGTGGCATATCACGGAGCCAGCGTGTTAATTGATGCACGGACAAGCCCGCGGCAATGGATGCCGCGTAGATGGTCGATTTTGCCGTGCAGGTTCCTGCGTGAGCGTCACCCTGGGCGAACAACGTCGATTCGTAACGATGACGTGATTTGCTGGGGTCAGCCGTCAGTAAACGAATCGTCTCGCCGTTCATCCGAGTATCAATCAGCAGTTGGATCCGCCTTTGAAGGCATCGCCACACCGTTGCCCGCGTCGCGATGCTGTCGACGCAGCAGAACACGACGTCACCGACGCGGTGCATTGAGCGGAAGCGGTCAATGATGTAGTCGATTTCGATCGATGGATCGATGCGTTCGACTTCCAACGTCGTTGCCGTCACTTTGGCTTGCCCGATCTCATCGGCTCGGTAGCCTTGGGTGGTGACGTTCGTCAGCTCCACGGTGTCGAAGTCAATCAATTGCAACTTCGTGACGCCGATGGAGGCGAGTTGCAGTGCGACTTGACGACCGATCGCTCCGACGCCGATCACTGTGACGCTGGTGTCCCGGATACGATCTCGCGGAACGAGACTCGCTTGACGCTCGAAACGATCTTGGGTGGTATTCAAGATGCCACCCATTCACTTTCCGACCAGCCGGTGTCATCCCGCCACTCAAAGGGATCACCAGTCAGTGTCCTCGGACGCCGAGTAAACGGGTCATGAACCGTGACAGCGGCTTCATACTCAGATTCCCAAAGATCTTGATCGGTCTCCGGGAATTCGGTGTTATAGTCGACTTCGACGGCAAGCCGTTTGTTGCAGCCCGGCCCGACGTTCATCCGCAAGCGAGCGTATGTGGCACCGCCGCGTGCGACGATGAACATCACGGCCCAGTCCGGAGTGCCAAAGGCACGCTGAAATGTCTCTTCGTCCGTGCCGCTTGGTAGCGGTGACGAGCCCGGATGCGTGTGCAGCCAAATTCGTCCACACGTTTCCGGCGTGTGCCCCTCGTCGATCTGATCGTCGAAATAGTCCGCAACTGCGGAGTCATCGAACGACACCGTAACGGGCGTGCAGATCTGCTGAACCATCGCCACCGACTCGATCAGCAGGAGATCGTCGGGACTGCTGATACCGAACATTCCGACCTCCGTATTCCCCATGTCACGCAGGAATAGCAGTTTCGCCCACGCATAGGGCGTGAACCGCAGGCTCTGACGATTCCTCGCTGGGATCCGACGTCGCCTCCTCTTCTTCTTCGTTAACGCAATCATCGCATTTTTCCTCCGTTAGACAGTCATCACAAAAAGAATTGTCACATCGGTCGCAGCTTTTGATGCAGCTTCCGCAAAATTGGTCTCGGCAGCCTTCGCACTTCGTCATGCAGTCGTCGCAGTGGGTTTCGCTGCAACCATCGCATGAGCACGTACAACCGCTGCAGATCTGGGCGTCACATTGCTCGCACGAGCAAATGTCGTCTTCATCAACCGTGCTGCCGCAGTCCCGGCACTCGGTACCAGACCAGTCGCCCAGCGTTGTGTAGGCGCTGTGCGGGTTGTACGTGTGCAGGACTTGGTTCACGACGGTGAAGAAGTCAAGCAGCCGTCCCTCCGCCAGGGCCAACTTGATCGGCCCGTGGCCCTCGCCTTCGCAGAGAACTTCCGACTGCACGTGCGGATGAGTCGTCGAGTCACAGCAGGTCGCTGGGTTGGGATCGACAGCGACCACGCGATAGGGACATGACTGTCCCAGGTATCGCAGCTCCAATTCGATTCGGAACGCACCGAGGTGGGTGTACTCGATCTCAATGGGTTCAGTGGTGACCGCGATGGTTTGCTTCGTAAAGTCAAAATCGCAGGCTGGAAATTCAGCTTCGATCGTCAGCAGGTCGGCTGTGACATCAGCTAGCGAAATGCTACGTCGTGGAGCCATCGACGCGGCTGCCACATAAATGGCGTCATCGACTTCGCGTTGCAAATCGTTCAGAGCGTCAAGCAGACGCTTGCCAAGCGATCGCTCAGCACCGTGATATTGACGTGATCTAGCGACTGATATCAAGCGTTGCCATCGCTTCACCTTATCCGCCGATGGGACTCGAAGCGTCTTTTCATGCTGTGAGCAACGACGATCAACGGCCGCCTTGACGAGTCCCGCCATCCGCCAAGCACGCTTGACGGTGCGGCGGGCTTGTGGTGTGACGCGACTCACGATGCCGCACCTTCGATCTTGGTTGGTGTGATCGAGACACGGTCTCCTTCGACCAGAATTTGGTCGCTGGAGACAGGCTGGCGGTTGACGCGAATCAAGTAGTTCGATTCCCTGCCTTCACCGATGCGTTGGTTGAACAGAGATTGCACCGTCGTATCGGCTTCGATGTCGATGTGGTTGGCGAATCCGGCGCCGTCGTTGTTGATGAACAGAATCTTCATGGTTTGTGGTTCCTGGGTTTGTTGTGATGGGGATGTGCGGTCGTCGCCAGCGTGTGTTGGTGTCGTCGGCGTCGGGTTCCGCGTGGGACAAAAGAGCGACCGGCGACACGTTCAGAGTGCCGCCGGTCGTGGGTCGCAGTGGTGAAACCGGTGTCCGGTTTACAACGCTGCAAAATCAAATGATGTGGTCGCATCGAACTCCTCTTGGTGGGCCTCGAACTCGTCCCAGTCGATGACGTGGGGGCCGAGGTGTTCGGCTTCCGGATCGCTGATCGGCTGCGAGGGATTGGCGATCAGAAAGCCGAGACGCTTGATGGTGGAGACAGAGTCGCCGGTGGTACGAGCGATGTTGCGGTACATTTCAGCTTGAAACATGTGCATGGTTCCTGAGTTGGAAGGTGTCAACGAAAAAGCCCTCGTCGATCGGCATGGTGCCAATTCGCGAGGGCTGGGAAAGAATCAAATCGATTGGTGAAGGCTTAGCGGGACGCTGGCAGAAGCCAGTGCTCGTTGAGCCATTGAAGTTCGGCATCGAGTGCCTCACTGCGAATGTCGAACGGACCGAGCATCGGACCGTCAACGGGTGAAAGATCGGCCATCCATTGGCCGTCGTCGGTGGGTTCGACGTGCGATCCACGGCGTATATCGATGCTCCCGAGTTTTTGAAGCTCGATCGCTTCGCAATACACGGTTCGCACAATCCCAGCCGGCGTGATGACCATTTTCATGTCACCGCTCATCGAGGTCGTCGCTGGATGTTACGGCGTGGACGATCAACCAGCAGTTGATCGAGACCAGCTTGCACCGACGCCATTCGAGTGGAAACACTCTGGCGAAGTTGCTCGCTCGTTCGCAGTTCTTGAGGCCCGATTCCATTGACTGCCGCTCGGGCCTGGCTGACCAAGTGATCGAGTTGTTCGTTTGATCCGATGTTGAGAGATCGGAAACGATCGAAGAATTCGTTCAGGTTCGTCACCGCCGAGTCGCGAAACACTTTCGGTTTGCCGTCCTCTTGACCGGCGATTCGCTCGGTCAAGTGCTCGACGAGCTTCGCGAGCTCTTCCAAGAACGCTTGCTCGGCAAGCTCGACAGCCTCGACGAAGCGAGACTGAACGCGGCGACATTCCGATTCGTAGACTTCCGGGTTGAGTTGCCGCAAATAGTTGGGCGGCTCAACAGCCGGAAAGTCATGCGTGATCGCAAATTCATCGACCAGCGTGACTGGGTAGTCGCTCACATCGAACAGGTCGCCGAGTCGGTCACGAGCGGCTTCACGCATTTCCGTGAAATGCAGATCGAGTTCGGAAACGGCAACAGCCAACTCATCGCGAAACGCCTCCATCTGTGAGTCAAAGTCACCGATGGTTTCACGTTTGATGAGCCGCAATCCCGGCTCGGGATAGGGAAGCGACACCGTCTTCCAGTACGACACCGCTCGCGATCGCACCGACGTGACCGCTTTGTACGCGGGGTGGGTCGTATCGATCAGCTTCTTTGACGCCGACAGATACTTCGACTCAGCGTCGAAGGAATCGGCAGCCTGAGTTTTCTGTTCCGACGTCAGGGTCTTGCGAACGCCGAGCCAGTTGAAACTGAGCCTGGCCGCGGCCATCGTTGACCGCAGTCGATCACTGGAGGTGGTGACGCTTTGGGACGTCGGTTCTTCGAGGACAGTGGACATGTCAAAAATCTCCAAAAGAAAAGCCGGAAGCCGATCGTGATGATCGACTCCTGGCAGGGGTGGCAAAAAGCGAGTTGAAAGAACAGCTAGCGGTCGCTAGTTGTTCGAGGATTGCTGTCGCAATCTTGGGGACGAATCTACTTCTCGATGCGGCTTTGATAGCCTCCTTCTGGGACGAGCTCAGTGACTTACGAACGCCCAGCCAGTTCACGATCAGCCGGACGGCATCCCACGTGGGGACACCGACCGGCTAGGGGCAAAATCCGGATTTTAAAAGCCGGATTTTAGAAACGGAGTTCAGTTGTTCGACGGTTCTCGATTGACTCGGCGACGAGCTTTCGGCGAACCGTTGGTCTGCTGATAGATGCCGGAGCGACTGGCCGACAGACATCGACCGCTGGCCCAGGAACGCAACTGGCTCACGGACTCAGCAGCGGTCACAGCCACCGGCACCACGTTCTGTGCCGCCTGATTCAGAGGCAGATCAAGCAACGCTGCCAGACGACAGCACGACTTGATTTCCGCGCCAGTCCAGTTGGTGTCATCGGGAGCACTCTGTGCGGAGTCGATTTCATAGAGATCTCGATAAAGCTTCCAAATCGCATCCTTCTCCTCACGACTGGGCAGATCGAGAAAGAACACACCGTCGAAACGTTCGCTGCGGCTGAACTCAGGTGGCAGCTTCGAGACGTCGTTCGCTGTACAGACCACGAACACATCCGACTCGTGATCATTGAGCCACGATAGGAACGTGCCGAACATCCGTGATGCCACGCCTGAGTCTCCACTGCCGTTCATTCCCGCGAATGCCTTTTCGACTTCATCGATCATCGCCACACACGGAGCCATCACATCGATGATTTTCAGTGCCTGGCGAGTGCGTTCCTCCGACTGCCCGACGAGTGAACCCATCAGGCTGCCGACATCGATATTCAACACCGGGCGACCGACCTCCTTGCCGAGGGCCTTGCAGAACTGAGACTTGCCGCAGCCCGGTGGTGACAGCAATAGCACGCCCCGCGGTCGATTGCGTGAGTTGCCTCTGTGCGACTGCAGCATGGCCCGTTTACAGAACGCCTTGAGTGCCGACAGGCCGCCAAGGCTGCTGAAATCCTCGCCGCCGCGGTATAGCGAAAGCAATCCGCTTTTCTTTAGCGTTTGGGTCTTCATTTCCCAAACCGCATCGGCCGTGATCCGTTCCTGACGAACCAATGAGAGACTGAAGGCGTTTTCCGCTTCCATACGAGTCAAACCAGCCGCTGCGTCGATCACCGTTTGAAGTTCGGAGTCTTTCGGCAATTCTCCCTCTTCGGTGGCGATTCCCCGAGCAATCTCATCGAGTTCCTGGCGGTTGGGCAGGTCATGCTCCATCACCACGAACATCTTTTCGAGTTCCGTCGGGATCTGCACCACCGGTGAAAGTACGACCACGATCGTCCGGTTCTGTTTGCCAGCCACGATCTGGCGTGCCAGTGCCTGGACGACTTCAGCGGACTGCAAGAACCGATGAAAGTTCTGCAGTACGAGAATCGCGGTGCCATCAGGCGAGGCGAGAGCGTTGATCGACCGGATCGCGGTCAACGGATCGTTGCCGATCGTGTCGTGTTGCGGTTGATCGGGAACGTTCAAGCCGGACTCGATGTCCCAGGTAGCCAGCTGCCATTGTTGATCGCGGCAGAGCTGAGCGATTTCGGTGAGGGCATCCTGGTGCTCGTGGGACTCGATCCAGATGCCCGTAAAACATGCTCTCACGTACTCCGTGAGGCGAGTGCTTAGTTTCAATGTTGATCTCCTTGCTAGTGGTGTTGTTGATTGGATTGCTGCTGATTGGCCTGCTGGTGAAACTCAGCGGTCAGCTGCTCGCTGGTGCGTTGACCAAGTGCCGTTTCCATGAACTGACTGGCCTGACGGCATTGGCTGCCTGTAAAACCCTTGGTCTGAACCTGCGTTTGGCCCGTGGGCGAGACGACGATTTCGATGGTTGGCATCATGCGGCACCTCCCACCGTGACGGTTACCTTGATGGAGCCGTCAGCGAGTGACACCTCCGTGACCGTATGGCCCTTCAGGTGAGCTTCCCGTTTTGCCTTCTCGACGGCGTAGGCTTGCAAGAAGCGATCGAGTTGAACCTGCTTGCCCCAGTGGCCGCCGAAGTTGTCGTAACGGGCTTGACCCGACTGCGTGTCGAACACAGTCGGGTATCGCCAGCCGGGAAGGTTGACGATCACGCCGGTTGCCTCGCTGCTAAACAGCTTGACCGTGCCCCGCGTGGGCGGATCCATCTTGAGACGTCGGCAAGCGGAACCGATTGCGACCTCATCTCGAACTTCCGTTTTGATTTCCACAATGTGGCTCATGGATTGAGTCTCCTTTGCTTGAGTGAAATGGTTAGATCGGTTGCTCGACGTCATCCGTCGAGTCACCACTGAACAATGCGTGATTGGTTTCCTCGTCGTCGTGACCCAACGCTGGACGCCGAGTCATGGGACCGGGCAGCAACCTTGGCTCATCCGATGTCATTTCGAGAACGAGCATCTCCGCGACCGCCGCATGATCTGGCTCCTGCAAATGCATTTGCCGGATCACAAACACCGCGACCACGAGCGGCAGCACGCACGCAAGGGTCAGTCCCAAGTTCTGAATCACCGTCGCGATGATGGGATCTCGGTGACGTTGCGATGCGATATTGCGACGATCCCGTTCGAGCTGGTCATGGCCTGAGTAGATGACCGATTGCTGCTTATTGAGCTGCGAAGTCATCTCAGATTGGGCGGCGATCAGTTCCCGGCGAGCTTCCGCGTCGCTTTTGACCAGTTCCTTCGCGGCTTCCGCGAGTTGGTGGCTTTCTGCCACGACGGCTTGTGACTGATCAGCGATCCGATCGTTCTGCATGCGTTGTTCGGCCATCGATTGTTGAGCAAACGCAGCAAGCCGTTCGTCAGATGAGTCACTGCACCCGGCGACGCTGAGAATCAGCAGAGCCAGGCACATCGCGACGCGTCGAAGATGTTTCACTTGCTTCACGAGGATTTCTCCATTGGGAAAAGACTCGGGCCAGGAGCGACTGCAGAGCACGCCGCAGTCGAATCTCCTTCGCCCAAGCCAGGGTGAGTAGCACGACCAGCACGCTGCTGGCCGCCAGAACGGCAAAGGCCATTGGGTCTCCTTCAAAAACGATGGGATAGAAACGAAAAAAGCCCCGCAATCCAGGCATCTCTGAGTGAGATGACTGAACGACGGGGCTTTGGAGGGGGGTTACGGGGACTCAGAAAATCTAAGTCATTCCCTATTAATAGTGACACCAAAAACGCCGAAATTCGATTTCTGACGCGGGATTTACGTGATTTCTACGCTAATCAAGCTGTTTTCGGCTTTTCAGGCGAAGTGGCTGAAACCGGAGCGTCAGAGAAAGAAGGCTATCGCTGTCTCTTTGACGCCAGCAGCCAGAGCATCCGTGATGTCGGTGCGGCAACCAAGAGCTTGAAGAGTGGGGCAAGCTGATCGGTGACGTGCCCAGCGCGACAGCGATCCTGGACCGCTTCCTGCACCACAGCGACGTGATGCAAATCACCGGTCGGAGCTACCGGATGGGAAATCAGCCAAAAAGTTCAAACAGTACCAAAGCGCCAACCGGGTCGGCGACCGAAGAAGCTTAAGTCAAACAGTACCACCGAGCCGCTCCACGGCCTGGCCTCACCAACTGGTACCGTTTGAAGCGCCAATGAGTGGTACTGTTTCAGGCGCAAATTGACAGCTAATCCCGTTCACGACCGCAGGGCCACCTGCGATCCATTCACCCTCACTACCATTCTGTGTACGCTTCAACCAACGACTTCGGCAACACGCCTTATACGTTGGCTGCAACACTCGATACCGGGCGTGTGGCTAGCACTTACCCGGACGGGATTCACACCCGCTTGTCAATCAGACCTTGCCAGTCCGCACGTGCATTTTTTGTTCTGTGCCGTCCTGCGTCTCGGCGACGCGTTGATCCGCAATCAACGCTGGCAGCGCGACCGCGAATGTGACGACCGCGAAACCGACCGTGAAACCGATCAGCCCAATCTGTACGTGATCCCACTCGTTGAGTGATCCAGGATGGTGGTTTAGGTATCTAACAGAGTAGGAATACCAAGCAGTCAGTGCAAATGTGGGGACGCAAGTCGCGGCCATCCATTGTCGCCATCCCGAAAGTCCGATTAGTGACGTAAGCACGTGCATCAGAGTTGAGATTCCCACGACGTATGTTCCGGCACGAATTAACCACCACGAGAGAATGTGGTGCGGTCGGAACGGGGGAGGATCGGGGACCGGTTCACCGATCTCGATCACGACCGCACGCGGAAATGGTATTTGATGAACGGCGAGGCATGCCGCCATTACCGCGGTTGCAATCAGAACGTAGCGAATCGTAGGTTTACGCACTCGCGCATCTCAGTGCACAGAACGGTTGCGACAACCGAGTCGCGACGAGTGATTCTCAATTGCCAGCAACGGCGATTCCGCGACTTCGGTTCGTCGGTACGCCCGACATGGGCGTGAACTTGTGGGGTGCCGCTTCCTTCGGGAAGCCAGTCCCCTGTACGAAAACGGAACTTGAACGAAGGACAGCATACCAAATGTAATCGATCAAGAAGAAGTACTAGGCGAAGGCAACTGCGGCGAGGTGACAGACCGTGGAGAGGAAGCCTGCGAATGTGGCCGGTAAGCCAGCAAAGAACCGTCGCTGGCACACGTTCTCGCCAAAGCTGCGAGGTGACGAACAGAAACGTCGTGGAGGCAGGCGGATGTTGAGGCGAGTGGCCCGAGGACCACGAAGCCGTTTTCCGACAACGTCCGTTTGTAGGCGACGCACTTGCGCAGCGAAAGTTCACGTCCCTTATTCGGGGAGATCTGTAAGCGTACCCGTGAGTAAGGCTTGACCTGAAAGGCGGGGCGACCGGGGTGACCCGACTCGTGCGAGCAGAAGTCAGCAGAGGTCGTAGTACCGCACTTCTTCGCAGCCAGCGGAGACGGGAAGGACCGAACGTTTCTTGACAAGGAAGAACTATCCATGAACTCAGTCGATCCGAAACACACAGAACCGACCTCCGACAACCACAAAGGAGCGAAGGAAGCAAACGGCCCGTGCTCTTCGGAGTCCCTCACAGGTCGAGTCGACTCGGCGATCATGGAGAAGCCAGCCTTGGACACCGTGGCCATGAACCTCATGGAACAAATTGTTGACCCGGCCAATCTTGAATGTGCCTGGGAACGAGTCAAAGCCAATCGTGGCGCGCCCGGACCAGACGGGATTACCATCGACGAGTTCCCCGACCACTTCCGAGACCTCTGGCCGAACCTGCGTCAACAACTCTTGGAGGGGACTTACCAGCCCGGCCCCGTACGCCGGAAGTCGATTCCAAAACCCAATGGCGGTGGTACTCGCGATCTCGGCATTCCAAACGTGATCGATCGCGTAATCCAACAAGCCATTCTGCTAGTCTTAACGCCGATCTTCGATCCGAGTTTCTCAGAGTCAAGTTTCGGCTTTCGTCCCTATCGCTCAGCCCATGAAGCGATCCATCTCGTTCAGCAACACATCCGGGCGGGTTACCGCTGGTGCGTTAACATGGACCTTTCGAGATTTTTCGACACGGTTCAACATGACGTTCTCATGTGTCGTGTCGCTCGCAAGGTTCGCGACAAGCGATTGTTGCGTCTGATCGGGAACTACCTACGGGCTGGCGTGATGGTCGATACCGACTTCCACCCATCGAACGAAGGGACCATGCAAGGCGGGCCGCTCTCGCCACTACTTGCGAATATTCTGCTAGATGACTTCGACAAGGAAATGGAACAGCGAGGGCACCGTTTTGTGCGATATGCAGACGACTTCTTGGTATTCTCCAAAACCGAGCAGTCAGCAACACGAGTCTTTCGTTCAGTGGAACGTTACCTCACCAGAAAGCTCAAGCTCGTGGTCAACCACGACAAGAGCAGCGTTTGCCGCACGGAGGACGTCGAGTATCTCGGTTACCGCTTTCGTGGCTTCGGCGGACGCCTCGAAGTGAGTGCGAAGAACCTTCGCAAATTCAAAGATCGCGTGAAGGAGATAACACGCCGCACCGGAGGCCGGTCGATGTCATCACGCTTCATTGAACTACGACGGTACTTTCAAGGATGGATTGGCTACTTTCATTACGGCCTACGCAAGACGCAGTTGCAGTATCTCGACAAATGGATTCGACGGCGCATCCGCGCTTGCTACTGGAAACAGTGGTACCGGGTCCGCACGCGGGTACGAATGCTGTTGAAACTAGGAGTGCGTAGGGAGCAGCCATCTCGCACGGATGCAGTGGAAGAGGATACTGGGTGATGTCATCGAGTGCTGCGATGCACGTCGCGATCTCGATCGACTATCTCAAGAAGAACGGACTAGCGAGCCTTGAGGAAATCTGGAGCAAGTTTGCTTCCAAGAAACGAACCGCCGGATGCGGCCCCGCATGTCCGGTGGTGTGAGAGGGGTCCGCAGCAATGCGGCCCCTAGTATGTCTCATGTTGGCAGTTTCAACCATCTTGAATCAGGATGTTGACTGTTGATGCCCCGCAGCAGCCTGCAGCCGTTGCGAGGCACTGCCGCGTAGATCGTATTTGCCCCTAGGTCGCTT
>NZ_SJPU01000013.1 GCF_007860105.1 Allorhodopirellula heiligendammensis
AAGCGGGATTGGGCAATCTTCGAGATGCTCAAGCTCCAGAATATCACGGTCCTACCTGAAGTGCTTACGATTGATCAAGTCCATGCCATCGTGCATGCGACGACGACTCTTCGAATGCGAGCCTACTCCTGGACCGTCTATTCGTTGGGCCTGCGGATGAACGAGGCCCTGCACCTGCAAGTGGGCGACATTGATGCCGCCCGTGGGCTGGTGCATGTTCATCGCGGCAACGGAGCCAAGGATCGATGTGTGCCGAACGCCAATTCCACGCTCCTGCAGCTCAGAAAGTATTGGACAACACATTGCCACCCGCGGCTTCTTTTCCCCGCCGACGGACGCAATCATACGCTTGCTCGCCAAGGTATCAGTCGCGTCCAGAACCCCATGAGCGAAACGGCCGTCCAGGGTGCCATGAAGCGGATCACAACGAAAATGAACTTGGCTAAGAAGGTCACCATTCATACCGTACGTGCATCGCGTTGCGATCAACGACAGCCGGATCGTGGACGTCAACGAAGAAACGGTGACGTATCGAATTCGCCGCAAAGGCAATCGGATGGAAACCAAGGTGGTTCCTGGCGAAACGTTCGTCGAAAACTTCGCGCAGCACGTGCTGCCGACGAACTTCATGAAGATCCGTCACTATGGCTGGATGAGCGGTAACAGCAAGATCTCGGTTGACGAAGTGAAGTGGCTCGTATGGATCATGTTGGGCTGGACGTTCTGGCTAGCCAGCGGCTACGCGCCGCAGCCTGAGAAGTTGACGGCACCGATGAAGTGCATCGATTGTGGCGGCGAGATGCGGGTGACCGAAGTGACCTACCGCTCACTCGGTTCGATGGGCGTTCGTCCTGAACACAGACTGACCTTCTACGACAGCGGCTAAGCGATGAGACATCGAGTTGACAAGACCGCGAGAACGGAAACGTTTGCAGGAGGGCGATCGATGAAGCTATGCGCCAATCACATCCAAAGGCGTCACAGGAGCGTAAATGTCGAGGAAAAACCGCCAATCATCAATCTACCAAGTACACGGGAGGCG
Source organism: Allorhodopirellula heiligendammensis (assembly GCF_007860105.1). Taxonomy (NCBI): domain Bacteria; kingdom Pseudomonadati; phylum Planctomycetota; class Planctomycetia; order Pirellulales; family Pirellulaceae; genus Allorhodopirellula; species Allorhodopirellula heiligendammensis. The sequence goes on from NZ_SJPU01000013.1 coordinate 1,043, forward strand.
ATTCTTGGTGCCGTAATCCGTCGCACCGCATTCGCAAACCGCACCACCGCCTGCACCTGGGCTGTCCGCGTGGAAGCAAAGCTCAAGGTGCGTTGGGTAAGCACCGGGCTTCCTGAACAAAGGACTTGAGCTTCGGCTAGGCGTTCGCAATTTTGCCTGCGACGAACGAAGTAAATCGAATCAGAAAGTGACTCAACCGTCGCGTTTACGCGAAGTCAAATCCTCATTGGTTACCACATATCGGCGTTGCGACGAGAGTACACACCGCCGCGAATGGTAACGGCGACGGCGGTTGAGATCAAAGCACATGTGGCAGCCAGGCCCGCAATCCAGTTGATGACGGGAGCGACGTTTGGGTATGAAGCCAGTGGTAGTACGATCGCGAACGTGCCAATTGCGGTCGGAATAGCCCATAGGGGAGCACGGTTTTGAATGTGGCGACAGGCCAGATAGGCACCACCGATACCGAACACCGATGCGAGTGAAAGAAAGAACACCAAAAGCCCAGCAAAATCATCAGTAGAGCCAGCCGAACGACGATGGCATACGAAGGCGATCAACGCACCTGCAACGAGCGCCAATCCGAGGTTAAGCGTTGCCGCGGTGAACATTGCCCATCGGGTAGACGGCTTCGATGCTCCGGCGTGCGCTGTTGGTTCGTACGGGTTTGGAAGCAGTGCGTGTGCTCCTGCGTGGGGTAAGGGTTGCGATGACCGAGTCCCGGCGATTGATTTTCCATTGCCAAAAGCGGCGACTCCGCGATTTCGGCTCAGCGCATGATTCCGTTCATCACTACGCAATGTGCCCAAATTCAAGATGGTCGAAATAGGTCCAGTTGATGAAAGGTTCTACTCGCCGAAATACGTCGTCGGACATGATGGTCGCAGAACCGGTCGTGTACATTGGGTGGGCAGCGAAAACATCTGGTGAAATTGGCAGTGGTGTTGGTCTGTACTTGATTGTTACATCGACCAGCGGAGCATCAGGGAATAGCTTGCGAACACTGAAAACAGGAGGCATTGATACGTGAAAGTAGGAACCCACGCGATTGTGAAGATCTGGTACGTCTGCCTGCGTGTCAATGAAGCTCATTTGTGAATCGTAGTCATCGAATCCACAAGATGGATCGTCGTTGCTGTACGGGTACTCGTAAAGTACGGCGAAAGACACTGCGTCTATTGAGATCGATTGGTGTTCGCTGAGACGTTCGGCAACTCGATCCGAGACGACTAATTCGTGTTCAGGCAGGAAATGATCAGCAATGTCGTGGATATTCTTGTGCAACCGAAGTGGAGTATCAACGTCGAATGCGAGCCGAGCGTTTTCAGCAGTCGGAAAGGTTCCTCCTAGGCTCGCTTTGCCGTGGAAGAACGAGGAGTGAATCGCGCGTATCCCGGTATTGATAAACGTCGATACTACGGATACGGCATGAAAACGCATTTGAGTGAAGGCACCTTTGTAGCGGAACGGTAGAAATCACGGGGATCGGGCAGACGGCTTGCAAGCAGACGAGAAAACGAACCACCCGTTCTCTCGTGCATTTCTTGGTTCCCCACCGTGTTACTCGCCGAACTCAGGTGATCCATTGCCATGCAGCGTATGCGACGTAGCCGATCAGTACAGTCCTCGCCGCGATCGAAATCCACGACATCCGAAGGCGCGTCTTGGTTCGGGTCACAGGAAAAGGCAGGTCACCTTTCCAGTATCGCGAGCCGTTCAATCCAAAGTGGTAAGTGTGGGAATCGGTTCGTGCAGAAAGTACGTAGCCAGGGATGCGAAGGATCGGTGAGCGAAATGATGCAAGCACCGCCTCGCGTATGTCGTCGTAACGAACGCTCCAGTCGCCGCAAATTAGACGGTCCTCAAAAAGGCGAAGTCTGGCTCGCCGAGACCTCATCCATCGCGGCCCCAGTTCTAGCTGGTCGCCATCGGCAATGATCGCCTTGGTCATGCAGCTGTGAACAGGTTGCGTCATAAATCCTCAGTCGGGGAACGGCGGCGATATGCGGGCGGCGGCGAGCGACTCAACCACTGAGCCAACGGCGACCAACGCCGCTCCGTCATCATTGCATTGTTACGAGTCGTTTAGTGTAGCGTAGCACCCGTGGGCTTGCCCGCGAGTTCGATCCGCAACGAGCTCTGCGTCACAGTCACCGATTTGACAGGCGTCGGCAGTGCCTCGCAGAGCAGGCGTTGGACCATGCCCCGCAGGGCACACTTGGCTTCAATACCAGCTTGGTCTCGTAATCGTCAGCCATCACCGGGCCGGAAAGGTTGATTGTCCATCTGAAAACCTCGCAAGCCCGGCTCCAGTGCACGGCATTGCTCTGTCCGCTATTTTCGTTTAGTGCCCGTTTGGGTTACGAAGCGGTAAGTTGGGTCGGCAGTGCCGGGAACGCCAAATCCATAGTACAGAGGATACCGACGACCCTGCGGAGCGTTAATGATGTCCTCTGTTCCAAAATAGAAAAACATGTGATTTCCCTTTGCATCCTGGGCACGATAGGCCCAAACTGACACTTTTGTCCCGACGGGCACTAAGTAGCCTTCCATTTCTTCAATGTATCCGTGGGCAATGTAGGTCAGTTCGTCTTCGTGTTTTGATCCATCCCGCCAAGTGTATTTCGCCTTGCCACTATTGATGGATGTCATGTCGGCGATTTTGAAGTAGCCAGCGGCGTTTTCATAAACATACAGTTCAGATGGACCGTTCGTCGGGTTTGGCAACGCACACGGTTTCACGTCATAATGTTTAGTGTCTACCTTGACTACCTCACGGTATTTCTCTGAGGGTGTGAATGGGCCAGACCGATCCTTTTCGGGCGCGACCTGATTCGCTTGGCCAGACGGTGTGAACTGAGCGGACGCAGGTGCTGAAAGTGTCAACATCGCTACCGTAGCGAGAATAAGCGTACTGAAAAAGGTTTGTCGCATTGAAAGCTCCTTTGCAACGGGAAATTGCTTGCACTTGCAAACGAAACGTGAAATTGGCGTAATGACAGAACGACCGCCGTCACCGGGCGGCGAGAGTAAAACTAACCATCAGAAAACGCGCTGACGCCGCTCCGGTGCACGGCATGGTTCTCCCATATCTTGGCAAGGCGAGAAGGACTCGCGTACCGTCGCCCAAACCCACGCCAGCCCAGAGTATACAGTGGACCGAGCACCCACTGGACATAGGTATTACTGTTCGGTCCGGGAAAAATTCGGTAGCGATCATTCCACGGGTAAACAGTTGGTGTGGATTCAATTCTTGTTGCGAGGTAGACGGCATCATCCGCGGTCCAACGATGAATCATGCGTCCGGGGCAGTTGCCAACGCCGGACGAAGGCCGCATCAGGTTTCGGTGCAGATGGCCCCAAGACGTTTCACATTCTGTTGCGGTTTGCCAAACCTCCCAGCGGTCCGCGGAGCGTTCGCGACAAACGACGAACCAATGATGTTCTGCAAACCGACCGAGGCCCGGAATCCGTGCCGTCCAGAGGTCAACGCTCGTGTCATGATTCGACGACATTAGTTAGGCGAACGGCAGCGATATGCGGGCGGCGTTGAGCGACCCAACCACTGAGCCAGCGACTGCTACGCCGCTCCGTCATCATTGCATTGTTATCGCCTCACCAATAACTTGCGCGTTGGTAAGCAATGCGTTTCGATGGACTGTACCATACCGAAAAGCCAGCCCCGTTGCTAGCAGTGGGGCCGTAGACTTCTGTCGCGTCGTCGAGGTGGGGCCACCGTAGGTCACCGTAACAAAGTTCATGAGATTTTTCGTCCACCAGCTCCATCGCTGACATCTCGCCGCGTTTTGCAACTGACCGGTCGCCATACTTACTCCACACTCCATCCATGTACGCGTCGAGCTGTTCTTGCGAAATCGAGAACCTCGCTCTGAATCCTTGGGCGTACTTGTTGACCGTAATATTCTGGGCGACTGAAGGCAAGTATCGCTCGACACGAAAATCATCAACCTCGTCAAACGTTTGATATTCAAAGACGCCAAATCGTTTTGCATCTAAAACGTCCATGATACTAGTGCACGATGGCACGAACGCGAGAAATGAAAGGAACATAACGCCGATAAAGGTCGGCACGCGTCGCAGTTTTGCCAGTGGGGCAGCCAGTGTGACAAGCAAAACAATCGCAAGCAAAGAGCAAGCTGTAATCTTGAACGGGATGACAATGGGCCAGAGCATCTAATTGCGATAACGGCGGCGATATGCGGGGGGCGGCGAGCGACTCAACCACTGAGCCAACGGCGACCAACGCCGCTCCGTCATCATCGCATTGTTACGAGTCGTTTAGTTTAGCGTAGTACCCGTGGGCTCGCCTGCGTCAACGATCCGCAACGAGCACTGCGTCACAGTCACCGATTGTTCAAACGTCGGACAATGCTCCGCAGGGCAGGCGTTGGTTGATGCCCCGCAGGGCAGGCGCTGGTTGCCGCTGCTCAGGCGTCGGACGATGCCCCGCAGGGCACACTTGGCTTTGCATCCACACTCGTCTTCAGTCCGGCTTGGTCTCGTAACGAGGTAATTATCGCCGGTTGGCGGGGACGTCACCCGGTGATAAGGAGCTAGTGGGGGTATTATCGCCGGTTGGACCTCCGGTTCCCTCGGTGACACGGGAAGTGTTATCGCCGGTTCGAGGGAATGTTATCGCCGGTTGGCGTCTGCTGAGTATGGGGGGGCTGGATTCTTGGGTCAAGCAAAATCCTGTACCAATTTCGGGAGTGAGACTTGATCTGTTTTGCGGACGTGCGACGAATCAGCTCGGTAATGCTGCGGCGATGCAGTACGGCGGGGAGGACGAATCCTGCCCTCGGAAGCCCCATAGCTCGCATCAAAAATGGTCGTGCAAGAGGGCGATGGTCTTCACTGGGAGACTGCGGGATTTTGGGACGGAATCTGTTCTGTGCGGTCGACTCGGCGAGTTCCGCATTTCCGTGTCGCGAGAGTGCACACCAGGCGACGTGATTGAGTTTCTCCGCGACCACCTGCGTGTCAAAACGCCAGCTTGGATGCGTCTGAACATCATTCAGTCACTGATCTGTTATCGCCGTATGCCCAGGTCGCTCCGTTTGATGACTTGAAGTCCATCCAGACGGAACTGGAAAGTTTCGCTCGTGCTGAGAGGGTCAAAGAAGAGGGACTGAGAGAATCAGGCGTGGTCACCGTTGACGAGATCCAAGACGTCACCGGTTCTATCGATCCAAGTGACAAGATGCTGTCTCCCCACGCTCTGGTGTCCCCAGACTCTGGTGGACCTGTATTCGCAAGTTGACAGTGTGGCGTGGACGAAGCCGTTCGTGGTCGACATCCAAGCGGTCGGTCACGGAGTGCCGACTTTGAAATATCTCGCTCCGTACGTGCATCGCGTTGCGATCAACGACAGCCGGATCGTGGATGTCATCGAAGAAACGATGACGTATCGAATTCGCCGCAAAGGCAATCGGATGGAAACCAAGGTGGTTCCTGGCGAAACGTTCGTCGAAAACTTCGCGCAGCACGTGCTGCCGACGAACGTCATGAAGATCCGTCACTATGGCTGGATGAGCGGTAACAGCAAGATCTCGGTTGACGAAGTGAAGTGGCTCGTATGGATCCTGTTGGGCTGGACGTTCTGGCTAGCCAGCGGCTACGCGCCGCAGCCTGAGAAGTTAACGGCACCGATGAAGTGCATCGATTGTGGCGGCGAGATGCGGGTGACCGAAGTGACCTACCGCTCACTCGGTTCGATGGGCGTTCGTCCCGAACACGGACAGACCTTCTACGACAGCGGGTACGCGATGAGGCATCGAGTTGACAAGACCGCGAGAACGGAAACGTTTGCAGGAGGGCAATCGATGAAGCGATGCGCCAATCACATCCGAAGGCGTCACAGGAGCGTGAATGTCGAGGAAAAAACCGACAATTATCAATCTGCAAAGCAGACAGGAGCCGATTCCTGGTGCCGTCATCCGTCGCACCGGATTCGCAAACCGTACCACCGCCTGCACCTGGGCTGTCCGCGTGGAAGCAAAGCTCAAGGTGCGATGGGTGAGCACCGGGCTTCCTGAGCAAAGGACTTGAGCTCCGGCTAGGCATTCGCAATTCCGCCTGCGACGAACGAAGTAAATCGAATCAGAAAGTGACTCCACCGTCGCGTTTACGCGAAGTCAAATCCTCATTGGTTATTTGCAGCGTTGTCAGATTGCGGAAAGAAGCTTGTCGTAGTCGGAATGCGTGCCAATCCAAAACCGTTTTGCGTCATCGCCCTCGAGGACACACACGGCACGGTAATCCAGCGTGATCCGAGCGGAGTATACATTGGCATGGCCAGCAATACGTTTAAACCGCAACCCAGGGTGAGATGAATCAACCAGGAATAGCTGATAGGCATCGCGGGCTTGTTTCTGGATGTGCTGCGGCAGACGTGCGAAGCACTCGCGAAATCGTCGAGTAGTCAGCGAGTTCAAAGTTCATCCGGAACGAGCGGGCAGGCCCCACCACTGTTTTTTTCCTGCAACGCTTCAGAGGCAAGTGATGCCAACACTGTAGGTGATTTTGCGAACGTAACGTCCCATGCGCTGTCGGCCTCGATCTCGTCGAGCAGCAATTTCGCGAGAGCATCTTGCTGTTCAGGGGGAAGTCTAGATGCGTGTTCAAACGCTTTTTCGAGCAAATTAGTCATAGTTCGTCCTCCGAGAAGCAGTGTAGCGTGCGATTACTTGCACAGCAAACGTGCACGCGCTGCTCACCTTCGAATCCAATAAAGAATCCATGTAAGTCCAAGGTTTGACGGGTGGGAGCCCTTCGTTAAAAAACTGGCGACTCAAACCCGTGATCTGGGCAGCTTGCGGCTGCCCGTCACATTCGCTCCACCCACCAAACACATGGAATGAAATCTCATGGAGATTCTCGCACTGGACCTCGGGAAATTCAACTCCGTTTGCTGCCTTTTCGACTCGAAAACTCGCAAAACCAAGTTCGCTACCACCCTCGCCAAGCGGGAACACGTCGACAGCATTTTCGAAGATGCCAAGGCCAATCTGGTCATCATGGAGGCCTGCGGACCCTTCGGACGGATCAATGATCTGGCGCTACATCAAGAGCATGAAACACTCGTCTGCTCCACCAACGAAGAAGCCTGGCGGTGGGCCAACGTCAAACGGAAAACTGACCGAGACGACGCTCTCAAGCTCGCTCGGATGGCCGCCGCCATCACCGGGCACGGAGAGTGATGTATCCATTTGTGAAAACGCGCAAGCCGTGCTCTGTGTGAATGGCTTGGTTATCCGATCAATTGATCGAGTTCAGACGTGTCATCCCAGTCATAATTCGCGTATGCAAAATCTGAGTGTGTAACAACGCATATCTTACCGTTCTTGCAAAGGATTGAGACGCCGTGTTCCGGATCAATATCCGATGCGCCAACGAAGATGACATACGTGTCACTTGAATCGCGAAGGCGCGGGACAATTGCCGCATGGATGTCGATAGCAAAGTCCTCATCTTCCATGTCGTCGACTTCGTCGGGACCAAGGTACTCCTGTGCGTACTTGCGTGCAAGTTTCTCTGTCGACGGCAATCCTGTTCTTGCAAACTGCTCCACGACTGCGACAGATTTCAATTGGGAAGCGGTTGGTGGTTCTGGTTCCTCGTCGCTTAAGACTCGTAACTCAAGTTCGGCGAAGTGTTCGGAATCGATGAGTGCAGTCCATGCTTCCTCGTCAGGGCACCACTGAAGTTTCGCCATTTAGAATTGCCTCTCTTTGGCGGAAGATGGATTTCAGTCGGATAACGTTTGGATTCACGGGGTCGGGCCGTGAAAACGCTGATCTGTCAATACGCTGCACGCCCGACTCCCGTGCACTCCATTGGTTATCCGCCGCGTCGCAAACCGTTGCGGTCAAAGCCCCGCTTCCTTTCGCGAAGCAAGAGCGAGCTTTTCGACCAGTTCGTCAGGTATGGGCTTTTTCGTTGAAAAGGTAACCCCTGTCTTGGTTGCTTTGAGTCCTGCGGCAGCAATATCGTCGGCAAGTGCGGCGATGGCACCTTTGCTCACGTAAAGGCCACATTGCTTGCTGAATGCCGCGTAGCCCGCAATGATCGTCTTTCCGAACCCGAACCCTGGCATATCGTACATGATGAACTCCTCTGCGTCAGGAAGCACTTTGGCGAGTTGTGCGCGAAGTTGAACCAACAGAGGTTGAAACGACTCAGGTGCCGCAGCGATATAGGCGTCATGGTTTGTAAATTTTGTCATGCCAAAGGGCTCTCCGAACGGATGGATTGTCGTCATGCACGCGAGTTGGATTTCAGTCGAATAACGGTAGCGATATGGGGGCGGCTGCGAACGACTCACCACTGCGAAAACGGCGACCAACGCCGCTCCGTCATCATCGCATTGTTATTGGACGAGAGTTGGGGAATCGCCGAATGGGCCTCCAGTTCGGCAGACGTCAAAGTGCCATTGTAGCCGAACGACACGAGTGGGAGCAACGATCGACCGCGCACCTATTCGAGTCACAATGTCAGCGCAACAATCGACCGCCCACAAGTCTTGCAGTCTAGGTGTCAGTCCGCAATTTGCGCATCCGCATCGACAGCGCAATGATCATGCCCAATCGAATAATGACAGGGCGCAGCAGGGACGCGCAGAAGAGTCACAATCTCTAAAAGATTCTCTCGCGTCCTTCGTCGCAACCAACGGTTCTGTAGCGGAAATGCTTAATGGGAGCGCATTGAGACGGTTAGTTTTACAAGTTCCTCGCCATATACGATGCATTCTTAAATCGCAATTGGACGATTCCGCGTGAAGCATCGGAGATGCGTACTTTGACCGGCGCGGTCATCGACGAGGCGACATACTGTCCAAGGCCTACGGCAACAAACACAATCACCACGAAGAAAATCCAGAATTCTTCATCTTGCAGACGCAGGAACCACACAATCGCTGATCCTGCTAACAGCGAGGCGCTAGCGACACCGAGACTGATCATTCGCCTTGAACGCTTAACGTTAGCTGCACAGGTTTCACAATGTGGAATATTCAGCTTCATTTCGTTGGCTGACGGGACAGTGAACCCATGACCCGACTGCACTCCCTCCAAGCACTCGCAGCACACCAGTGGAAATGAATTGCGTCCGATTTGAAACTCGTGCCACGTTGACTCTACAGCAGTGGCTCGCCAAACAGCCTGCGGGCGCAGCTCTCCCGTGTTTGGGTCCTCCAGTAATGCCGGAGGTGTGCCCGCCGGTAATCGCGGCAACAAAGGGAAATTTAAATTTGGCCGTATCCGAGCTCGAAGCCAATTCCGAAACACGATGACAAGCCCGCCAAGAGAGAGGAATACGATAGGCCCAACGTAAAGGAAGTAGGGGAGAGCAACGCGATCCTGTGGAGGGCCTTTGTATATGAACCATGCTCCAATCAATGATGCGACCGTGCCAAAGAAAGCTATCCCAACAGCCAAAACCACAGCGTTTCTGTATCGCCCTTTGCGATATCCATTCACCAACTCATCGTTAATCCAGTTGCACTTGGGGCACGGAACAAGTTCCGCTTCAAAGGCAAGGCGATCAACGAGATCGCGTTTTGCTCGCTTGTCAGCATCACTGGCCGCAGTCGAGCCGCCAATTCCGTAGACCGCGACCCCAGCACCACTTCCAACGCGAGCTAGCTCAAAGAAAAACTCGCAATGGCACTTGTCGCATCTCACCGCGACGACGCGCAGACCCGCCTGCGAAGATTGAACGCGTTCCTGAAAATAAACAACCATCTAACGGCTCGTGTCAGTACAATACAAATTCCAATAACGCTACGAATCACGAGGTATGCAGACCAAATCGAAAGAGTTGGAACTGCGACAGAACTTAATGAATCAAGAAAGGCCGAATTGCCGCGTGAGCAGCATACTCACGTGCATTCGATTGTTCTGTCCTCATGATATCCGCAGGACGTCGCGATGGATATGGGCGCATCCGCCCTCATGCAGTTGTCATCGTGTCATGTAGGAGACTGAGGCTCTTCCGAGATCGTCGTCGTACACGCCGACGTAGCCGACATCGCCATCCATGCCATCGAATACGTACCCGGACGACATCATTTTGGAGTCAAGTGAGCTGTCAGCCGGAATAAAGAGATGTTTTCCGTTGCGTACTTCTTCTAACTTCCATCGCCGCTTGTCTACCCATTTTAGGAACGACGCCTTGGAGATCGAAAAGTCAGCACGCGATGACCATACAGTTGACGCATAGTTGACGTCCTTCGCATCGGCGGGTATTTCGAATCGCTGATGGATACGCGAATTGGCAGTGCCAGCATCGACCCCGTGACCATTACGGGTGCGAAGACCGTTTACCAACCAAATGAGGCCGCAGATCCCAACGACGGTCAGTATGATGTGTCGAAGAGTCATTGGCAGTAGTGACGATTAGTCGACAGAACGACGGACATCACCGAGTCGACCGAGTTAACATGACTTCAAGTAAACCGACGTGGCTGACTTCGGTGCATGTCATGGTTCGCCGCCGTCCGGACCTGCCGGGCAACTGCGACATCTCAATCGAGTGTAGCATATCGACCTTTTACGATCAAGAATCGAGCGCGCAACACGTATGCTCGAAGTCTCATTACCGCCCAACCATATCGAGCAATTTCGTTACCACTTGAGGGGTCGAATCGCATTGGCCAGTAAGGCCCATCGAGTGCGTTTCGATCTGCCGCAAGTGCGCTGTCAGTTTGTGTGCGTCCGCACCATCGAGCAACATTGCAGCGATCGTCGGGGCATACGCATCGTATTCACCCGTTGCCTCATCGAAGCAGTTGACGCCGATTGGATCCCAATCGCGCCAAAGGCAGTCTCGGACGCGCGTGTGAAGCTCAGTATATGAAGGCGTGTCCATGCGGATAGCGTCGCGATCGTGGTTGCGTCCGCAATTGTGTAGGGGAACGTCCGGCATCACCGGGCGGGGAGTTTGTTGTTACACACAAGTCTCGCCTCAGATTGTGACGTTGGTGACTGGCTTAAGTCAAGCTAAATTGATAGGGCGAGGAAACGGTGGTCCTGGAACAAGTCGATCACAGAGGAAGCCGACGATGACAAGTCAGTGGGTCATGGATGAAATGGAAACTGCCGATCTTCGCGACAAACGCCTCGAACGCAGACTGGTTGAGTTGCTCGACACGCTTTCGCAAGCATCCACCTCAAGTATTCCCGCGGCCTGTCACGACCGGGCAGAGATGGTCGCCGCCTACCGGTTCTTTGACAACGACAAGGTTGGTTTCGAAGAGGTACTCGCACCTCATATCGACGCCACTTACGAGTGAATGAAGTCTCAAAAAGTAGTGCTCTTGGTGCAAGACACCACGGAACTGGACCTGACGCGACCCAGTAGCGAAGTCGAGGGTGCCGGACCAATGGGCACCGGTCGTCGTAGCGGTGGGTTCATGCACTTAATGCACGCTTTCACTCCCGACGGCACACCCCTGGGGAGTGTTTCGGCCGAAGCGTGGACGCGAGAGCCCAAAGACGACAAGCCCAAGGCAAAGCGGTGTTCAAGCGAGCGAAGGATGCAGATCAAGCGAAAGCCGTTTGAAGAGAAGGAGACCCATCGCTGGCTCACCATGTCACAACACTGTGCCGAAGTGAAAGCGCATTGCCCTGAGACCCTGTTCGTGATGCTGGCCGACCGGGAATCCGACATCACCGAAGTGCTCGACTACTGTCGCAGCCAAGACCAGTTTGACTGGGTGATTCGGATTGACGGAAGCCGGTTTTTGAACAAGGAACAGTTTCGAGATCGCACGGTCGCGATCCGAGAAGAACGGGGAAATCGCAAGTTCCTGTATCAAAAAACGCTCGACGTCCGCGGTCGGACGGCATGGGGAAGCGCAGGGCTTAAACATCGACCCGGCAAAGCCGATCGCAGTGCTCGCGAAGTGACGCTGAACGATCCTCGTGCCGGTCACTACGACGGGGGCACCGTCAATGCGGTGCTGGTTCGAGAGACCAAACCGAACGGCAAAGATGATCCGATCGAATACCTGATGCTAACAAGCCTTCCGATCAAGACGCACAAGCAAGTAGACCTTGTCATTGAATATTACTTAATGCGTTGGATGATTGAGCTATTTTTCAAAGTCCTAAAAAGCGGTTGTAAGATTGAGTCACGCCGATTCGAGCACATCGTTCGCTTCTTACCGTCGTGAGCACTTTACATGATCATCGCTTGGCGAAGCCTGTATATATGCAGAGTCAGCCGGACACACGCCGATGCGTCATGCGAAAAGGTTTACACCGCAGCGGAATGGAAGAGCGTGTGGCAAGTAGTTCGCAAAATTCGGCCACCACGCAAGCCACCAACACTCATGGAGATGACCAAGATCGTTGCCGAACTTGGCGGCTACATCAATCGCAAAAACACGGGCCCGCCGGGACCTCAATCAATGTGGCTCGGACTTCAAGCGATGCATATCATGGCGGCGTGCTGGATGGCATTTGGTCCAGGAGCCGATCAAAAATGTGTGTAACAACGAGGGAATGGGCGAACGACTTGCAAGCAGACGAGAAAACGGACCACCCGTTCTCCGGTGCATTTCATGGTCCTGCCTTCTGGTTCAGCGGTGCTCTTGCGTGACGCATTAGCTCACGTTGAAACCTCCGTTCTTGTTCACGATGGGCGTGGACGTATTGTACCTGCACGAATCCGCCAACGCTTGCCATCGCGATCCAGCGAATGACGGTCATGGGATCGAGTAGCAGACCGATCCAACTACCACCGAATTCCCAACCGCCACTGCCGTGTGGTATGAGAATCGCCGTGAAGAATGCGGATGCCGCGCCGGCGAAGATACTCTCGTAGCACCTGTATCGCTTGGCAATGGACACGTGGAACGCGCCCCAAACGAAGATTACAATAATCGCTTGTGCGAAGGGACGTGAGAATTGCAGTGCCGCAAACAGTAGTGCCGCCAGACCGGTGACGGCGAGAAGATGAACGATATTGAAGCGTTGGACCATTCGTTGTGGCGCAGGTCGCTCATTGGCAGAAAGAATCCATGTAAGTCCAAGGTTTGACGGGTGGGAGCCATTCGTTAAAAAACTGGCGACTCAAACCCGTGATCTGGGCAGCTTGCGGCTGCCCGTCACATTCGCTCCACCCACCAAAC
>NZ_SJPU01000014.1 GCF_007860105.1 Allorhodopirellula heiligendammensis
TGATGCCGCCCGTGGGCTGGTGCATGTTCATCGCGGCAAAGGAGCCAAGGATCGATGTGTGCCGATCGCCAATTCCACGCTCCTGCTGCTCAGAAAGTATTGGACAACACATTGCCACCCGCGGCTACTCTTCCCCGCCGACGGACGCAATCATACGCTTGCTCGCCAAGGTATCAGTCGCGCCAAGAACCCCATGAGCGAAACGGCCGTCCAGGGTGCCATGAAGCGGATCACAACGAAAATGAACTTGGCTAAGAAAGTCACCATTCATACGCTGCGCCACTCGTACGCGACCCATCTACTCGAGGCGCAGGTCAGTTTGAAAGTGATCCAAAGGTATATGGGGCACTCGTCGCTGGCGACCACGCTTGTGTACTTGCACCTGACGGACACAGCCGAAGCGAACGCACGCAATGTGATCGAGGGGCTCTTTATGCTCAACGATTCTCCTGAGCCGAGTGGTCAAGCGGTGAATCGCTAACCGCTCCTGCGATGGTTTCGGTCGCGGATGCCTTGCGGCAATTCGCACCGGCATACTTGCAGCAGCATACTGATTCGATTTCGATCGCTCAAGACAAAGTCCTCGGCGCGATCACGCGTTGCCGCACCGGCGCTCTCGGTGGCGTTCACTACGAGTGCAGCGGTTGCGGGCGAGAGCACTGGGTAGGTCGCTCGTGTGGCAATCGACATTGTCCGAATTGCGGTCATGAGAAGACGCAGTTCTGGATCGAAAAACAGTCTGCCAAGTTATTGCCGGTCCATCACTTCCTGGTCACTTTTACGGTGCCCAGAGAGATAGGCTCGGTGCTGCGCGGGTCTCAACGAGACGGCTATCGCTGTCTGTTTGACGCTAGCAGGCAGAGCATTCGCGATGTGGGCTCGGTGACCAAGAGTTTGAATGGATGCAATCTCGGCTTCTTCGGAGTCCTGCATACTTGGGGCCGTGATCCGGCGGTCTACCATCCACACATTCACTACGTCGTTCCTGGTGGCGGAGTGAAGTTGGATGAGCAGGGCCGAGCGGAATCGTGGCATAGCACCGCGAAAAACTTTCTGTTTCATCACGGCACGTTGATGAAGGTCTACAAAGCGAAGTTGGCTGACGAACTGCGTGCCGCAGGTCTGTACTCGCAAGTCGATAGTGTCGTGTGGACAAAGAAGTTTGTGGTCGACATCCAGGCGGTCGGTCACGGGGTGCCGACTTTGAAATATCTCGCTCCGTACGTGCATCGCGTTGCGATCAACGACAGCCGGATCGTGGATGTCAACGAAGAAACGGTGACGTATCGAATTCGCCGCAAAGGCAATCGGATGGAGACCAAGGCGGTTCCTGGCGAAACGTTCGTCGAAAACTTCGCGCAGCACGTGCTGCCGACGAACTTCATGAAGATCCGTCACTATGGCTGGATGAGCGGTAACAGCAAGATCTCGGTTGACGAAGTGAAGTGGCTCGTATGGATCCAGTTGGGCTGGACGTTCTGGCTAGCCAGCGGCTACGCACCGCAGCCTGAGAAGTTGACGGCACCGATGAAGTGCATCGATTGTGGCGGCGAGATGCGGGTGACCGAAGTGACCTACCGCTCACTCGGTTCGATGGGCGTTCGTCCCGAACACGGACAGACCTTCTACGACAGCGGGTAAGCGATGAGGCATCGAGTTGACAAGACCGCGAGAATCGAAACGTCTGCAGGAGGGCGATCGATGAAGCTATGCGCCAATCCCATCCAAAGGCGTCACAGGAGCGTAAATGTCGAGAAAAAAACCGCCAATTATCAATCCGCAAAGCAGACAGGAGGCGATTCTTGGTGCCGTAATCCGTCGTACCGGATTCACAAACCGCACCACCGACTGCTCCTGGGCTGTCCGCGTGGAAGCAAAGCTCAAAGGGCGCTGGGTAAACACCGGGCTTCCTGAACAAAGGACTTGAGCTTCGGCTAGGCATTCGCAATTCCGCCTGCGACGAACGAAGTAAATCGAATCAGAAAGTGACTCAACCGTCGCGTTTACGCGAAGTCAAATCCTCATTGGTTATCCGAGGCCCTTGTCACGTGTCATGTCGTCGTGCAGCCTCTTTGCGACGGGCTTGATCCTTCCACTTCCGCTGCGATTCGTGATCGCCAGAAGGCATGGAACCAGACCAGATTATACGGTTGAGCAGTTCGAGATGTCTCGGACCAGCACTCGGCGCATCGCCCGTGCCGGCAAGTATTTGCTTCTCGGCGCGGTACTGACGCCAAAATGCGAGCCACTTCTTGACGTTGCGTGGCGATGGCACACGCATTTTCCAGTGTACGTATTCACACGGTGCACCACATTGCGGGCATGGCAAGTTGGTGACCGTTTGGTTGCGTCGATAGGTCTTGCCGCACGGTATGCAGGCCCAAGTGCGATTGCTCATCGTCGCGTGGTTCACTTTAGTCGGATAACGACCGCGATGACCGAGTCGCGGCAATGTGTTTTCCATTTCAAGACGCCGTACCCGCGACTTCGGTCCATCGCATGGTTCGCCGCTATTTACTTTTAGCGATTGGGGTTCCAAAAGAACTCTCCATTCTCGTTTATCCACCCAAGCTTGGCATCTCGTCGCTGGCCCACCGTCACCATTGCTGCATCGCCAACAAAGTCGAGGGCTCCGTCGAATCTTGCTGGAATTGCAATTTCGCCCGCCGCATCCAAGAAACCATATTTCCCGCCTACAAGGGTACCCGGTTTTGCAGCACCCTCATAAAAACGGCGTCGACCAAAATGCAGGTTTCCCGTGAAGTTGTATTTCTGCTGGACAAGCAGGTTGCCGCGTGTATCCGAAACGCCCCAGCGGTTGTCCGTGACGACCGCAATAGTTCCGTCGAAAAATGCAGTTCCCGTCCCGTCAAATTGTTCAGAGACTACGTCCGTGCAACGAGTATCTACCCAACCCCATTTCCCATCTTGTTCTGGACAAACAGGCAGCAATCCTTCTCGCTCCTGATGGGTTGATGCGAATTCGCGTTGGAGCCGATCGCTACCATCAAGTGGCCGAAGTGACCAACGATAATCATCTACGACTACTGCTGTGAGCTTCGAGTCCGGCCAGTACTCAGTGATGTAGTTGTACTGCGGTTCAAAGACCCAGTCGCCCATTGTCGAGATCAGTCCGTAACGGTCATCGCTCAACTGAACAATCGCCATGCCCTGCACAACGTCAGCGGCACGTTGAAACTCGAAATCGATGACAACATTTCCGTGTTCATCGACAAATCCAAGTTTGTCATTTCGGTCAACACAGAGATAACCCTCTGAGAATGAGTGCCCAAATATGGACGCATTTTCGATCGTTGCCTCGACCTTCCCGTTGACGTTCAGAATGTGGAGGTCCATACCATCCTGTACGCAACCGAGACCGTCAGCAAATCCAGTTGCGTCGGAGTACACGGGATCGACAACGATATCACCTTGGCGATTGACGTAGCCGCACTTTCCATTGCGTCGAATGAAGTAGAGATTATCGCGCATCAAGTTTGTCGTAAGGCTTCAGTCGGCGAACGGCGGCGATATGCGGGCGGCGTCGAGCGGCCCAACCACTGAGCCAACGGCTGCTACGCCGCTCCGTCATCATTGCATGGTTACGAGTCGTTTAGTTTAGCGTAGTACCCGTCGGCTTGCCCGCGACTTCGGTCCGACACAAGCACTGCGTCACAGTCACCAATTGATCAGGCGTCGGACAATGCCTCGCAGAGCAGGCGTTGGTTGATGCCCCGCAGGGCAGTGTTGCTTCATGCCCCGCAGGGCTGGCGCTGGTTGTCGCGGCTCGGGCGTTGGACGATGCCCCGCAGGGCACACTTGGCTTCAACACCAGCTTGATCTCGTAACGGCGGCGATATGCGGGCGGCGGCGAGCGACTCAACCACTTCGAGAATGGCTACCAACGCCGCTCCGTCATCATCGCATTGTTACGAGTCGTTTAGTCTAGCGTAGTACCCACAGGCTTGAACATCTGGCGCCATGCCTGAAAAATCTCGGGGGTTCGGGGGCTGGCCCCTGACCAGCATGGGCGAAGGAATCAAAAACTTCAAGATTTTTGATCTGCGCTATTGCCAAAAACAACACCGTCGCTAGGTCGATCATGGTTCCCCGCTCCTTGGTCAGTCACCACGGTAACAGCTAGCATTGATAACCGCAATCAAAAAACCAACCAGGAGAAAACCAAAGTTCCAAGCAGTCATTGAAGTTCTTGGAATTCGGAATCGGTAAAGCCGGATGAGCGGAACCGAGATCAATGCGGTCGGCAAGATCGCGAGAATAGGAATCATGCAGTAGAAGACCGTGTCGCCAACCACAGCAGGCAACCGAATGAATCCATGTCCGAAACCAACGACGCTGCTGGTCGGTGGGTTTGTTTTCCCAACAATGCCCAGCATGCAGAAGCAGCAAAGCGCATAAGTCGCTCCGGTCATCCATTTCCAGTCAGGGTGTACCCGGTCACCGTCTCGCAGATTGCGAGCATTGGTCTGGCTTGGAGCATATGGATTCGTCAAGGCTGCGAAGGCTTCAGTCGGGGAACGACCCGGATCAGCGGGGACCGGGAGTTGAGCATCCATTCGTGAAAACTGACCACCGGTCCTCCGTTGAATCCGATGGTTACCCGCAGCATTTTACAATCGCTTCCTCAATCTGGGAGGCGATCTCCTTGTCTTGTTCGTCTGGTAATCTCGCTTTCAATGCAGCGGCGGCATCAGGGCACGAAGCGACCCACAAATCACCAACCACCTTGCTGCGAACCTTGCGGCTTCGGTCTGAGAGCAGGATGGGCAAAATGGTCGCCCGCGCATCGGGGGACATGTCCACGACATGGGCGGCGGCGCGAAAGCGAATCGTCGATTTGGGATTGGTTGCAAGTGTGGACCAAATCGGATCAAGAATCGAATGTTTACTGCTTAGTTTTACGAGCCAAGACCCGGCCTGCTCCCAGACACCGCCGCCACCTTGGAGCAAAGCGTTCTCGATGCAAACAGATGCTGCATCGACTGTTGTCTCGCCATCAGCAAGATCGTACGCGTTATCAATTACGTCGTGAATCATAGCGAGTTGAGTCGCATCCTTGATGAAGCGTCCCGCGTATTCCTTTTCGCGTTCACGAGAAAATACGAACACAGCTTGCGATTTCAATTGGAACGAAGGGTCATCAAAGTCGGGTAAAGAATCCATGTAAGTCCAAGGTTTGACGGGTGGGAGCCATTCGTTAAAAACTGGCGACTCAAACCCGTGATGCTGACAGCTTGCGACTGTCAGTCACATTCGCTCCACCCACCAAACACATGGAATGAAATCTCATGAAGATTCTCGCACTCGACCTCGGAAAATTCAACTCCGTTTGCTGCCTTTTCGACTCGAAAACTCGCAAAACGAAGTTTGTCACGACACCCACTACGAGAGAACACTTCGATGTCATCTTCAAGGACACCAAAGCCGATCTCGTCGTCATGGAAGCCTGCGGACCCTCGGGATGGATCAACGATCTGGCGGAAGCTCACGGACACGAAACACTCGTCTGCAGTACCAACGAAGAAGCCTGGCGGTGGGCCAACGTCAAACGGAAAACTGACCGAGACGACGCTCTCAAGCTCGCTCGGATGGCCGCCATGGGCGAACTCAAAGGCGTCCACACGCCTTCACTGGAACATCGTGAGTTTCGATCGCTCGTCAAATACCGCAAGACCCTCGACGGCCGAATCAATAAAACCAAGAACGCCATCCGTGCGTGGTTCGTCAATCATGGGATCGAGATCGCAACCGGCGAGAAAGCCTGGTACTCCGGTCGCGAGCACATCAACTCGTTTCGCAAACCCCTGGCTGACTGCGGACCTGACGAACTTTGGAAAGGAGAACTCGACATCGAACTGACCATCCTCGATTCGCTGACCGAGCAACTCACTGGTGTCGTCAAGAAGCTCGAAGCGATCGGCAAGAATGACGAACGCATCAAGCGAATCCAAACGATCCCCGGAGTCGGACCACGAACCGCTGAAATCCTCGTCGCGTGTCTGGACGACCCGCACCGCTTTGAAAACGGACGACAAGTCTCGGCGTACTTCGGACTCGTTCCACGTCAGTATCAATCCGGCGAAACGGATCGCAACGGACGCATTACCAAGCGTGGCAATCCACTGGCACGAACGATCCTCGTCGAATGTGCTTGGGCCTCGCTGCGGTACAACCCGTGGGCCAAAGGTGTCTACGAAAGGATCTGTGGCAAACAAAAGACACGCAAAAAGAAGGCGGCGATCGCGTTGGCTCGCAAGATCGCCGTGATCGCCTGGGCAATGCTGCGAGACGAAAAGCATTGGGATCCCAAGCAAATGATCCAGGTCACTGAATCGTTCGGAAGGATGCCGGCGGGGCTCAAGGACTCACTGCAAAACATGAAACCTAAAGAGAATGCAGATCAGCGAAAAAGTCGTCTTCGCAAGGAAGCCCGCGCGGCGAGAGAGGCCGCCGAGAGCCGTGCTTCAAAAACAACTGGGCAGAATCCCGTGAAGAGAACGACCACTGGATCTGCTAAGCCGACCGCCGCCAAACGCAATGCGACCATCTCGGCGGCAACACGCTCGCCTCGGTCCACTTCTCAACCAAACGGGAAACGACAAACGAAAACCTCCAAGCCACGGCGAGCAAGAAAGCCAGTATCGCGTGACTGATGCTCCGACATCGGCGTAACGAATCGGCCTTGCTCGCCATTTTCATCTTCCGGTCACCAGGTCAACCTGTATCGGCTGCCTGATGCTTCGAGATCGGCGTAACGAATCGGACCTGCTGACCATTTATCCTCACTTCACTCCTCGAAACTCTGTCGTCAACTCTCCCCCATCAATATCACACCGATCACCTCAGGAGCCCGCTGCAAGCCCACGACACGAACCACCAAGGAACAGACCTGCCCTCCGTACTGAGCACCGACCCAAGTTGATGCGGACCGTTCGATTTAGGATCGATCCATTGCAAAGGATCGCTAGAACTATCCGACACATCGCCCTAAAGAATGTGCCGTACCGAAGGAAGACCACTTGCTGCTCATTGAAGCCTCCAGGCAAGTGCTCGCCGAAACACGTCGCCAGTCTGAATCAAGTGGCTGGAACCGTGCAAGGATAACTGAGGGGACGCCGCCAGCACGAAGCGTGTTGGCCCATCAGGAATCAGAGCGTTCACACCTCGAATAGTCGTTTAATCCAGCTCCTTACTTGTTCGCGTCCTACGGCGTTGATGAATCCGTGATCGACATCAACCGAGATGGAAACCGGTGCCATTCACCTGCGCCTTTTTTCGGTCGCCACTTACGGGCGAGCGACCGAAAAAAGCCTCCGGCGAACGGCACCTCACCTCCACCAGCGGGAAAAAAATGAAGTAAGACAAAAAGCAATCCAACACCACTTGCCAAACCTTGGACTTCATAGTCGTTACGAATCACGGGGTATGCGGACCAAATCGAAAGAGGCGGAACCGCGAGTGAATTTGATGAATCAAAAAAGGTTGAAGTGCCGCGTGAGCAGCATACTCCCGTGCATTCGATTGTTCGTAGCGTACAATCGATCACACGCGTACTGAAGCGCGACGCACGGTCGGCGATACAGCGATCGTATCGAGTCTTGAATACAGAAGCAAGCAATTTCGAGCGTCGGATGTCGTAGGCAGTTACGTCCGGCTTCGAACGACCATGCCCACCCAGCGGGAACATCAGCATGTCGCTCGCTGCTGCAAGTTGCAGTGGACCAATGCGATTTTCAGGCGTCAGATTTTTCCTTACTGACCGTATTCATCCACTTATCGTAGACTTCGCCGCACGATGGACAAGTCCAGCCACCCCAAAGCATCTGCCGAAAATTAGCGGGGCGGCGAATACGTGGCAACTCTCTCCCACAATTGGGGCAGCAAGTTTGGTCAAAGTTCAGACCCATCTTTCGGCCACGCCCAATTTGGATTTTCTTCGCGAAGCAATAAACGAAGAAGGCAAGTGTGCCTAGTCCTCCGGCGATTGCTCCAGTCAAGACAGGTGATTCAAGTATGTTGGCGAGGATCATGATTTCCCGTCTACGAACGCCAAAGGTCACCGGGAATGCGGACCAAATCGAGGACATTCAAATAGTGAGTAAAGTTGCGGAACCGAAAAAGGTTAAATTGCGGCATGAGCAGCATTCTCCGGTGCACCGCATTGTTCGTATGCGTGCGCTGGATCACGCGCGTCGTGCCGAGTACGAGCGACGGTGCCGCGATGATATCTAATAGCCAAACGTGGTGCAAGCAATTTCGGGCGTTGGAAATCTCAGACGTGGGATTTACTGGTGGAGATTGTACGCGGGAGGAATCCTTGGCATTGGACGCCCCAAGGAGGAGGTTTCGGGCGTTAGTCGCGGCTACATTTCATTCAGTGCATCCAAATCGAGGATGCCGAACCAGTGCAGCAAGAGCATTGCGGGAAAAAATGTTACGCACATCGTCATGAACATACCGACGGAATGAAGTAGCCAGTACCCGAAGCCACGAAGTCCACGAGATGCCAGCAAGTGGATCAGCGATGCAGCAGGCCACGTAAAGAAGAACAGCAGTTGCAAAACCGGCAATCGGGGCTTTGCGAGAATGCGACGGTCAATTGAGAACCAAAGCGTTGCGGATGTCGCGAAGGCAATTGCACTTGCGATATAGAGCAAGGGATTGTTGGGAGAGACGACTTGCCCCACGCCCCAAAACGCAGACAAGCCATAAAGCAAAAGCACCGCGTATCGGCGATGGATGACTCGGCTGGTGTCGATGGACTCGGTTAGTGACATTGCAGCAGTCATGGAATCACATCAGTCTACGAACGCCGAAGGTCACGGGGTAACGTGGCACTGGAGCGGAGGCGGTAAAATGGCGAAGCCAACCGCCGGAGTGGAGGTGACGCGTTACTCCCGTGCACCGCTTTGTTCGTAGCGTACACTGAATCACGCGCGTAGCGGCACACTACACGACCCGCGATACCGCAATCGTATCGAGTCGCCGATGCGCACGCAAGCAAATTCGGGCGATGGTTTCCAGGCGACGGAGACTGCGGGAGCTGGAGTCAGGTGTCGGAAATTACAGGCGTTGAACGTTGCGGCCTGCGGTTCAGCGCGGTCACCAACGCCTACGAACGTTTGGGATCACGTGGTCGCCGCGGAGGACTCTCCTCTTCATTAAACTTAACTCGGCGACTCACGTGCATCCCGTGGTTCGCCAACCATTGTAACGCAATCTCCCGACCGATTCGTGTGAAGATCACGGCTTCGTTGCGACTGTCTACATCCACTCACGCAGCAAAGTACGAGCGTGGTCGACGTAAGCACCCACCATAGCGCCAACGGTCGCGCAGAGCCCGTGCTCCTGAGTAGGGTGCTTACCAAGTAAGGAAATTGCCCAGATCAACGCAAGTGTTGAAAATAGGGCGATTGTTGCAAGAGTCGGGACTCGTCTGTGTGAGCACGAGTATGCGATGATAACGACAGGCAGAATCCCGGCAAACATTGCAAGCTCTGGATGCGCCGACGCGAAAGCGCAAAAGATTGCGAAAACGGCCGTGTACCCGAGAGTCCGTTTGAGTGTGTATTGATTCGACCGCATCAGCGCTGAAACAGGTTGGGCGAAACGCAACACATTTTATCAACTGGCGAACGCTACGAATAACGGGGTATGCGGGCCAAATCGAAAGAGTTGAGATAGCGAGCAAACTCGATGACGGGAAAAAGGTTGAATTGCCGCAAGAGCAGCATACTCCCGTTCATTCGATTGTTCGTAGCGTACCTTGGATCACGCGCGTAGCGACACGCTGCACACGGTCGGCGATACCGCAATCTTATCGAGTCACCCAGCGGGACGCAAGCAATTTCGGAGCGTTGGAGTCAGGCGTCGAAAATCACAGGCGCTGGACTTCCGCTGGCGGAGAACGCCGGTGTCGGACTCAGGCGATGAGCGTCCGCTGCCGGGAATTGCGAGTGCTGAATCAGGCGTTGGACTTCCACTGCCGGGTGTTGCAGGGGCCGGGTCCAGGCGTTGGACGTTGCGGCGATCGGGCCTGTGCGGCCACCAGCGCCTACGAACGCAGAGTTCACCGGGGAATGTGGTCGTAGCGGAGGCGGTGTAAAATGCCGCAGGCAACACCGCCGCAGCGGAGAGCACATTCCTCCGGTGCAACGCAATTGTTCGTAGCGTACCCTGGATCACGAGCGTAGCAACACACTACACGACCCGCGATACCGCAATCGTACCGAGTCGCCAGTGCGCAAGCAAGCAAATTCGGGCGTCTGGACGGCGGAAATCACGATCGTTGGATTAGTGTGCGATTAGCGAAGATTAGTGTTCGAATCAGCCTGGTTTTTGGGAACACTAATCCGCGCTAATCGAACGCTAATCCCAGCTGCAAGTTCGCAATGAAGCCGCCAACGTTGCGGAGTCAGTCTTTGCGGTCACCAGCGTCTACGAAAGAATCCATGTAAGTCCAAGGTTTGACGGGTGGGAGCCATTCGTTAAAAAACTGGCGACTCAAACCCGTGATCTGGGCAGCTTGCGGCCGCCCGTCACATTTACTCCACCCACCAAACACATGGA
>NZ_SJPU01000015.1 GCF_007860105.1 Allorhodopirellula heiligendammensis
AATGGCCAGCAGGTCCGATTCGTTACGACGATGTTTTCACATCAGTCAGCCCGTTCTGGTTGTCCTGCAGGCTTGGGTTCATCAGTTGATTAGAAGGCGAGCAAGGCCGATTCGTTACGCCGATGTCGGAGCATCAGGCAGGGATTACTGGCTTTCTTGCTCGCCGTGGCTCGGAGGTTTTGGTTTGTCGTTTCTCGTTTGGTTGAGAAGTGGACCGAGACGAGCGCGTCGCCGGCGAGTTGGTCGCTTTGCGTTTGGAAGCGGTCGGCTTGGCAGATCCAGTGGTCTTTCTCTTCATGGGATTCTGCCCAGTTGTTTTTGAAGCACGGCTCTCGGCGGCCTCTCTCGCCGCGCGGGCTTCCTTGCGAAGACGACTTTTTCGCTGATCTGCATTCTCTTTAGGTTTCATGTTTTGCAGTGAGTCCTTGAGCCCCGCCGGCATCCTTCCGAACGATTCAGTGACCTGGATCATTTGCTTCGGGTCCCAATCCTTTTCGTCTCGTAGCATCGCCCAGGCGATCACGGCGATCTTGCGAGCCAACGCGATCGCAGCTTTCTTCTTGCGTGTTTTTTGTTTGCCACAGATCCTTTCGTAGACGCCCTTGGCCCACGGGTTGTACCGCAGCGAGGCCCAAGCACATTCGACGAGGATCGTTCGTGCCAGTGGATTGCCACGCTTGGTAATGCGTCCATTGCGATCTGTTTCGCCGGATTGATACTGACGTGGAACGAGCCCGAAGTACGCCGAGACTTGGCGACCGTTTTCAAAGCGGTGAGGGTCGTCGAGACACGCGACGAGGATTTCAGCGGTTCGTGGTCCGACTCCGGGGATCGTTTGGACTCGCTTGATGCGTTCGTCATTCTTGCCGATCGCTTCGAGCTTCTTGACGACACCAGTGATCTGTTGGGACAGCGAATCGAGGATGGTCAGTTCGATGTCGAGTTCTCCTTTCCAGAGTTCCTCAGGCCCGCAGTCGGCCAGAGGTTTGCGAAACGAGTTGATGTGATCACGTCCGGTGTGCCAGGCTTTCTCGCCCGTGGCGATCTCGATCCCATGATTGACGAACCAAGCACGGATGGCGTTCTTGGTTTTGTTAATTCGGCCGTCGAGGGTCTTGCGGTATTTGACAAGCGATCGGAACTCGCGGTGTTGCAGTGAAGGCGTGTGGACGCCTTTGAGTTCGCCCATGGCGGCCATGCGAGCGAGTTTGAGGGCGTCGTCCCGATCGGTTTTGCGTTTGACGTTTGTCCACCGCCAGGCTTCTTCGTTCGTGGAGCAGACGAGAGTTTCATGCCCTTGATCTTGTGCCAGATCATTGATCCAACCGGAGGGGCCACAGGCCTCCATGACGACCAAATCGGCCTTAGTGTCCTTGAAGATGACACCGAAGTGTTCTCTCGTAGTGGGTGTCGTGACAAACTGCGTTTTGCGAGTTTTCGAGTCGAAAAGGCAGCAAACGGAGTTGAATTTCCCGAGGTCCAGTGCGAGAATCTTCATGAGATTTCATTCCATGTGTTTGGTGGGTGGAGTAAATGTGACGGGCGGCCGCAAGCTGCCCAGATCACGGGTTTGAGTCGCCAGTTTTTTAACGAATGGCTCCCACCCGTCAAACCTTGGACTTACATGGATTCTTTATCCGGCTGAGATTTTCTTCTATTCAACATTCGTTCATCTATTTCACCGAACATGAACCAAACCGACATCGAATCGCTTCCCGACTTTTGCGACAAGGTCGTTGGGTTCTATTGTGGTCCGAACCCACGGTATAGCATTGCAATAATATCACCCGTGCCAGAGATACAAGGGGCGCGCATCTTCTATACTGGGATCGCCGCGCCTCGCGAACCGGTACGTTGGGACAGCGGTCTCTTGACCGCGATCGCTTGGGATACCGTCAGCTCATACACGGTGTTTGAGACTGAGGCGGAGTACGAGCGACTGCTTGCGATACCGGAGAACTCGCAACCTCGCCCACATACGAACTGGCTGTCTCGCGTGTTTCGGCGTTGACTATATTGCGACGTTGCGGATAACCATGTCGTGCAGTGGAGTACGGCATCAGGCGTTTAAAAATTGAAAATCAATCGGCCGTACCCACTGACGACTAACGTTCTGCGAATGTACATGCAAAATCCGTACGCTCCATCGTCTGGCCCCTGTGGACACCGACTGAAGACAATACCCAGTCGCGTTCACTTGATTGCGTCGAAGTTGGTCGCGATCGTCGGACTCGTAGCGTTCGTTTACGCACTGTTTGGTACTGCGATGGTCGCGACTGAATTTGTCGATCCGTCTCTATTCGACGTTTCACTCGCGCTGCCAACCTACGCTTTTGTGTTTGGGTTATACTTGTTGTCTGCGTTTGTCTTGGCCGCGTCGCAACAACTCAAACGAGCCAATGGTCGAATCGCCACGCTGCAAATAGTTTTGGGGGGATTTGTCCTCTACGCATCGCTTGGTTTTGGTCGTTGGCTCTAAAACGCATCGCCGACAATTGTCGCAGAACCAAGACATGCAACCGAGCACTCGAAAACGCGATTTGGCAGTGGTTGCTCTTCCGCTCGTGCCGGCTGATGTCCAACGTTACGAGATGAAGCTGGTATGGAAGCCAAGTGTGCCCTGCGGGGCATCGTCCGACGCCTGAGCAGCGGCAACCAGCGCCAGCCCTGCGGGGCACGAAGCTCGCATGCCCTGCGGGGCACGAACCAACGCCTGCTCTGCGAGGCATTGTCCGACGCCTGATCAACTGGTGACTGTGACGCAGAGCTCGTTGCCGATCGAAGATGCAGGCAAGCCTGTGGGTACTACGCTACACTAAACGACTCGTAACCATGCAATGATGACGGAGCGGCGTTGTCGCCTTGGGCTCAGTGGTTGAGTCGCTCGCCGCCGCCCGCATATCGCTGCCGTTATTTGATTTAGAACGACTCTCACGGCAATGAATCCATACGAATCTGTATTACAAACAGAGCCAGCAGAATCACGCAACTGGATTGCATGGATTGCGACGTCGAGTATCGCTCGCATTCTCGGCGCCTTCACCGGTTTGTTTACTACATTTGGCTTTTTTGGAGGATTCCAAGAAATCGCAGGGAAAATGGGTTCGGACCGGTTGGGTGTGGCGATCGGTTGTTGTATTGTTGCTACGCTGTCATTTTTCCTGTGCTCTTGCTATCGTGCTATGCGCCGGCGCTGGAAACCAATCGGCTCGTTGAGTATTACTGGGATCTTTGCTGAAACAACGTGTTTCACTGGATTGCTTGTCTCGCTACTTTTCGTCATAGCACCTTTGCCCAGTCGCTTGCTCGGCTATCCGTTACACGACATTCTGCCGTGGTACAATGACCTTTATCTCGCGGTAATTGCGGCTCCAATAACGACAGTTGCCACTGTTGAATTTGTTCGGACACTCAAAGTCTTCCATGCTCGAAGCAAATAACTACGCGATGGTGGCGGTGCGGCGTTGGGCACCGTTTTCGCAGTGGTGAATCCTTCGCCGCCGCCCGCACATCGCCGACGTTATCCGACACAAGTTCATAGAAATGGAAATCACATGACCCAACCCTATTCCCGATTCGCAGTCGCATTCCTGCTTGCCACTGCTTGCGGCTGTTCGCCTTCCGCGCCGGTTGCTGTCGCCCCTGAGTTGGAAATCGTAGACCTCAATGAAAACGTCGCCGCCGAAACGGAAATCACCAGCGTCGCAGTTACCCCGGGTGTTGACGCTGGCATGATGGCCGATAAGTACGAACGATTTCATCAGCCTATGCGCTAGGCTCGTTGAGTGGAAAGATGTCGCTCTGGAATCGCGATCTCTCGTCCGACAGTTAGCGGAGAAGCGTTCGCCACTCCCTTGCGTCCTGTACTAGGCGGATAACCAAAGAATTGCACGGGAGTCGGGCGTCACGCGTTTTTTCAGTTCAAACTTTTCACGGCCCGACCCCGTGAATTCTACCGTTACGAGATCAAGCTGGTATTGAAGCGAAGTGTGCCCTGCGGGGCATCGTCCGACGCCGAGTCGTGACAACCAACGCTAGCCCTGCGGGGCACGACGCACACGCCCTGCGGGGCACGAACCAACGCCTGCCCTGCGGGGCATTGTCCGACGCCTGTCAAATCGATGACTGTGACGCAGTGCGTGTGTCGGATCGAAGCTGCGGGTAAGCCCACGGGTACTACGCTACAATAAACGACTCGTAACAATGCGACGAACCGAAGTCGCGGAATCGCCGTTGTTGGCAATTGAGAATCACTCGTCGCGACTCGGTTGTCGCAACCGTTACGAGATCAAGCCGTTCTGAAGATGTGTGTGGATGAAATGCCAAGTGTGCTCTGCGGGGCATGTTCCGACGCACGAGCTGCGATAACCATCGCCTGCCCTGCGGGGCATTAACCAACGCCTGCTCTGCGAGGCATTGTCCGACGCCTGCCCTGCGGGGCATGGTCCGACGCCTGATCAATTGATGACTGTGACGCAGTGCTCGTTGCGGATCGAAGACGCAGGCAAGCCTGTGGGTACTACGCTAGACTAAACGACTCGTAACAATGCGATGATGACGGAGCGGCGTTGGTAGCCATTCTCGAAGTGGTTGAGTCGCTCGCCGCCGCCCGCATATCGCCGCCGTTCTGTGCTTCAAACCCTTTTCGGAGAATCGAAATGAAATCGCTTAAGCTAGCATTTGTCGCGTCGGCCCTATTTGCGTGCGGTATTGCCACGTACGTCCATACGGCACGGGCCAATCCAATTCAGGATGCGGCCAGTATGCCAGCCCGACTGATTGACTTCCTGCCGCAGGGAACTGTGATTGATCTTTCGTTTTCCAGCGGGCTGACGTCCGTGAAGATTTTAGAGAATGAATATATCGAGCGATGGGAAACGGAAACTGCTAGCTTAATAAGAAACTACGAAGCGATTTCCAAAGATCAAACTGCTGGAAAGAATCAATTGGCTGAAATCGAATCTAGCTTGTACAAAGTTTCGTCCCCGTGGAAGGTTACTGCGGTAGCTGAAAACTATGTTCGCTTAGAGCCAATTCTCCGTCTCCCTCTCCACGAAAATACGCCTTGGATTATACTCCCGGAGTCGTCGATTTCCTATATCAAGCCAAATTGACCTCGGCACTCCATCCTTAATTACCGTTCGAGCACAGAACCAAAGAATTGCACGGGAGTCGGGCGTCACACGTTTCTGCAGTTCATACTTTTCACCGCCCGACCCCGTGAATTCTGCCGTTCGCCGACCAAACACATGCATTACGCCATTGTGCTCATCGTCTTGGTCAGCATCCCATTTGCGTTTGGTTGCAATCGGGACAAGCGTTCCGTCCCCGCCTACGATCTTGTCGAGGGTCCACCATCAAATTGGGCGATGTCGCCAGATGATGCAGTGCTCGCAGCAACGGACTACTGCGTTCATGACGGCATTGACCTATCGGTACATAGCACACCCAGAATTTCTTGCGACTCCCTCGACGGCGAGCGGTTCTGGTGCATTTTGTACGACGGCTTCAGTCGGATTCCCGGGGATCACTTCATGCTCATGATCAACGACGAAACCGGAGATGTGGAATGCATCGCCGGAGAATGAACGACGCCTGTCTGCTATGCTACTTCACTCGGGTCCCATGCATCGCTTGACCGTAGAGCGGCGA
Source organism: Allorhodopirellula heiligendammensis (assembly GCF_007860105.1). Taxonomy (NCBI): domain Bacteria; kingdom Pseudomonadati; phylum Planctomycetota; class Planctomycetia; order Pirellulales; family Pirellulaceae; genus Allorhodopirellula; species Allorhodopirellula heiligendammensis. The sequence goes on from NZ_SJPU01000015.1 coordinate 5,653, forward strand.
ACCATGCGATGATACGGAGCGGCGGTGGTCGCCGTTTTGGTGATAGCTGAGTTGCTCGCCGCCGCCCGCATATCGCTACCGTTCGTCGAGCAAATGGATACCGCATGACCAAACGGGCTAGACAATGGATCGCAACTCTCGGCGCTATCGTTGCACTCATCGTTCTTGGCCCGACCATCTTTGATCGGTTTCTTCTGTTTCGCTTTAATCACGCGATCGCGGATGTGCGGGATGCCAACATCTCGTCGGTTCGCTTCAAGCCGCACGTTGACCGTGAATTCGTCACTATTTCTGAGCCCAAGGTTCTTAGCCGAATTCAAGGTTGGCTCGGCACATCGAGAACGCCGAAGGCGTTTTACTCTTATCCGCCAACTACCTGCCCACTCGAAATCACACTTACGAACGGGAACGTTGAGCGTTTTGACATTTCTCCGACCGGATTGACGACGACATACATCGCCGAACTCGACGCCGACAGATCATTCGCGCGGGAACGTCAATTCTCGTACATAATGCTATCGTATGATGGCTACTATCGCTTACTCTCCGACCAACCATTCACACCCTATTTGCGCGCAACAGATCAACTTGATCCCGCCGCCCCCAAGCCATTCTTCATGTATAGTCATGAGGACGACATTGGAACGGAATAGCCGACGCAACACTGCCCCCTTCGCTATAGTACGACGAACCATGGGTTGCACGCGGAGGACTCGAAAGCGCGTTTTGGCAATGGTTGCCTTTCCGCTCGTCCCCGGTGAACCCCGACGTTATCCGCACTGAGTTCGCCGAATGAAGTTCAGTCTTCGCACTCTGATGGTGTGCGTACTGTTAGTCGCGATGGCGATGGCGGCGTATCAAACACACCGAAGGCATCGTCTTTGGCGCAACACGCGATTCGATTGCGAGTACGATGCGATCGTAACGCTACCTTCTGGCACGACATTTTCCACGAACCGCTGGGTTTACACCGATATCGATATTCCCACCGAACACGTTGGAACTGGTACGTGGCGTGACGGATACGAGCTGAAATACTTCGCAGAAGCGCCAGGTCTGACCGGAGTCGCGACGTTGACAATTGACGGCACTGTTGAGAATGCCGTAATTGTTGGTGGGTGCATTCGACACTGGGCTGCTGGCGGTACCGTTTGCCACTACACTGTGATTCCAGAATCGGATATGCCGCCGAATGATGGCAGCCGACCGAGCGGATCTCCAGGAACTACACCCACGAACCCCACATCAGGCGGGTGAACAGTAACAGCTTTTGGGTCTCGATGGGCCATTCTTATGAGTCATGATGACTCTGGTGCAGTGATTTGTTGCGATTGTTTAGAACATGAGCGCACCGATATCACAGTTCAGCACGGCACTCGCGTTTGCTTGGGTGTTCTAGACCGACAGCGTCGGCTGCAGATCGTAGCCCAATTCAATCGCTCGACGGCGAAGGCTTGCTACCAGCTTGTCTTGAAACCGACTGTTATAGACATCCGACCCGACATCTTTGTACGGGCGACCCGTTTTCACCATCGTGTACACGATGATCGCTAGCTTGCGAGCGATTGCTGTGATCGCACTGGCCGCGCCATCGCGACCTCTCAGGCGTCTGCCGAACGCACCCAGTGCACACTTCGACTGAATCAATGTTTGTGCACACACTCGAAAAACCTGTGCCACGCGATTACTGCTGCGATGCGTCGGGCTTTTGCCCTTCTTCTGCTTCTTGCCGCCTGACTTATTCGCCTCCGGGCAAAGACTCAGCCAACTCACGAAATGTTTTTCCGTCGGAAACGCATCTACGTTCGTGCCGATCTCAGACACGATTTGCAATGCCGAGTGAGCACCTATCCCATCAATGCTAGTCAAGTCGACACCCAGGACCTCATACAGCAATGTGCGAGTGTCAAATTTTGGTTCGTTGGTCGTCTTGCTACGTTGCTTCGAGCGAGGTGGTTTGGCGAGCGGTTCGCCGCCAGACTTGTCCTCGAACTGACGCATGTACGCTTCAATCTGCGCGTCCACTTCCACAATCTTCTGGTGATAGTAGCGGTACAAGTCCACCGCTTGATGCAATGAGAACAGGTGCTCGTCTCGCCAGTTGCCTTGAAGCGCCAATGCGATCGTCGCTTCATCATTCTTGCATTTTTCGTTACGTAGTTTTGCAAGTCGATGCGGATTGCGCTCGCCTTCCAGAATCGCGTCGATGATAGCCGTGCCCGTCGCACCCAGAATATCACTGACCACTTCAGTGAGCTTTAGGTTCATCTGCTCCATGGCCTTCTGCATGTGCTGGATATGCTGCGCCGCACACTTGACGAGCATCTCACGTTGTCGCATGTAACTTCGCAGGACAATGATTTGATCGTCCGGTCGGAACGATCCGGTGAGCAGCCCGAAGGTATGCAAAGTTTGAATCCATTGGCAGTCAAGGACATCGGTCTTACGACGAAACTTCTTGATCTGACTCGGTTCGACCAAGATCACGTCGAAGCCTCGCCGCTCGAGCACTTCAAAAAGTGGAATCCAGTAGACCCCAGTAGACTCCATCGCAATGGTTTCGATTCGACACTCGGTGAGCCAATCGGCGATCGCTTCCAGATCCGCAGTGAAGGCTCCGAAACTGCGGACAGCGTTCTCCGCGTCACGGTCCTTGGGCACCGCGACGAAGTGGACGTTCGCTGCGATGTCGATCCCCGCCGCGTTAGTGTTGACCTGCTTGAGCGATTCGATTGGAGGTGGCGCATTGTCAACGGGAACCCCGCCACGTCGAGGAGTTCGCCGTTTCGCAGTCGTGTTGCGGACTTGGAGAGGTTTTTTGTTACCGCAGACACCTTGCTTGTTTTTTCGTTTTTTGCGTGCCACAATGAACGCTCCTGTGTGTTCGGGAAGAAAAACACGGATCGGGCGTACTCGACATATTGCTGTTTAGGTTCTCCAACGAGGTCGTATTGAGATGCGAATGCAAATCAACGTGCCATCAATGCCAACGTCAAGAGTCGAACAGGGCCAAGATAACCAGCGGGCTCAAAGCACCAATCCGCAGACGGCCTCCGCGACCCGATCCGTGCACTTTCATTCTCACGTAGACCAATCGGACTTGCAACGAAATCCTAGAAACCAGTTCCTCCACAGCCACCCCGAAGCGCTGCGTTGTAAGTTTGATAACCATGGCATTCACACGGAGCGGGGCTTGCGCGGTTTCACGAATGGACACCTAACTCTCCCCGCCCGGTGATGCCGGACGTTCTGCGACTGAATCGCTCTCCTGCCCAAGTAGTTGTGAGCCGTGTTTCCGATGCACACGATAGACGAACTGAAATCGCTCGTGTACGGACGCGGTCGCGGGACCGGCATCAAGATCGCTCCATGCCGCTACGAGGGGAACACTGATGAGCAAATTCTCTCGCTCGCACGAGACACGGCGACCGCAGTAAAAATCCCAGCGGACGAAGAAGCGATCACCATGACAAAACACGGTAATGCTTTATCCCAATTGCTCGAATCCGAGGCGGACGCCGATATTGTTGCAGACGCCCTCATCCGCTACGTACAATCCAGGCTAGAATGGACCGGTCGTGGTGCGGTCGAGTAGCCTTTCCACAACCGCGACCGACCAAGTCCTCAGCGCACAGAAATCGCAGAACCATGACATGCACGGGAGGACGGCTTGCGCGGTTTTTGAAGTGGAGAGTCTTTCGTCCGTCCCCCGTGATGTCTACCGTTCGTCGAACTACGCTTCAATTGTTGAATCGATGCAGAAAAATAGCAGCCTCATGCATGGAGCCGTCCAGTGAATTTCAGTCTTCGATCTAACGAAGGATCTTGCACTAAGTGTCTGTTTTGGGTCC
>NZ_SJPU01000016.1 GCF_007860105.1 Allorhodopirellula heiligendammensis
GGTTGCGAGTTGCGGGTTACGAGGGCGGGCGAGACTGTACCGAATTAGCGGTGTAACAATCGCTGCCACTTGCGACAACAATTCGGCCCAAAACCGGCGGGAAGTGCGACCAAAGCGAGGCCGGTAATATCTAACCCGATGCAATCCGCCTGCCTGGTAGACAGTTGGAATAACTGCTGCGCTCTCGGTTGCGGTATAGCGATTCTTGCTCAAGTCAGATGCGTCAAATCACCGATTTTGCAAAGAGTGCAACGGATTTTCAACTCTTCGCCGCAAATGATCCGCCGGACAGGAATAAAAGTTTGGGTGGCCCCTTTTTGTTGATTTGGAATCATTGGACTGCATCTTCAAAAATCTTCTCCGCTGAGGTTGTTTTCTGGAAGTGACCCTGTAACATTGGCTTTGCGACCGATTACGCCCCTTTACGTCAATCGCGGAAAGTTTGCGAATGTCATCCAGCAGTTCATCGCCAGGATCTTCATCAAGCAGCAGCAGTTCCTCTCATGGTGGTGGCAGCTCGTCTAGTTCCTCGTGGATGGGAAGTTCGTCCAGTTGCTCGTCCTCAAGTAGCTCGTCTGGGTACTCGTCCTCCAGCAGCAGCTCTGCGTGTTCCGCTGTATTTGATCCTTCGAAAGTTAAGACAGGTTTTACGATTCCGGCAGGCCCCGTCGCAGGCAGCAGTTCGTCAAGTAACTCGTCCAGCAGCTCAAGCAATTCGTGTGTCAAGGATATCAAGCGACGGGTAACGATCACGGTTACCCCAAAAGGGCGGACCGATGATTTTGAAATCAATATCTCTGGAATTAGCCGAGTCAGTGTCACGGAGATCTCGCGAGACTCAGGCACCGGTAAGATCGTGATCGATGTGAGAGGTACGTCTGCAACACCTAACACCAAGCCGAACGGTGACACCACTATTGAAGCGAAGCTCGATGGTCATGTCTGTGGTTCCGCACAGGCAGTCGTGATTGTGCCAAAATCGATATGCGGTCCCTGTCACTACGGCACTTCCAGCAGCAGTTCGTCCGGTACGCCAGCCTGCCCGCCGGGCTCACACCGGACGCCAGAAAACCTTGTACTCGACGGCACGACTAGTCCCGCGTTTATAAACTTACCTACCGGAAAAGTGAAATTAATAACCGCGTGGATCGCCTGGGTGACAATGGAAGTTTGTGATCAGTTCGAAGACTCGCTCGATGAGATGTACGAAGGATGTTGTGTCGAAGAAAAGAATCGCGGCAATTGGTACCCGATCAATCAGGCGATCACTAGCGACGGAAAGTATCAGGATCCTGTGATGTGGTACCAAGAACCGGATCCGTCCATCGTAGATGCTGATAGTCAATCTGCCGAAGACTGGCCGGCTGAACAAGCACTAACCATGGCGTCTTCGGCGTGTGCTCCGCAGCGAATTCCTGTGCGAATATGCGGCCATGAGATCGGCAAGACCGACCGCTGGCTCTGTCATCGACAGCTTGACTGTGTATGGATCGTTTGTCCAGATGGAGCCATTGTGGTTTGATCCGCGCTGCCGATATGGTTGTCCCAAATTTGGTTTCGAAGGGAAAGGGCGATATGAAGAATGAACATGAACTGGATGCTTGCGTGCGGTCTCAGCGAAATCTGGGGCACCGCTATTTCCCCGATATCCTTAGCATTGCGATTGCCGTCGCGATGATTTCACTAATCACTCACGCAAGGGGCTACTCCATGTCGCCACAAAATACAACGCAGATTGATCCGAGTTCCTTGGACACGTCAGACGCTTACTTTGAAATGATGGGTCCAAAACTCAAAGTCCATTTTACGATATATCGCTTGTACGGCTCAGACGCGTTGAGCAGTCCAAAGAGGTCTTTCGATCCCTCGGTTTCCACTATTCATGAGCTGATCCGAGAGATCGAGACGAAGCTGCCGGGCATCCGGGTGATCCTAGACGAAGAAGACAAGAAACATCCGGTGATCCATGTCATCGAAGAAGCCGCCGAAAAGCAGAGCAAGATTTTTGATCGCCTAGTAGACTTAAATTATTCGGGGCCGGTAGGGTTTATTGCCAGAGAACTTCATCGCCGTGATATTACGCAGATTGCGTGGCCGTTGTCTGGAGATAATACGCAAATGTACAACGACACAATAACTGACGTCAAAATCAACGTGAAACATCGCTCTGTTCGCGATGTTTTGACTCATTGTGTGGACAAGGATCGCTATTACTGGATCATCTGGGACGCGACGACATTGCAGGAGTTTGGAGAGTGGACAACACAGATCCGATTTTCACGTTCGATGGACGTCGGTAGCGAACACGATTAGAGATTTAGCTAGAACGTTGAAGAAATCTAAGCACTGTCATGGTCAAACGTAAACATTGACATGCGCGAGAACCGATATCGGGCACATCTGGGGCCCGTTCTGTCCAAAACCCCGACGACCCATCGGGACCGTGATTCGTTACAAAATGTTGTCCAAATGGCGGTCTTCCTCAGAGGAGGTGGAGCCTCGAGTCGGCTCATTGGCCGTGATTTCAGCTTTGATTTCACGATAAGCGCAGCAGCGAATGCTCAACGTAAAAATGGATCTTTGACAATCGGGTGGTAGAAGAAGCGGCCAAATGGGTCAGGCCTCTTTACTGAGGCGCCAGCGCGATACACCGGAGGGAATTGACATCCAACCGATTGCCGATATTCGTCGGTTCGGTGACAACACAAGTCCTGGACTGCACTCGCGTCCAAAACACTCACCGCCGTCAACGCCTCCACCGGCAATCAGGTGACGCAGTACATCTACGGGACCACACTGTCAGACAGCGCGATCGCCTCGAGCAGCCTGCTGCGTCGTGAGATCTATCCGGATTCAACCGGCACGTCCGATAGCGTCAGCTACACGTATAACCGCCAGTCGCAGCGGACCAGCCTCACGGATCAAAACGGCTCGACTCGCCAGTATGACTTCGATGCCCTCGGTCGTCAGACGCAAGACCGAGTCACGACCTTAGGTGCAGGCGTCGACGGAGCGATCCGCCGCGTGGAGCAAACCTACGACGTTCGCGGGAATGTCGCGGCGGTGACCTGTTATAATAACCCGTCGGTCGGCAGCGGCTCGATCGAGAATCAAATCAACCGACAGTTCGATGGGTTCGGACAAGTGACGAAAACGTTCCAGTCGCACAGCGGCGCGGTCAACCCCGCCTCGACACCCAGCGTGGGACGGTCGTACACCGACGGCAGTGGGAACGTGCTTCGTCCCACCGCCACACTCTATCCCAACGGGCGAGAAGTCACGCTCGACTACGGCAGCAGTGGCTCGATCACCGATAAACTGAACCAGGTGTCCAGCCTGATCGATGATGATTCGACCGTCTTGGCGGCCTACGAATACCTGGGTCTTGGCACCTTCGTCCAGCAGGACAGCACGCAGGCCGATCTCCGCTACACGCTAATCTCGCCAACCCTCTCGACCGACCCCGACACTGGCGATATCTACAGCGGTCTGGATCGCTTCGGTCAGGTAAAGGACGTCCGCTGGCGAGATGTCTCGGCAGGCACCGATCTATCCCGGATCGAGTACGGCTACGATCGGGCCAGTAACCGCACGTGGCGAGAAAACCCATCCGATCCCAATCGAGAGCACGACTGGCTGTACGCATACGACGGACTCAACCGCCTGCAGTCCGCTCAACGTGGCCAGCTCAACGGCACGCACACCGCGATCACGACGCTCGACGCCGCCCAATGCTGGACACTCGATCCGACGGGTAACTGGAAAGAATTCCGGCAGGATAAGAACGGCGACGGAACCTGGGATTTCAATCAGACGCGCACTGCGAACGAAGTCAACGAGATCACGGACATCAGCAACACGCCGAGCGACATCTGGGCCACTCCTGCTTACGACAAGAACGGCAACACGACAACGAACCCACGACCTGATCTCGGCACCAACGCGACGATGACGGCGACGTTCGACGCCTGGAACCGGATGACAAAGCTGGTCGATGACACGACTTCGAACGTGCTCCTAGAAAACCAATTTGACGGCCGCAACTTCCGCGTCGCTGCCAAGGAGTACACCTCGGGAACACTCGCTCGGACGCGTGACTACTACTTCACCGACACCTGGCAGTGTGTCGAGGAACACGTCGACACCTCCAACACGCCACGTCGCCAATACGTGTGGGGGATGCGGTACATCGACGATCTCGTACTCCGAGACCGGGACATCTCGCCGTCGGGTGGACTCTTGACCGAGCGACTGTATTACCTGGCCGATGCGAACTGGAACACGACGGCGGTGGTGAGTGATTCGGGGAGCGTTCAAGAACGCTATGAGTACGCCCCCTACGGCAACCTAAGTATCTTCGAGGCCAACTTCACGCCACGAGCGGTTAGCACGTACGGCGTCCACTACACCTATACCAGCCGCGAGTGGACACCGGATGCAGGGCTGTACTACTTTCGTAACCGCTGGTACGACGCGCAACTGGGTAGGTTTAGCTCCAGAGATCCCATCGGGTATGACAATGGAATGAGTTTGTACATGGCGTACTTTGCTGTTCACGGGTTCGATCCATTGGGACTAATGTCCTGTCAAGAGTTTCTCAATAGCTCGATTGACAACTTTGCTTGGCCGGAACGAGCGGAAAACCAGTGGGATCGAGGAGCTCATATTTTTTGTGGGAACTGTCCCGGAGGCGGAGGATACAGCTTTGCGGAAGGGCAACGCTGTCATATCTGTTTACCACAGCATATGGACGGAACGGCGACTAGATTTGAAGCTCTTCTTGTTCATGAACTTATCCACTGTGACCAGTACAAGTGTGGGAAACGAGGGCTAGGGGGCAATCAGGCAGGTCCGACGATTGGCGGGCCAGTGCCGTTCCCCGAGCCAACTCCTCCTCAACCAAATCAATGTTTTAATTGTCAGAATTTTGAGAAGAGAGCATACCGCGAACAGTGCATGTGGCTCCATCCGGGTGATACGGCTGCATCTAAAAAATGTGTAGCGGACGGCATCTGCTTCAGTTGCAAGAACGCTTGCAAAGGAAAGAGCGGGTTCGAAAAATCCTGTAAAAAACGGGATCTTCCGTTTTAGCAAAAATACATACTAGGAGTTTTTAAAATTCCGTGCGTTACCAAACGAGCTTTGCCATACGAACCTTGGTTGCCACCTTAGCCTTTCTCGTGGCTCTAGTGGTCGTGTTTGCTGTTACACCAAGAGTACGCAACTGGCGAGCCCTTCGCGTTTTTGGCGAGCAAGGTTCGCTTGATGAAAGCTGGGTGGAATACGGGGATCCAAGCTTATTGGATCGACTGTTTGGTTTTACAGGCAAACCGTTCGCGGTACTGTTATGTGGTGACGATCCAGCGATCACCGAGCAGCTAAAGGCTCTTCAGGGTTTGCACGGTTTGCGAGTCATCAGCTTTGATTCTGTAACGAAATGCAACCTTCCGAACGGCGAGTTTCGATTGCCTGACGTGTATAAATTTACATTCTTAAATTGCGATGGCGACGCCGTGGAGGTTTTGCTAACTGCAGCTTCACGCCTAAGCGTAATTCACATTTTCGATTCGGAAGAATTGTCTGACAAAGCTTTGGATGGACCGCGACTCATGGCTGAAGTCGAAGAACTTGAGCTAGACGGAACCAACGTATCGGGAACATTCTTAAAGAATGCGAAAATCGCAAGAAACTTGTCTTCGGTTACGATGCGGTATTGCCCTGTTTCTGCCGAAGCGTTGGATTATTTGGTCAGACTACCGGCAGTCAAATACATTGAGATAGATTCGCCCACTTCCGAAATTTCTTATAGCCGAGCGCAAGCGATACTCAAGGATAGAGAACCGGACGTAAATGTCCTTTTGGGGGGATTTCAAGACGGTAGGTGACCCAGGGCCGACGCGAACTCTGGGTAACCTGGGGTGACTTCAGGTCGGTTTCTTGCGAGGAGAAGATAACGGGACGGGAGAAGATAACGGGAGTAACAGTTTAGTCCCCTGCGTAGGGAAATTCGGGGAAACTGGTCTTGGTGGAATTGGCCTGATGCGAATAAGTTGCGGAAATCACGGACGGAATTCGCATGAGTTACTCTTTCTACCCTCGCAAAGACGATCCCTGCCCCAACGTCGGACACTGTCCGCACGCTGGCGGTGTGCCGATCTCGGTATTGGTGCTTCGCAGCAACGATAACGAACAGTTCCACCAATACCTTCAAGGCACGATTGACGCCGAGCGAAAGCGAAATCGTCAGTTGTCTCAAGAGAATGAAAAACTCAAGGCTGAGCTTGAACAAGTCAAGATGGAACTGAAACTCGAGCGGCAGAACAAGTTCGCGACCAACAAGCAGAAGCAAGCCGCATCGGACACACAGACACCGCTCCAGCCAGTTCCCGAGCAACCAGCGAAGAAACGAGGTGCCCCCGTGGGCCACCCAGGTTGGTACCGCCCCACGGCGACCTACTACGACGGGGGACGAGCCTGGGGACATAGCTCCTTTTCAGGTGTTGACTTGCCGCTCTTCAGCATGGGGAGCCTGGGGACATAGCTCCTTTTCAGGTGTTGACTTGCCGCTCTTCAGGGTAATGATGATTTGGTTGAGTTTTCCGAGTGCATAGCCAAGCGAGGTGAGTGATGGCCCGGATGTGTCGAGCGGAAGTTTTTGATCCCGCCGAAGTTGCTGTGGCGCATGTCTTCAGCAGGACGGTCCGACGCTGCTTTCTGATGGGAGATGACCCGATCTCTGGAAAGAACTTCGACCATCGCAAGCGATGGATTGAACAGTATTTGCAACAATT
>NZ_SJPU01000017.1 GCF_007860105.1 Allorhodopirellula heiligendammensis
GATTGACAACGTCGTTGTCGAGCCAGATCAAATTCGGATCGTGTACCGAATCAACTTCCCCCTTTTTGCGAAGAAAACTAGCAAAAACGGAAAAGAGAAAGTTTTGCACTTTTGTTGGAGGAGCGCTTTCACCCTTGTTAGCCAACATTCTGTTGGATGATCTTGACAAGGAACTCGAAGCGCGAGGACTGAACTTTGTACGTTATGCCGATGACTTCCTGGTGTTCGTAAAATCAGATGTCGCGGCCCGACGAGTGTTCGCTTCGGTCGAACGTTACCTCACAACGAAACTGAAACTGGCCGTTAACCGCGAGAAAAGTCGCGTGTGCCGTACCGATGGTGTCGAATTCCTCGGCTACCAGTTCCACGGCTACGGTGGCCAGATCCGTGTGAGTCCCAAGAACGTAAAGAAGTTCAAACAGCGGGCAAGCGAAATCTTGCGTCGCAATCGCGGCATTTCGATGACGCGACGCCTGAATGAACTTCGTCTCTATCTGCGAGGTTGGATTGATTATTTCGTGTTAGAACAACGCAAGAGCTTAGCGATGACGTTGGACAAGTGGCTACGGCGACGCGTCCGCGCGTGTTACTGGATCAACTGGCGCTTACCACGCACTCGGTTGAAGAAGTTGAAAGCTCTGGGCGTTTCACACGACGAAGCCTACCCCTTTGCCCATAGTGGCAAAGGCCCTTGGCGTCTCTCGATGACGTCTGGTGTTCAGCGTGCGATGTCGAACACTTGGCTGACTGGTCAGGGCCTGTTTGTATTAGCAGACCGATGGAGCGAGCTTGCTCCGAAGCGACGAACCGCCTAGTGCGGTCCCGCATGCTAGGTGGTGTGGGAGGGGTCCCGGGTAACCGGGCCCCTATCCCGATTGTGATGGTTACGTGATTCTTTCTTCCGCCCGCAAACCTTGCCGCGAGTTAGCCTATTGTACACGAACGGGTGGGAGTCCGATTATTGACCGGTGTTCGTTTCTCGCACCGCGTGTCCGTTCCATGTTCTCATGCCACCATTGTTCGAGTTGCGACACGTCGCGAGCCATTAAGTCATCGTAGAAAAGGGAGACGGGTAGTCCAATCTCAGACAGAGCATCGTGGACCGAAATGATGTCGACCTCGGGATCCTTCGCGGCGTCCAAGAGTGTTGGCACAGCATCATCTCCGATGCACGCGAGAGCGCGGGCTGCGTGAAGTACCGGTATCCGGTCCTCACGACTGCATGGTCCCTTCCAGCGATATTCAGGATTTCGCAGTTCGACCGCAAGCTGGTCGACTGGCGGGACGTCATACGATTCGCCGCAACCCGCAACGGCAAACAGCAGGAGAGCGAACAATTGGCTAGATTTATGAAGTGTGTTCAATTCAACTCACGTAACGGTTGCGACAACCGAGTCGCGACGAGTGATTCTCAATTGCCAACAACGGCGATTCCGCGACTTCGGTTCGTCGCATTGTTACGAGTCGTTTATTGTAGCGTAGTACCCGTGGGCTTACCCGCAGCTTCGATCCGACACACGCACTGCGTCACAGTCATCGATTTGACAGGCGTCGGACAATGCCCCGCAGGGCAGGCGTTGGTTCGTGCCCCGCAGGGCGTGTGCGTCGTGCCCCGCAGGGCTGGCGTTGGTTGTCACGACTCGGCGTCGGACGATGCCCCGCAGGGCACACTTCGCTTCAATACCAGCTTGATCTCGTAATCGTCACGCGTCACCCGGTACGCGCGAAAGATTCTCAACTTCGAAACGGCCGGCTCGCGTACTCGGGTGCACGCGCTGGTTATCCGCCGGTACGGTTCATCAGTCCATCGCATGAGATCTCGCTGACCGCTCAGCTGAAAACACTTGAGTCGGTCTAACGACCCAGTATGTCCGAGATACATCTTCAGCACCACCTTCGTATGTTTGGATCACGTCAACAACGATCGAGGCCTTTTCGAGTGCAAATGTCGCGTCAATCGCAACCGTTTCGGCGGGAGCACTCGGATCACCCGGCATAAGATGCGGAAGAACTTGAGTTTCGTAGGTGTTGTTCTCCATCACGACCATTACACCGTCGGGCATAGTAATGTCCTTGCCGGCGGAGTCAACAAGTTTGACAAATGCGTCACTCGGTTGGACCAGTACGGTTTTTCGTTGATGACCAATTGATACTTGAGTATCAGAACCACCATCAGAGCAGCCAACAGATGCGAAGGCAACGATAAACCAAACAGTACGACGCAGATGGTAGTGATTGGTCACGTTGCTCTCGATCGGATAACGGTTGCGACAACCGAGTCGCGACGAGTGATTCTCAATTGCCAACAACGGCGACTCCGCGACTTCGGTTCGTCGCATTGTTACGAGTCGTTTAGTATAGCGTAGTACCCGTGGGCTTACCCGCAGCTTCGATCCGACACGAGCACTGCGTCACAGTCACCGATTTGACAGGCGTTGGACAATGCCCCGCAGGGCATGCGTTGGTTGATGCCCCGCAGGGCAGTGTTGCTTCGTGCCCCGCAGGGCGTGTGCGTCGTGCCCCGCAGGGCATGCGTTGGTTGTCACGACTCGGCGTCGGACGATGCCCCGCAGGGCACACTTGGCTTCCATACCAGCTTCATCTCGTAACGCTGGCCATCAGCGGGCCGCGACGAGCGATTCAACCACTGCCAAAACGTCTGACACGCGGCTCCGTTGAATGGCATTGTTATTTGCCGGACATGGGTGAGCCACCGTCTTTGGCTTTCGGACTCTCGCGTGCAGCTGATCGCCGGAGTGACCACCAGCATACGATCCAAAGCACTAAGCATACCAGAGATAGCGGAAGTAAAAAGCTCGTTGCGATTAAAGAGTACCGAATTGTGTCAGCCAACTCTTCCGGGCGAGGAGTTGGGTTCCCCGCCCCAATGGAGTAAAAGGCCCGAACCATCCCGACCGCTGATCCCAACGGACCAACTATGACGCATAGAACGGCCGCAACACCAGATGTCGATTTTATGCGTTTTGTCAGCTTGCTCGGCGGTTGGTTGTCGCTTGCGTCTTCAACGCTCGCCGCTGGGGTGTACGGTGAGAGATGTTGTCCGGCCACTGAAGCAGATTACGTATCGGGTGAGGGAACTGAATCTCAATCAAATAACGTTTGGGATCACGTGGTCGCCGCGAAAGACGTTCCACTTCAATAAACTTAACTCGGCGACTCACGCGCATCCCTTGGTTCTGCCTTCTCGATCGGCAGTTGCACGGTCATCGACGCCCACTGTGCGAAGGCTGATGATACAGCATTGTAGACAGCGTCATGGGTTCCCTTGGGACCAGAATCTATTGGATGGTACGCAAACTGATCCACTCGGATGTTCCAGTCCCGCAAATCAACGTCGTAATTGCGAGCAAACCGGTCGATGGCAATCCTCGCGTATTCTTCTAGAAACGATGCGTCGCCCTCGATTTGATTACCGGTCAAACGTTCCGTCAGTTCGATAGCGATCACACCTTTTGACTCGTGCGCACGTGAAATCTTCACCGTAGCGCCATCAAATCGCTCGGCACCCGCGGCCTGTCTAATCAAGTATGCAGATCCGATTGCGTGCATGTTTCGATGGCAGAACGTTCGGGATCAGCGGGCGGCGGGAGTAGACATTGAACTCACCAGAAACCGCACCACCGCCGCTCCGGGTGAGTAGATCGAAGTCTTTCGAGGTTAGCATAGTGTTGATTTCCTCCGTTTCCTAGCGGTTTCCCGCGCAAGGTGCCCGATCAACCTATCCATTCTCAATTGAAAATTCGACCCCTCCCAGAACCGGACTTGCGCCGTTAACGCATCCGGCTCCCAGCCATCACCTGTCACCATTAACATGTCAGTTGCTCCGCGTCATTGCAATCAAATCCGTGATCTTTCCAGGCGTCGCAAGCGGGTGACGCTTGCAGTACGTGCGGAATTCATCCCAGCTCACGTAAGTGCTCTGGCTGCGACGGTTCAGCCAACGACGAGCAAGCCATTTGACTTGCTCCAAGAACACCATCAACTCCGGCCAATTGTCATTGATCGAGTAGTATTGATAGTGCCCTCGTAATTTCGCGTTGAGCTTCTTCCAGACTTCGCTTTGTCGCTCAATGAGTACCGAGTGAAACCACTCTTTCATATCTTGCAGCTTCTGTCGCAGTTTCTTCCTCGCTGTTCGCCTTGTCAGTTTGAATTTGCCTGAGCGGCTGACGCCGCAGTAATGAGTGAAACCGAGGAAGTCAAAAGTGCCTGGACGCCCTTCGCCATGTCGGGCGGAATCCCGCTCAGCGAAACGTCCGAAACGAAGCAGCTTTGTCTTATCCTCTGCAACCTCCAACGAAAACCGGCCCAGCCTTTTCGACAATACCGTTTGGAATGCCCGTGCATCGGATTCGTATTGAAAACAGCAGATGAAATCATCCGCGTAGCGAACCAAATACGCTTCACCTTTGATCGCGCCTTTGACGTCTCGCTCGAACCATTGGTCCAAGACGTAGTGCAAGTACACGTTCGCAAGCAAAGGGGACAGACAGGAGCCTTGAGGCACCCCGTCTTCGGTAGCCGAAAGCTGACCGCCGATCAGCACACCGCATTTCAGAAATGACGTGATCAAGGTCAACAGTCTCGGGTCACTGATGCGAATTCGCAGTAGTTCAACAAGACTCTTGTGCGACACGTTATCAAAGAAGCCTTTGATGTCGGCGTCACTCACCCAGTTCACTTTCTTCGTCGCGATGATTTGACCAAGAGTCGCGAGTGCTTGGTGGCATGACCGACCGGGCCGGAAGCCGTACGAAGCTTCGTGAAAATCTGCTTCATATACTGGCTCCAAGATCATCACAACGGCGCGTTGTACGATCTTATCTTCCACTGCCGATATACCCAGCGGTCGCGTCTTGCCATTCCCCTTGGGGATGTCTTTCCGCACACTGGACTGGGGCTTGTAGGTGCCACGATGTAGCCGAGACTCAAGATCCCGCAAGTTCTCATGCAGGTTCTCTTCGTAGTCCTCGACGCTGACGTGGTCCGCCCCGCTCGCTTTTCCTCGTTTGAGTCGCCGGAATGCGAACCACAGCAACTCAGCAGTGAGCAGCGTGAAGAGATTACTGAAAACCTCTTTTGGTGTGGATTCCGCGCGAGTGGTGATGCGATCCAGACGATCCGCAACCGATGATCTGCCTCGGGGTGCAGGCGGCTGTGAATCCGAATCGCGTGATGGCCTCGTCGCCTTCCCTGCACCGGCATTACCCGGCTTCACTCCACCCGATTGGCCCTCGGGCTTCAACGGTACTATGCAACGATCCGACTCCCTGCGAGTCCTTTGCCGTTCTTGCTTTTCCAGCTTGGCAGGCATACTCGGTCGTTTATGTTTGGTTTTCATTTAACGATCAAGAACTCGAATCTCAGGGTCTCACTGGTTACCTTGACGACGTGATGTATAGCGCGAGTGGGCCTTCGACTCCGGGACTTCTCAATCCGCTCGCCTGTGACGCGGATCGAGATATTGCCTTCCAGCATGCAAACACCTTGGGCAGTATCCGACTAACCATGATTTCGGAGCTCAATACCATTCAGGGCCAGGTAGACCAACCTGTGCCTTTCACCCTCACTACCTTTCTGTGTACACTTCAACCGACCTGTTACCAGGCAAGCTGCAACACTCGATACTGGGCGCGTGGCTAACGCTTACCCAGACGGGAGTCACACCCGCTCATCGTCAAACTATTTCCAGTCCGTACGTGCATCCCATGGTTCGTCCGTATTCGAGGGGTTGTCCGATCAATCCGTCATCTGGAAGTACAGGACACCGTTTTCGTCATCAACGAATATCGTCGGCCGATGTGAGAATTGACCATCGGCAGACTCATAAAGTGTACCAAGAGCATTAGACGGCGGCAGCATCCAGTCAGCATCAATTCCAAATCCGGTCTTGTACAGTTTGATTTCGTGATCATTTATTGGTGATCCGGAACTCGTTGTTTTCTGGAGCGGCGGTTTGTCCCAGTGGGCCGTAAATTCAGCTTGAGCGTGCGTGTGCAAATCGGTAACAGGTGCCGAGAAGCGATAGATCAGAAGCCGGCCACCCATACCGACCGAAGCACGGCAGTAGCGAACATTTGTCGCCGTCTCGGGAAGTGAGGCAGACAGCGTGGCCGCGATTGCGTCCGGAGTTACGTTTGTAAATCCGTTTGATTGTGTTACGTGCGGTCGGTTCATCCCGACAACCAGCAAGATTGAGAACGCGGCAAATAGAACGCCGATCCCAACGACGCATCGGAAAAACCATCGCCATAGCGTTTCCATGTGGCGTCTCACTCTGTCGGACGAACGTTGCGGATCACTCGGTCGGCGCGAGAGATTTTCCATTTTCAAGACGCCCGACTCGCCGACTCGAGTGCATCCGTTGGTTCGCCTTCCGCTGCAACGTCCACGATGCTACAAGCGGCAAGCACAGTAAGAAACGTGGCGAGAATCAAAGGAACGATCCCGTGGTGTGTGTACATCAGCATAATGGGCCGTTGAGACAGGCCGAACAATACCAACAGCAGTGTCAGAGCCA
>NZ_SJPU01000018.1 GCF_007860105.1 Allorhodopirellula heiligendammensis
GGACATGTACGTTCCTGCAAAGAAGATGTGAGAATTCTCTTTGAAGGATGGCATGTCCACACTTTTTTATCCATCCGTCGTAACTTCCGCGACTTCAAACCCGGCGCACGCTTTAGTCGGATGAGCCACAATTTGTCGCTGAGATTTCATCTCGTCGCTGATTTTCTGTCCGGTCTGGTATACACAGCGAATGACGTTCAGTTCGCTCGCAACCCAGTTCGAGTGCTCGTCTGCCGCATGAGGTCAACGACCGTGTCGAGAGAATCAAGTAACCGGCCCGAGCAAGTTCGGCCTACAGCCAAAAGAGCCGACGCTCGATCGGATAGTTTGTTCTGCAATAGCTCGGCAAATGAGCCACACGGATCGGAAACCGCCGTTAGTCCTTCTTGGACAAAGTCGCAAAGTAGGCGTTGCAACGCTGCTCGGAGGCTTCGTCGAGCTGATTTTCAAATACAAGCGCCATCCGTGACACCTGGGAACAGAAAAACGGAAGTGTTGACTTCAACCGACACGTTACCGGATGTTCCTAATCTCGTCACCTTTGGTTCACGCGATGCTAACTCACCCTCGTGGTACGGTTTTCAACAGTAAAAGTTTCCTATAACTAAAGGCGTTTATTTCTATATATATACACAGCATTCCCTGAAAGTATAGGAGTAAGCGTCTTTAGTTATAGGAAAGTATAAAATGAGAAAACCGTACCACGTTCATGAAGAGGCTGAATCATCTGAAATCCAAGTTCTCATCGCTGAGCCTGAGTTTCGTTAAATCGCTTCTTGACTATTCAGTGTTGACGATACTCCTGAACCGCGGTGAGGAATCACGTCAACATGAAGATACGGAGTCCGGTGAACCTGGCAAGAAACCCGACGCTGAGTATCATCACAACGTCTGTCCCCAGCTTAATCCATGCGCGGCCATTCAAACCTGAGCATTGCCTTCACAGGGATTGCTCGATTTGCTCTGGTGACTGCCTGGCGCCCAATGCAGGCGTTCTGATGCCTCACAAGTCTGATCGCCCCACGAGCCGCCTCACGGCCCCACGCGGCGTCATACGCCGCACAAGGCCGGCTGACGGCCTTCTCAGTGTTCGTTACCACGCTGGCTACTCTCCCATTCTCTGGTGCTCGTCATCGTACTGACGAATGATTTGTTCATCCAGCTTCAGGGCAACGGCGATTTGGGTGAAACAGCTCCCACGCAAGGCGGTAAAACCCTGCACCGAAGCAAGCCGACTCGTCAGACGACAATCCGATCAACCTTTGGCCCTAATCACTTTGAGCAATTCGCGTATGCACCGGGCGTCAAGAAAACGATTGAACTGCGGCCCATCAGTGCTCGGATGACCGTTATGTTCGCGCTGCCGAAGACATCACTGCCGCGTTGTTTCCTGACGATCGGGATGAGAGCGAAGAAAGAACCAGACCGCCCCGGCCACAGAATAAAGATATCACGGCACACTTACCTGGCGTGGGATGATGTTCGAGCGGATCCTTGAACGCCACGTCCGGCGGTATCAGTGCATTGGAGTTGCTCCAAGCAAAATACACTTGTGTAAAATCCGGATTTTATCGGTTGATTCGATCGAGCATTTAATTTCAAATTGTATTACCAACAACCACTGCATGGCCATTGCGAAATGTTCAGGTTTGTCGCAGGCCGCCTTTGCAGCTCGATAAGCGTCATCAACTCGTTGGTGGTCCGTTCTTTTGCGGAGATTCAGCAGTGGGTGGTATCGTTTTCTTAATCAGACCTCAACGAAAGATATTTTGATGACTGCTGCAACTTGCGAGACCAATGTTCGGTCGCGTGCAATTGACTTGACCGTGGCTGCATTGATCGGCGGATTGCGGATTGGGCACCAGAGGCTGAATGGCGAGTGTTCACTGGCGCTGGCGTCGATGGGCCCAGCGGTCATCGAACACATTCGAGAAGTTGAGAGGGACCCGGCAACGAAGCCACCGCATCGTCAACGCCTGCTAGCAGTGATCGATACGATCGAGCACACAATCGCTACGGACCTCCCGAGTCGCAAGACTGTGACGACCGCATTACTAGATGCAATTCGGGTCTCCGACCCGCGAATCAATCACGAAGCCTTGCTGGCGATCCGAACGTTTCCGCCAACAATCGCTGACGAAATATTCCTCGAAGCGTTCTTGCATCGCGAGAAGCTCGGCATCTGCACACGACTGCTATCAGCGGTGGAACAGCTCGGCTTTCCTCTGAGTGAATCCAACTTATTGCCACTGTTAGATTTTGCTCTGTACTCGAACCCAAAGATCCACAGTGTTGCGAGGAGCATACTCGATCAGAATCGTCCCTGAATTCAGTTGCCCCCAGGTTTGTGAGTTGAAGCTTGCGACAGATTGACGTGGTGCGGACTCGATCCGCGACATACAAGGAAGAACGAACACAAACGCTTCAGTCCTTAGCAACATCCCGTGGAAGCCGTATGCACCCACTCACACCCTCGGCGCAGGCCGTGTCGGCTCCACCAACAGGTTATTGAAGGTCGCTTGGCGAGAAATCCCAGAGGCTGATCATTCAACCGCCACGAACCGTGCAGGTCTCTCTCAATGCCGACCGCTGAAACGATCGACCTCGGATTCTCAACCGCTGACGCTGAACATCCAGTCATTTCGTACATGAACGGCGACCTCACGCTCACCTTCCTCGACTGGCGTGAACAACCAATTCGTGTAGTCGTCCGGGATGTGACACGATTCGAGTGGTCGGGTGAATCGGCCGCTCATTTGAAAGGCGAACCGCTTGATGGCACGTGCGTCGCACGTGATTCTGTATGGGTACCACGGAAAGCAGGGAACAGATGTGAACATTATTGCCTGAACTTCAACGCTTGCGGCGGCCGGCTGGATGTTGCCTGCGAGTCTTTCGGATTGGAGCCCCGAACTTAGTGGGCCGGTCGTGCACCTAGCCATGATTTGCCGTCAACTAGATTCGATCCTGAACTCCAGTTGCTGTTGAAGATGGATTTGCCGCAGCGCCCCACGGAACGCCTTGTTAGGTTGGTCATGATCTCCGCCATTGGTAGAATGATTTGATTGACTGACGTCTTTCGCTTCACTCGGGACGGCGTCGGCAAGAACTCCCATTGACCGGGCATGGGCTGTTGCCAGTGATTGTAACAGGACTCGAAGCTGTGCGATCTTTGCTCGCATCTGGTGGCTACCTGATTAAGCTCGTCGCCCACGATACCGCCGTACGCTACTTCCCGCACACCACGGAACACTGCGATGCAAAGCTTCCGGGCCTAAGCTACGAGCATGACTCGGCTGGCAACGCTCTTGCCTCGATGGTCAAACCGGGACTAATCGAATTTCGCCATCATCGATCTTTCTCTGATGCTCGTGTGCGAATGATCGCCAGACGTATTATGATGCACCCCGACTCTTGCTTCACGGCGCTGTTCACCGTCACTTACCAAGGGCGAACTTTGATCGCGGGTGCCTGATAATACGCTTGCCACCATTTTGCAATGGCATCGTTCATCCTGCATACATGCTCATTGAGCAAAGTCGCGGCGGTTG
This sequence comes from Allorhodopirellula heiligendammensis, assembly GCF_007860105.1. Classification (NCBI taxonomy): domain Bacteria; kingdom Pseudomonadati; phylum Planctomycetota; class Planctomycetia; order Pirellulales; family Pirellulaceae; genus Allorhodopirellula; species Allorhodopirellula heiligendammensis. Next base: position 3,552 of record NZ_SJPU01000018.1, read on the forward strand.
ACTTCCCTGATTGGCTGCTGGCCCCCAATTTGTTGCCAGCGGATTTGCACGCTGGTAAACTGTATCTTATGCTACGCCTTCTCGCTTCGGTAACTAACGGCGTCGGCAAATCGTTCCGCTTCAAGAACTAACCGATGGCATTTCCACTCAAGGGCTCAACCGCGATCTCCGTTGACGGTGTCGCGTACCGCTGGCGCATTCGTTCTCGTCCTACGTACGATCAGCAGGTTGACGCGCCAATGACGTTTGCCGTCCAAGCCACTGGTGACCCACATTGCGTCCTTCACGTGACAACCAATCGGGTGCGTCCGGATCGTGCTCCGATGGCCCCGTCGCTATCACACCTCAGTTGGTTGCAGATTGCATCCGTGTGGCATTGTCGGATGGATGGAATCCTGGCTCGGATGGCAGTGCGTTCAAGATCTCTGCCGTCATTCCGCGATGATGAGGGGAAGCATGGTTTTGGGGTAGCGGCCCTGCGAGAACGCCTGAGTTGTCAACTCAACACACACATTTGCCTTCACAGGGATTGCTCGAATCGCTCTTTTGACTGCCTGGCGCCCAATTCAGGCCACATGATGCGTCGCGAGCTCTGGCTCATCAACAACTGCCTGAAGCCACCAATTACCAATGCCAAGTCATTCACGTGCTGAGCACCCAGACCACACCCGCTCACTTTGAAATCAACCCGTTCACCTTCGCGATTGTCGTCTTGATCGTCTTGAGTTCTTTGCTGATCTCCGGTCGAAGCTGCGGATTCGCTTCCAGCTGCAGTTCAAGCCAGCGGCCCCACGCCTACACCTTTTGCTCTAGCTCGCCCTCGAACACTTCACCCGTGATGACAGTGGGTTTGCGGCCACCTTTCTGACGGCGACCCTGGCGGGCGATGATCTCCGCTTGAAGCCGGTGGCGACTCCACTTGCCCTTGAGGGCGTCACGGGGCAATCGACCACGCTCTCAGCCTTTGGCCATGCTGATGAGCCGGATAAAGTGGCTGATTGAAAGAGCAAAGCTTTTCTCTCGAAACTTCTTGAACAACTTGTTCAGCTCAGGTCGAGCGGCGGACGCGGAGAATCATCGCTCGGCGATTGAGTCAATCTCGCCAGTTCCAAGCGGACCACACACACTCACTCACTTCGAAATCAATCGGTTCACCTTCGCGATCTTGCTCTTGAGCGAGTTGAGTTCTTTGGTGAGTTCGGGCTTCAGCTCCGGATTCGCTTCCAGCTGCAGTTCAAGCCAGCGATTCCATGCCCAAAGCGTTTGTTCCAGCTCAGCTTTGAATGCCTTGCCTGAAACGACTGTCGGCTTGCGGCCACCTTCTTGCCGGCGACCTTGTACCGCGATGATCTCTTTCTGAAGCCGGTGACTGCTCCAGCGGTTGGTCAGAGCGTCCTGAGTTAGACGATCAC
>NZ_SJPU01000019.1 GCF_007860105.1 Allorhodopirellula heiligendammensis
GAACATCTGGCGCCATGCCTGAAAAATCTCGGGGGTTCGGGGGCTGGCCCCTGACCAGCATGGGCGAAGGAATCAAAAACTTCAAGATTTTTGATCTGCGCTATTGCCAAAAACAACACCGTCGCTATCTCGATCATTGTTATGTGTCGTTGGTTGCGTTGGCAATACGGTTCGTGTATGCGGAATGTAGTCGGTCAGCAAGTTCGAGGATGTAAGAACGACCCTTCGGTGATTCTTCAAGGTTGTTGAGCAGTACATCTGGAATGCTGCGGACACCAAGGTGAGCACCCGCAATCGATCCTGCCATTGCCGCTATGGTGTCAGTATCGCCACCAAGAAAGATGGCGTTTGCAATCGTGTCTTCGTAGGAGCGCGGAGTAAGCGCAAAACAGGCAATGGCAGTGGTGACGGATTCGAGCGCTTCAATGCCGTTGCCAAGTGGCACCAATTCACTCGGCTCTTGAATCTGTGCTGCGGTCTCCAGTTTGCAACGGTATTCGGACGACTTGCAATGTTCGAGCAGATGGGCAAAGAACGCATCACGATCGAATTGTTCGACGTTGGAAGCGTGAGCAACGGCTAAGGCAACAAGTTGAGCACCTTCGATGCCAAGCGGATGTAGATGCGTCGGCAACGCCGACAATCGTGATTGATCGAGCGCTATATGCGGATCGTCGCGAAAGAAAAGACCGACGGGAGCAACGCGCATAGCCGCACCATTGCCGAACGATCCGCCCGGAAAATGTTTGGCGGCCACAGCTTGATAGTCGTCGCCGTCTTCCATCGCGTCAAGGACGGCCCGAGCGCCGCGCCCGTAGCCACGCGAGGGCATGTAGTTTGCGACAAATGATTCGCACAAGCGGTCCTCGATAATCTCACCGTGGTCCGCAAGCGATTCGGCCACACCAATCGCCATTTGTGTGTCGTCGGTGTACCAGATTTCGTCGGTGATGTAGTTGATTAGTTGTTCGGTATTGGCGAAGCGGCCACCAATGTAATCGGCGGATTGTGCCTCGAAGCGACCACCAAGTGCGTCACCCACCGCGAGGCCGACGAGGCAGCCACGAAATCGGTCTTGAAGTGAAGCGTTCATGCGATGGGATTGAGACACATAAAGAATCCATGTAAGTCCAAGGTTTGACGGGTGGGAGCCACTCGTTAAAAAACTGGCGACTCAAACCCGTGATCTGGGCAGCTTGCGGCTGCCCGTCACATTCGCTCCACCCACCAAACACATGGAATGAAATCTCATGAAGATTCTCGCACTGGACCTCGGAAAATTCAACTCCGTTTGCTGCCTTTTCGACTCGAAAACTCGCAAAACGCAGTTTGTCACGACACCCACTACGAGAGAACACTTCGCTGCCATCTTCAAGGACACCAAGGCCGATCTGGTCGTCATGGAGGCCTGCGGCCCCTCGGGATGGATCAATGATCTGGCACAACATCAAGGGCATGAAACACTCGTCTGCTCCACCAACGAAGAAGCCTGGCGGTGGGCCAACGTCAAACGGAAAACTGACCGAGACGACGCTCTCAAGCTCGCTCGGATGGCCGCCATGGGCGAACTCAAAGGCGTCCACACGCCTTCACTGCAACACCGCGAGTTCCGATCGCTTGTCAAATACCGCAAGACCCTCGACGGACGAATCAACAAAACCAAGAACGCCATCCGTGCGTGGTTCGTCAACCACGGGATCGAGATCGCAACCGGCGAGAAAGCCTGGTACTCCGGTCGCGAGCACATCAACTCGTTTCGCAAACCCCTGGCTGACTGTGGACCTGACGAACTTTGGAAAGGAGAACTCGACATCGAACTGACCATTCTCGATTCGCTGGCCGAGCAACTCACCGGTGTCGTCAAGAAGCTCGAAGCGATCGGCAAGAATGACGAACGCATCAAGCGAGTCCAAACGATCCCTGGAGTCGGACCACGAACCGCTGAAATCCTGGTCGCGTGTCTGGACGACCCTCACCGCTTTGAAAACGGTCGCCAAGTGTCGGCGTACTTCGGCTTGGTTCCACGGCAGTATCAATCTGGCGAAACGGATCGCAACGGACGCATTACCAAGCGAGGCAATCCACTGGCACGAACGATCCTCGTCGAATGTGCTTGGGCGTCGCTGCGGTACAACCCGTGGGCCAAGGGCGTCTACGAAAGGATCTGTGGCAAACAAAAAACACGCAAAAAGAAAGCTGCGATCGCGTTGGCTCGCAAGATCGCCGTGATCGCCTGGGCGATGCTACGAGACGAAAAGGATTGGGATCCCAAGCAAATGATCCAGGTCACTGAATCGTTCGGAAGGATGCCGGCGGGGCTCAAGGACTCACTGCAGAACATGAAACCCAAAGAGAATGCAGATCAGCGAAAAAGTCGTCTTCGCAAGGAAGCCCGCGCGGCGAGAGAGGCCGCCGAGAGCCGTGCTTCAAAAACAACTGGGCAGAATCCCGTGAAGAGAACGACCACTGGATCTGCTAAGCCGACCGCCGCCAAACGCAATGCGACCATCTCGGCGGCAACACGCTCGCCTCGGTCTACTTCTCAACCAAACGGGAAACGACAAACGAAAACTCCAAGCCACGGCGAGCAAGAAAGCCAGTATCGCGTGACTGATGCTCCGACATCGGCGTAACGAATCGGCCTTGCTCGCCTTTTTCATCTTCCGGTCACCAGGACAACCAGTATGCGCCGACTGACGTGCAAACATCGGCGCAACGAATCGGACCTGCTGACCATTTATCCTCACTTCATTCCTCGCACTCTATCGTCACTCTCCCCCGTCAACACCACCTCGATCACCCCAGGAGGCCGCTGCCAGCCCACGCCACGAACCACCAAGGAACAGACCTGCCCTCCGTATTGAGCACCGACCCAAGTTGATGCGGACAGTTCGATTTAGGATCGCTCCTTCGCACAGGAGCGTTAGAACCATCCGACACATCGCCCTAAAGAATATGCCATACCGAAGGAAGACCACTTGCTGCTCATTGAAGCCTCCAGGCAAGTGCTCGCCGAACCACGATCCAGTCCGAATCAAGTGGCTGGAACCGTGCAAGGATAACTGAGGGGACGCCGCCAGCACGAAGCGTGTTGGCCCATTAGGAATCAGAGCGTTCACACCTCGAATAGTCGTTTAATCCAGCTCCTTACTTGTTCGCGTCCTACGGCGTTGATGCATCCGTGATCGACATCAACCGAGATGGAAACCGGTGCCATTCACCTGCGCCTCACCTCCACCTGCGGAAAAAAATGAAGTAAGACAAAAACAACTCAACACCACTTGTCAAACCTTGGACGTCATAGTCGTTACCGATCAGCCGGTGGCGACGGTTGATCATCCACTTCACAACGCCCGATTTCGCCGCTCGCTTGCATCGGATGGTTCCCCGATGTCTGGAAATGGTGTCAGGGCCGCAGTGTCATCAGTAGCTGCCACAGGATTGTCGCGGTACAGCCCGAGAAAAGCAAATACAATCGGTATCCAAATCGGCATCAAGAGGATGAATTGAGCCATGAGTCCACCGTTTGCGATTCCCGTTGCGGCGGCAATCCCACGCCCCGCGTTTGGTAGCGTCCACATCGAACCAACTGCGAAAAAGTAAAGCACTTCAAGCAGTAGCAACATCGCAAGTACTCGTGCACATGTCGCAGAGCCGAGACAGATTCCAATCGATGCGACGATGATCGAAACATAACAGGCAATGCATATCGCGGACATCACGTAGAACGCGGTAAGAAAGTGTGGCAATTTGCCAATGTCCTGGGATTCGTCGAACGCACCTGCGAATGCCGCAAAGACAGAGCTTGCGTTGTACAGCAGGCCGAGTAACGAAGCGACAACCAACAACGCCGCAATCGCGTAGGATGCGTAACGTTGAATTGGTGTGCGTTTCGCAATCATGGATTTCAGTCGAGGAACGTTTGGATTCACGGGGTCGGGCCGTGAAAAGTTTGATCTGCCAAAACGCGTGACGCCCGAATCCCGTGCACTCATTTGGTAATCCGCTCCGTTGGGCCAGAGTTTCCGCGTGGCAATTGCATCAGTGTCATTCGCCAGCGACGTACTCGATCTCAAGGGTGTCGTCATTCAGGAGCAGCATGATGTAATTCCCCGGCATGGGGGTCACGCCTTGATACAGTATCGCCCAAAATCGGTCGCCGTCGAGGGTGTCGCAAGAAACCGAAGGGATTTGATATCTGGACAGGTCGATGCCATTTCGAGAGCAGTAGGCAGTGGAAGTGTCAATCGCAGCGTCCACCGTAAGGCTCCAATGGCGAGGCACATCGCCCACAAGATCATACGAGGCGATAGATCGGTCAACCGTGCCAGAGCATCCGCACAGCGTGGCGATCACGAAAGAGACAAGCAGTGGTGTATGGACAGCCATCGTTTCAGTCAGATAACGCTGACCATCAGCGGGCCGCGTCGAGAGACCTAAAAACATCAGTAATCGTGACACGCGGCTCCGTTGAATGGTTTTGTTCAAGTAAGCCGCTATCGCGGCGGGGAGGCGTGAAGTTTGGATCGTGAGGTACCTGTTTCAGGAGGAGCTGTTCGCTGTGAACAGCTCACCAAGACTCCTCCTGAATCAGGAAAACAACAATGCCTCAGTTTACCCCCCTTGGCGGCGCACAGCCACTCGGTCACTTCTTTCCCGCTGAACTCCAACAAAAAATGAGTGATGATCTCCATCTGACCGGCAAAGCCGAACGAACCCGAAAGGGATACATCCGCGCCGTTCGCCAACTCT
>NZ_SJPU01000020.1 GCF_007860105.1 Allorhodopirellula heiligendammensis
CCATGTGTTTGGTGGGTGGAGTAAATGTGACGGGCGGCCGCAAGCTGCCCAGATCACGGGTTTGAGTCGCCAGTTTTTTAACGAATGGCTCCCACCCGTCAAACCTTGGACTTACATGGATTCTTTACGAGATCAAGCCGTGCAGAAGCCGAGTGCGGACGAAATACCAAGGGTGCCCTGCGGGGCATGGTCCGACGCCTGAGCTGCGACAACCAGCGTCTGCCCTGCGGGGCACTAGTCAGCAAACGCCCTGCGGGGAATCAACCAACGCCTGCTCTGCGAGGCATTGTCCGACGCCTGATCAACTGGTGACTGTGACGCAGTGCTCGTGTCGGATCGAAGCTGCGGGTAAGCCCACGTGTACTACGCTACACTAAACGACTCGTAACAATGCAATGATGACGGAGCGGCGTTGGTCGCCGTTGGCTCAGTGGTTGAGTCGCTCGCCGCCGCCCGCATATCGCCGCCGTTCCCCGACTGGCATTCGCACCGATGATCGATGTTGAGGCTCAACCGCGAATTGTCGCCGAAATTGTGATGCTCTCATCATCCGATGGTGGCCGCACTCGGGGCATCACGATCGAACCCGATTCGCGATACATGCCGCATCTAGCGATCGACGACCGCGCAAACCGCAAAGCGAAAACGGACGCGAACAATCAGTCTCTCGAACACTACATGGGCGTTCTCTTCGAGCCGGCATTGTCGGTCACTGATCCTGCTACCGGTTCCGGCGAATATCCGCTTCGACTCATGTACTATCCCCGCGTCGACTATTCCACTCTTCAAGCCGGGGTCACCTTCACTGTTCGCGAGGGCGGACGCATTGTTGGTCACGGCGTTGTGGTATCATCGACTTTACCCGCCAAGCACGAACAGAGCGGGGAACAATGACATGCACCGAAGGACGCGAGCCGAGCGGTTTGGCAATGGTAAGTCTTTCGCGCGTCCTCGGTGATGTCCGACGTTATCGGACTGAGAACATGAGCAAACGCACTTCACTTACCTGCGCGATTGTTTTGATTGCTTCGACGCTTTCAGCAGAAGAGTTCCGATCTGACGTGCCCTCAGGGCACTACACCTGCAACGTGACCAGCGAAACGCTGAACGGAACTCCGCAGTGGCACGACATTGCTTCCGAGCCACCACTTGCAATACAAGATGCGATTCAAGCCGCATCCAAGAAGCTGAAGACACTCAAGGATTCGGACGCACCGGTAATTTGGAGGGTCAGAAATGTTTCGCTGAAATGGAACCATGACGATTCGTGGTTCTATATCGTTACGTTCAAAAGCACAAAAAAACCAGAGCCAAAATCTGACGTGGGACGCCTGACAAGCGGGTATCACCCATGGCTTTCAAATTCGTACGATCTACAAATACCCGTGATGCTCAACGGACAGGTGCCGACAATAGCCTATCACTCACACACTGTTGACATGACGGAATTGCTCGAATCGCTCGAAGCCACCGACGACCGATAACCATGGCATTCACACGGAGCGGGGCTTGCGGCCGATTCTGAAATGGATGACTTTACACTCCCCGCCCGGTGATGCCGGACGTTACGAGACCAAGCCAGACTGAAGACGAGTGTGGATGCAAAGCCAAGTGTGCCCTGCGGGGCATGGTCCGACGCCCGAGCAGCGGCAACCAGCGCCAGCCCTGCGGGGCACGAAGCAGTGCATGCCCTGCGGGGCACCAACCGAGGCCTGCTCTGCGAGGCACTGCCGACGCCTGTCAAATCGGTGACTGTGACTCATGCTCGTTGCGGATCAAAGACGCGGGCAAGCCCGCTGGTGCTACGCTACACTAAACGACTCGTAACAATGCAATGATGACGGAGCGGCGTAGTCGCCGTTGGCTCAGTGGTTGAGCCGCTCGACGCCGCCCGCATATCGCCGCCGTTACGAGATGAAGCCGTGCTGAAGCCGAGTATGGATGCAAAGCCAAGTGTGCCCTGCGGGGCATCGTCCGACGCCCGAGCAGCGGCAACCAGCGCCAGCCCTGCGGGGCACGAGGCAACACTGCCCTGCGGGGCATCAACCAACGCCTGCTCTGCGAGGCATTGTCCGACGCTTGATCAATTGGTGACTGTGACTTAGTGCTCGTGTCGGATCGAAGCTGCGGGTAAGCCCACGGGTACTACGCTACACTAAACGACTCGTAACAATGCAATGATGACGGAGCGGCGTTGGTCGCCGTTGGCTCAGTGGTTGAGTCGCTCGCCGCCGCCCGCATATTGCTGGCGTTACCCGACTGAATGGAATCCCAATGAAACTGATGTGCCTAGCGACCGTTCTCGCTTTGACTGCCTGGCTCGACGCGACTGCCTCAACTTACGAGCTTGCCGCCGTCGCTACTGCGCCGACGAATTCACATCAACGGGACGTGGAGCTGAGATTCACTGCACCCGAAGATGCTGAGGTTCGCATAACGGCAGACGGCGTTACCGTTAGCAAAACGTCTAGAGATCTTTCCAATGCAAGGCTGTCGTTCAAACTCGACGAGGATCGTGCTGACGGTTCAGAGTACTTGACCTTTCTTGTTGGCTTCGGAACTGCACCGAACTGTGGCACGGGCAGAACCGTCAAGAGTGATTCGAAGCTTGACCTCAAGCTGAAGATCGCGGAAAAACCAACGTCCGTGCCGTATGGCGAAACATTCACAGTCGGACATTTCAACGGCAAACCAATCACGATTTACGTAAAGCCGAAGCCTACTGCGCCCGGAAACGGCGGGTAACCATCGCATCCACCGAAGGACCGGTGGTGCGTTTGCCTAAATGGATGCTCAACTCCCGGTCCTCGGCGATGCGGACCGTTATTTGGCTCAAAGCAATGAATGCCCGCATGCCCAGCATTGCAGTTTTACTCGCCACACTGATGGGATGCCCAAACTCAAACGTTGCTAAATCCGCCTTACCGTCGAAGACCGTAGCGAATACGGAATCCAAAATGAGCAGCTCAATAAAAATCCTCGGTGAGCGAGACACCGGCAACGGTGTTGAACAGAAATTCGCCTTCATCGAAGGGCAAACTGAAAAGGCGGTCGAATACCTGATACAGGTTTTGGATACTGCTGAAATCTCGCTGATGAATAATGCAGATGAAGGCGGGGAAGGAGTTACGACATTCCGCAAAACTGAAAATGGATTTGAACGCATGGACGGCGGACACGGTTGGCAATCTGAATGGAAGATCATGGGCCACGATCAAATTCGTGATAGAATGCTTGAACTTGTACCTTCCAACATGGGCGGGCATTGGAGCACAGAGGGTTCAATCACACGAAGAAACGCCAAATAACCAAGCGGTGAACCGAAGTCGCCGATCGAGCGTTTTGTGAGATCATTCTTCTCTGGCGGCGACTCGGTTACCGCCACCGTTACGAGATCAAGCTGGTATTGAAGCCAAGTGTGCCCTGCGGGGCATCGTCCGACGCCGAGTCGTGACAACCAACGCCAGCCCTGTGGGGCATGAAGCAACACTGCCCTGCGGGGCACGAACCAACGCCTGCCCTGCGGGGCATTGTCCGACGTCTGTCAAATCGGTGACTGTGACTCATGCTCGTTGCGGATCAAAGACGCGGGCAAGCCCATGAGTACTACGCTACACTAAACGACTCGTAACCATGCAATGATGACGGAGCGGCGTTGTCGCCTTTGCCTCAGTGGTTGAGTCGCTCGCCGCCGCCCGCATATCGCCGCCGTTCCCCGACTGAGTCGATCGTGATCGAATCATCTGTCACAGCTGCAAATGCACGGCAAGCAATCACGTTGTTTCGGAATGCTGTAAACCTGATTCGATTGCTCCAACGTTCGGCTATTCCTCGCTGGTCTGATGGTTTGACCACTTGGCTCTCCGACGAACGCCCTCCGGAGGATCGCGATGAGACGCCGTTCTATAACGACGCGGAGTTGGAACACTATCGTGAGGCACGCGGCTGGCTGAAACGGTCAATCGACCTAAACCCGTATTTCCCCGACGCTTACTTGCTACTCGGCAATGCCTTTGCTGACATTGATGGCGATTTCGAAACGATGCTCACGTACTACGACAGGGCATTAGTACTGGATCCAGACAACGATGAATTCCACAACGCTAGGATGTCGCACTATCTCACGATGGGCAAGCTGGATTTGGCCTTGGACGATCTTTTGCACTTAGAGCGGCTACAATCTGGCTACGCGGAATCGATGCGCAAACATTATGACAATGCAGTAGAATGCGGGGAACAATGATCGAGATAGCGACGGTGTTGTTTTTGGCAATAGCGCAGATCAAAAATCTTGAAGTTTTTGATTCCTTCGCCCATGCTGGTCAGGGGCCAGCCCCCGAACCCCCGAGATTTTTCAGGCATGGCGCCAGATGTTC
>NZ_SJPU01000021.1 GCF_007860105.1 Allorhodopirellula heiligendammensis
CGTAGCCAGCGCTGGGCGACCTCCTCATCGGACCACGCTGCCACCACGTCAGCCCGACTGCGTAGGACAAGGTGAATGTGGTTATGCATCACCGAAAAAGTCAAGCAATCGATGGCGAAGACCGAAGTCAAAAACTCCAGACGATCGCGAATCCAAGCACGACGGTGCTCATACGATTTCCCAGTCAGCGGATCGTCTCCACAGAGAAACGCCCGGCGGACGCATCTCTGGATGCAATGGACCACCTGAACTTGAGAAGGATCAAGAACTTCCCCACGAGCTTGACGAGGCATCACATCAACTCCAATAGCAGGAACATCCGGGCCGCAGCGCCCTTGCGACAACTTCTATCGTATGCATCTGGGCGGAGTAGTCGAGCAAAAATTGCCTGTCCCTTTTTGCTCCTTTCTGCTCCAGACCGGGTGAAACGATACTATTCTGAACCGCATTGCGATGCTCTTTTCGCTAGGGGCCCTAAATCTCGTTATCAAGTCGCTATAAAAGGAATGCGTACAGCAGCACCACGGCACCTACAACGCCTACGGCGATTAAATGATACAAAAGAACGATCAAAGCAGCTTGGCGAATTGTGGCTTTCAAGCAATCTTTGAAGATCGCAACAGTACCAACCAATGTGATCGGCAGATAAATAACCACGGTAAAGATTCGGGCATAACTCGAAGAATTATCTAAACCACTGTAGGCCAAATTCACCATGAACTTCGTCCCGAGTGCGACTGCAACTGAGAGTAAGGCCGAGACCAGCAACGCCCCGAATGCCGCACCGAATGACGGTTCCTGCACTATCTCTGTTTGCCGATTCCATAACTGCAATTTGTTGACTGCAGCTACCGCTGCTCGCAGGAAGAAGGTGCCGACGCCAATGCCGATCAGTGAAGCGATAATCAAACCCAGGATTGGTGCGAAAGACATATCTGCGTCAGATAGGGGGTTTGTGTGCGGAGTCAACCCGATTCCGCAAAGAATCGCAGCGGTGGGTTGTCGCGGTGGGTTTAGAACGGATAATGAATTGCGATCTATCCGCATGTCAGGCGTAGAAAAAGCTCAACTTTGTCGGTTGAGCTGATCGCCTGACGTGCGGATAGATCGTGCGTTGAACTTTGTCGCCACACTGCTGGGCTCGCGTACCGAGTGATGCGGCGGTGGCGACCACGGTCTCTATTCTATCGCGTAGTAGCCACCGGATTCTAGTCCTGGGAGCATTGCCTGGCTGCTTGGGGCACTCTCTGAATCCAGCGTCGCCGCCGCGACTGCGTATGCACCTTCTACCTGGTGTTTCAGATACCAATCGTAAAAACCGTCACCATTGGCACCGTCCCAGAACGCTCGATCTGATCCTTGCAACGAACCGGAGTACCAGGCTGGCATCGTTTTGCTGCCACGTGAAAATATCTCTCGCCAAGATGGACGCGGAGTCGTCGATACCACTCGCAGGGTCGCCTGCTCGCAGCGCGGGCACGTTGGCTGGGTCGATCTTGGTTCGGTGGCCTCAGGTTCCGCGGGTGGGAACTCCATCGCGCCGGCGGCATACGGTAGCTCGGCGGCATTCATGTCATCGATACAACGCTGCTGATAACTCGCTTGTTGACTATTGCTCCAACCACCAAAGTATCGTGTCTTGGTCAGCTGATCAGGCTGGATATGGATGCACCAACTACGTACGAATTCGAGTGTAGTGAGCGTCACCGGAACTTGCCTTGACTCACCGCCCTGCTTGGTTCCCTCGCGAGCCATGAACGTCACTTCATATTCATCCGCCGCGACGACGCGTGAATTGCTGATCGGACCGCCCGTTAATTAGCGAGTCAGGTAACGCACCAAGTCGCTCGGCGCGCTCGATCCCGAGGGCGGCGGTTGGATGTAGCTGACCCACTCCAGCGACGAAAGATGTTCTAGCAGCGAATTCCAGGCAGCGTCTTCCCGCAAGTCGCCAAACTCACTATCCGTGTCGAGTTTAAGCTCGCCACGTTCTCGTAACCGTTCCAAGTGCGCGATCGCAAACTTACGAAACGACGCGCGAAGGTTGATCGCATCGACCAAGTAGTGACTATCACTGTTGTTAGAATCTGGCGGCGCCGTGCTGGTTTGCCAACCGGTGTTGTCAATGCCCGGTCCCGATCCAGTGAGGCTAGAAGGGGCCACCCAATTTCGGGAGGCTAGAAGGGGCCACCCAATTTCGGATAGTTCTGGATTCGAGTTCGTAACACTTAACAACCGAAAACTCGCGCATCCCCGCCGGAGTAAGTCTCCAACCCCATCGGATCGTTCATGAATCTCGATTGGGCTCATCCAGCCGGCGCTGGCGAGCCCGACAGCGACGGGCCAAGTGAATGTGGTTGTGCAACACCGAAAAAGTTAGGCAATCGATGGCGAAAACCGAGGCCAAGAACTCCAGTCGATCGCGAATCCAAACCCGCCGAAGTTCGTATGAGTTCTCCGTCAGCGGATCATCACCACAGGGGAAGGCACCTCGGACACATCTCTATATGCAATGGACCACTGGGGCTTCGGACGAATCCAAGACTTCACCACGAGCTCGACGGGGCATCGCATCAACTCCAGGACGCGGAAGATGGGGCGCGTAAAACCAATCTGCCCGCTTCTATCGTAGGCATTGGGGCGGAACGATCAAAACTTAATGCGTGTCCCTTTGAGCTTCCAATCTCGAAATCGGATGGTTTGCTATGTCGTCAGACCGACGAGAGGCCCAGCGGGTTCTCTCGAGCACAGAGCCAGCCCTGGCCGCGTCGGCACGCTTCACTCGCAAGACTCTCAGGCGTGCCCGCCGCCCGCTTGAAGATGCGTCCAAACTTACGCACCACATCGCACCAACCATGCGTGTCCAAACCTATCCGTTGTAGGATCGGTTGCAGATGCTTTGGAATACTGCCGACTTTATCGCTGCGTAATTGCCGCCCCGTCCAGTCAAGCAGTTCCAGATACCGCGCCATCGACACCGAGAGGAAGCCCTTGCTGCTGGCCCGACGCCCAGACCTATCCACTGCCGGGCCGACTTCATCGCACTGTTCGTCAATCTCGATTGGACTCATCCAGCCGCTACGTCTTCGACGACGACTCCGCTCCCAGTCGTGGGTACTCGGCCGACTGCGATCCTCTCGCTCGCTCAGATCGTCGATCCGATCCTTCGCTCCGGTGTAGTCGCTGGTCTCCGGTGTTTCCGCCAATGCAGCGCGGATTGGATTCAGATCAACGTACGCCGCACACACGAGCAAACTGGATTCATCGAGCAGGATTTGTGCTCGGTATCTTCCTTCCCAAAAGTGGCCGCGAACCTCGTCCTCGGCATTGCTGCGTCGAGCAATATTCTCGGCAGTACACCGCATCCACCAACTGATGTCTGACAACCGGCGGCGTCGTTCGGCGAGTACTTCCGGCTGGTTGAGAATTATATCCAGCTCCGGTTTGCTAGGCACAGCGGGAGAACCGTCTTCATTACGCCGGCGGGGAAACAGCCGTAGCCAGCGCTGGGCGACCTCCTCATCGGACCACGCTGCCACCACGTCAGCCCGACTGCGTAGGACAAGGTGAATGTGGTTATGCATCACCGAAAAAGTCAAGCAATCGATGGCGAAGACCGAAGCCAAGAACTCCAGCCGATCGCGAATCCAAGCACGACGGTGCTCGTACGAGTTCCCCGTCAGCGGATCGTCTCCACAGAGAAACGCCCGACGGACGCATCTCTGGATGCAATGGACCACCTGAACTTGAGAAGGATCAAGAACTTCCCCACGAGCTTGACGAGGCATCACATCAACTCCAATAGCAGGAACATCCGGGCCGCAGTGCCCTTGCGACAACTTCCATCGTATGCATCTGGGCGGAGTAGTCAAGCAAAAATTGCCTGTCCCTTTCTGCTTAACAAAGATCACCCACGCGATCGAATATGTTCGTGTCGGAGCAACAAACGCAACAACAAGTAGTGCGATCAATCCAAGCGTCGGTCTTGCGAATCCTGATGCCATCTTCTGTCGCTGACGTAGAGCACAACGTTGAATCGACGAAAGAATCCATGTAAGTCCAAGGTTTGACGGGTGGGAGCCATTCGTTAAAAAACTGGCGACTCAAACCCGTGATCTGGGCAGCTTGCGGCCGCCCGTCACATTTACTCCACCCACCAAACACATGGA
>NZ_SJPU01000022.1 GCF_007860105.1 Allorhodopirellula heiligendammensis
ACCGACAAACCGAACGTAGCACTTGCGACTGAGATTTCTTATCTTCGTCGTCACGGCGAAGCGGGTCGTTTGAAGTATGTACGCTTCAAACAACTTGGTCTTCCTTGCGGAAGTGGTGCGATCGAGATGGGATTGGTTTTGCTCTTGAGCGCGTACTCGACTTCGATATCACTCTTGGCAGCACATAGGATGATACCGATCGACGGGCCGTCGTCGGGACCACGCTGCTGGTCGTTGAGCAGGTTCAGGTAGAAGTCCATTTTGCCGGCGTGTTCTGGCTCGAACTCGCCGATCTTCAAATCGAACGCGACCAAAGCTTTCAAGAAACGGTGATAAAACAGCAGGTCGACAAAGTACTCTTTCGTACCCAGGACCAACCGGTACTGACGACCAATGAAACAGAACCCGTAACCGAGTTCGAGTAGGAAGCGTTGCAGGTTGTCGACAAGCTGGGTTTCGAGTTCGCGTTCTTTAACTGACTGCTCGATGCCGAGGAATTCGAGGTTGTAGCGGCTCTTCATCATTTCGGCGGCTTGGGCGGCGAGCGCTTCGGGCAGGGCAGCGGTGAAGTTGTGCGTTTTGTTCTCGGTGACGCTCCGCTCGTAGGCACCGGATTTGATTTGGTTGAGCAGGATGGCACGGGACCAACCGTTTTGGGCGGTGGCGGAGAGATACCAGATCTGTCCGGGCGGGATCTTTACCTTCTCCAAAATCGTCCGGTGGTGACCCCAGGGTATTTCTGCCACAAGCTGTCGCAGAAATACCGCGAACGGGGACGAGTCGTCGGGGGAACTCTCGTTTCGCCCTTTTTTTGCACCGATTGCCAATTCTGCCACCGCTTGTGGCAGAATTGACGTGAGCTGGGTTGACGCGAATTCTGGCACAGCCTGTGCGAGAAATTCGGGTGACGTGTAGTGGCGGTAGAACCGTCTCATGTACCAGACGTTCCGCGGCGAAAATCCCGACATATTCGGGAACGCCGCTTTCAGATCCAACGCAATTTGCTCTACCACCGAATCACCCCAGTTTGCAACTAATTACTTCTTGGCGACCGCACCACCGATATCCCAGTACAGCAGGATCAGTTCGCGATTTACGACGCGGGCAGCGGTGGCCTGGGCCTGAGCAACTCGCCGTTTCAGGTCGGCAATGAACTCTCGATAGTCGTCGTCAATGATTTCATTCACTGGATACTCGCACGCATCGGCTGCGGACTTAGGGTTCCGGGTCCACAATGACCAGCCACGTCACCAAATCAAAATCATTGCCATCTGCGTCGGGCGTTTCCTTGGCCGTGGGTAGGACGGCGTCACGGCCGGACAGCAAACTGGACGTGGCTTTCCTTCGGAATGTGCTTTCGATGGACGCGAGAGCTTTGGACATCAACAAATTGTAGTGCTCCATGTCTGCACCGTCACTCGTTTTGGCGTCAAACAAGTTGCAAAGACTCTCGATCGCACGAGGATGATCGGCTGCCAAATCTCGCAGTAACATCATCGCCTGTTTCGGCTGGGCGAAGGTCAGTCGTACGGTGCCATCATCAAGGACATAAACGAGGTAGTACGGGGCGAGCGGATTCAAGCCGGCGGAGTCCGACGAGAGGCTTGCAGGAGTCGGAGTCCCTTCGCCGCCTCGATGACGCAAGCAGAACAATGCACCTGGCTGACCAATGGGGACCTCTGATCGCGGCGAGACCAGCGCGTAGATTCCTTCGGGGGACTCTTCCAGGTCGCTGCGATTGGCCTCCAAGAACCGAAGCAAGTCCAAACGAAATTCGTCTAATGAAAAGTCGGTCAACGAAACGCTGTCATCGAGATCTTCAAGATCAAGGATTTCATCACGAAGTCGCTGCAATTGCTTGTCACGGAACAGCAGGTCTTCCTTGATCAAGTCCTCAAGCTGGCTCGGGTCCAGCAGATTGTCCGCCTGGGTCGCGGAAAGATCGACAAGTGCCATCCGCGATTCAACACGATGCTTAACGCCTAGATATCGATCAAGGTCCGCAACGGGCCAGAAGTTAACCAATTGCACGCTATCATTACGCGAACCAATTCGATCGATTCGACCAAATCGTTGGATGATCCGAACAGGGTTCCAGTGGATGTCATAGTTCACCAGTAAATCACAGTCCTGTAGGTTTTGCCCCTCACTGATGCAATCAGTCGCAATAAGAAGGTCGATCTCCTGCCCCTGGTCTTCAAACTCATTCGCCTGCTCGCTCCGGCGTTTCGACATCGGCGAGAAGTTAGTCAAAATGCTGTCGTAGTCATTGCGACCGAGTGATGCTTGATTGCCCCCGTCACCTCGGACCAGCGCCGTGTGAATGCCCAGTTCCTCCTGTGCCCACGACGCAATCTCACGATACAAATACTGAGCGGTGTCACTGAACGCAGTGAAGATCAGAATCTTTCGATTCTGTTTTCCGTCACGGTTAGTCGTCGGGCTATTCGCCTTTGCGGAGATCAGCGATTTCAGCTCCATGAGTTTGCCGTCTCGCCCTGGTTTGATGACTTCAGTTTTCTTCAACAGAAACTGCAACTGTGTCCGGTCGTTACGAACCTCTTTGAGCCACTCGGGCAGCTTGATATGAGCGAGGTGAATCCGCTTGCGACCCCCAATCGTGAAGTCTTCTCCCTCAAAGTCAGGATCTTCAAAGTCGTCCGGCGTCAGCGAATCAAAGTCGATTTCGGGATTGGTTTCCTGATGACTTTCAAAGGCTTCGATCCGCTTTTCGAGCCGGTCAATTTTGTCAATTGTCCGCTGCAGCGTAAGTCGGAAAGAATCGACGGAACTTTCCAGTCGCTTCAAGAAGTTAATCTTCATCATCGAGATCAAAATTCTCTCGCGACCTTCTTGGGTGAACACTCCATTTATCTTCACTTCGTAGCCCGCCCGCACGGCATCTGGCAAATCCTCCCGAAGCTTGCTGGATGGATGGTAGAGTGCCAGCGTAAGTCGGCTTATTTCGGCATCGAGTTGCTCGAACGACAAAAAAGTTTGTTCAGAGTCAATAAGAGCGTGAATGGCCTTCGGGGCTGGACGCGTGGGAAACCCGCCAAGCCGTTTGATTTCTTCGGAGTAGTACGTGGCGACCTGACGACGAGACCGAGCGATGCTGAGTCCATCGAGCAGCTTAAAGAAATCGCCACCGATCGCCGCGATTAGGTCCCGGGTCTTTCGCTTCTCGACCGGTCGTTTGGACCATAGAGTGAACTGCTGTTGAGCCTTGCGGGTCGTCTCTTTGACGGACGCGATCCCGAGTTTTTGGCGAAACGCCCGATCGGCAACCACGTTCCGCGCCACATCGGCACCTGCAATGAACGAGATTTGATTTCGCAGATCTGCTAGCTGGTTATTTACAGGCGTCGCGGAAAGAAGCAGCATTTTGGTGGTCGCGCCAGAAGAGACGACGTCTTCCATCAAACGTTCATAACGGCTGCGACGCCGCTCGGTATCACCAGGCCGTTGGCCAGGGCGATTGCACGGGGATTTACCGACTGAAAACGACTTTCTCCATGTAGTCGTCGTCCCATCCGGCGGTCAGACGCTTGTTTTTGATTCCGCACCTGGCGGTCTTTTCTTGCTTCAAAAGGCTAAGTGCTGTCCGCCTGAGCGTGCTTAAGTTTTGATCGCCGTGGCCCTTTCGAACTCGACACTGATCTTCGCTAAACGCCACGTCCAACTGCCAGTGGCAACTATTTTCAATCCCCCAGTGGTCACGCACCGCTCCGGCAAATTCCTCTCCAGGAAGCAATTTGCTGATGATGTAGTATCTCACTGCGATATCGTCACCTTTGCGGCGCGAAGTGTTGTTGATCGACA
>NZ_SJPU01000023.1 GCF_007860105.1 Allorhodopirellula heiligendammensis
CGATGGCTCATCCAGAGAAAGTCCGCAGCTATCGCGAGGCTGAATCCCTGGCCCGAGCCGCCAAGACCAAAGAACGCCGAGCACGCCGCCGGAAACTAGCCCGCAAATAGTTCTGCCGAACGCTTACACTCACGCTGCGAGGTTAAGTAGCTTCTCAACTGCTCGCGGTCGACGTCACTGGCCTTCAAAGGTCGCGTAGGAACAGACTCTTGGCTGGTCAGATCCATCAATGATGGGCTGTTAACCGTCCAAACCAGATCGCGGACAAAACATTCGGTTTCTTGCATCCTATCAGCATATCGAAACCTCTTCATACGACGCTAGCTGGGCTCAGTGATGCGGGCGAGATGGATCAAAGGGGTTGGGGGCCGTTCAATTGACCACCAGCCCCTTTTTTCCCAACATTTCGCCATCGCTCCAGCTAAACCATTGCGTGGTTGAGCCAATCCTTGAAACGAGTTGAACCGAGACGCGGTGATTTGTAGGGAGTGAGGCTTTGATCGTTCACTTCGGTTCCGAAGTAGCGGGCATGCGAGTCGGTCGTGACTTGGCGACTGTCCTGGTGGGCGAACAAGTAGCTGCGCACGAGATCATCCATACGAATTAATTCAGGGCCCGCAAGATCGATGGCATCCATAAGCGGCTCTTCGATGGCGACATCGGCAAGTGCTGCCGCGACATCATCCGAGACAATGGGCTGCATCATGGCAGGCGGTAGACGCACCGAATTACCTTCTGTGCCCGCATCCGCAATCGCCCCGACGAACTCGAAGAACTGAGTGGCACGAACAATCGTGTACGGAATCTGCGACGCTTTGATCAAATTCTCCTGGACCATCTTCGCGCGAAAGTAGCCACTCGACTGCAATCGTTCAATACCAACAACCGATAGTGCAACGTGATGCAGCACTCCGGCCGCGGCCTCTGCGGCGAGCAAGTTCCGTCCCGACGTTTCAAAGAAGTGCATGACGGCGTTGTCTTCAAACGATGGCGAGTTTGCCACATCAACGACAACTTGGACGCCTTGCATCGCTTTGCAGAGTCCTTCACCAGTGAGCGTGTTGACACCCGACGACGGTGAAGCTGCGATGACGTCGTGTCCCCGATGACGAAGGATGGCGACGAGTTTCGAGCCGATTAACCCACTTCCACCGATAGTGAGAATTTTCATGGTTCTACCTTTTAGTTTGTTGCCAGTACTTCGGCGTGGTGAAAATTTTGAGTGAATGAGGGGACGTTCAGCGTGCAGCGAGAGGCGGCTGATAGTCTCCCGGAGCCGTCCTCAAGGCGATGTTGACGCGATTCCAGGCGTTGATCGCGGCGACGATCCATGCGAGATCGGAAAGTTCTTGTGGATTGAACTGCTTGCGAGCCAGTTCATGGATGTCGTCTGGCACACTTCGATCAGCGACCCGTGTGAGTTCTTCCGCCAGCTGCAGACCGACTTGTTCACGTTCGCTGTAGTACGGACTTTCTCGCCAGGCCGGTAAGCCATAGAGTCGCTGTTCTGTTTCGCCATCCGCTCGCGCATCTTTCCAATGCATATCGATACAGTAGGCACATCCATTGATTTGCGAGACGCGAAGTTTAATCAGCTCGCGTAATGGTTTCTCGATGCTGCATCGCGTGAGATACTTTTCCACACCAAGCATGCTACGGTAGGCCTCGGTACTGGACTTGTCTGGGGTGGTAACCATTTGAGTCTCCAATTGTTTGAGTTGAGGTAAAGTGGTGCCGCGTGCTGCACCAAGACTGCTCTCGGTGTCTTCTGCACCAAGGACGCCGGAGCGATCCGGTTTGTGACAAACGCCAGAAATTCTTTCCGAATGCGTTGCCCAACACAAAAATTCTGCTTCCGCAGTCACAAATCCATTGCCGCGAGCGTCCTTGCTAGGGAGACATTCGGCAATTCGCCGCTCATCGCTACTTGGACCGCAAGAAAGAAGAAAATGAACTGGTTAAAAGCACTTTTCGCGATCACAATTCCCCTGGCAATCGGCGTTGCGACTGCAGATAATCCTCACGAAGACGGCGAGAGGGTACGAGTCCTTTCAGTACAAGACATCCAGGAAAGGGTTGAAGGAAAGCAGTCAAAAGCGACAATGGTGGAGGTGACGATTGGACCGGGTGAGAGCGGTCTGGCGCATCGTCACCCGGGACCGGGATTCGTCTATGTACTTGAAGGCGAATACGAACTGGGGATCGATGACAAGCCAACCAAGTTGTACCAGGCGGGCGAGACTTTTTATGAACCCACGGGATGCTTGCACCGTGTGTCGAGAAATCCGTCAGCAACCGGACAGACGCGTCTGATTGCGGTGGTACTGCATCCACACAATATCGATGAGATCGCGGTTCCGGTCGAAAAGCATGAGTAGGTAATCCGGGCAACTTCAGGAAACTGAAGCGGCGTTTTGGGAGAGGTCAATGGCTATTTCGTTTGTAGATGAGACTGGTAGTGGCACGCTTGATGACGCCGAAGAACTGCGTCCGCGAATGATGTCGGTCGCCTATCGGATGCTGGGCAGCGTCGTCGACGCCGAGGACGCGGTACAAGATGCGTTCCTGCGATTGCATACCGCCCACGACGTCAGGTCGCCAGAGGGATTTCTGATCCGCACGACCACCCGACGCTGCATCGACAAATTGCGTGCTGAACGCCGTCGTGAATCGTACATCGGACCTTGGGTTCCCGAACCCATAGACAGCTCTGCGGCTACGAATGACGCAAATTTGCAAGAGTCTCTGAGCCTGGGATTTCTCATTATGCTCGAGCGTCTATCGCCGATGGAGCGCGCAGCGTTTGTGCTGCGGTCGGTCTTTGATTATGAATACCCCGAGATCGCCAAGATTCTGGAGAAATCCGAGACCCATGTCCGAAAAATCGTCAGCCGCGCCAAAGAACATTTGACAGAAGGTGCGCCGCGTTTTCGCCCGCCGCGCGAGAAAGCATTCGAGCTGGCAGAACAGTTCGTTGCCGCCTGTCGGGCCGGCGACGCCAAGCTCGTCGAACAATTCTTGACGGCAGATGTCGAAGTCCATTCCGATGGCGGCGGCAAGGTGACGGCGGCGCGTGTGGTGATTCGGGGCCGCAACCGCATTGCTCGTTTCCTCGCGAAAGTCTTTCACCTCAAGCGTCGCGACTACGATATGCACTCAGCCGTCGTGAACGGAGAGCCCGGCGTCGTGTTTACCCTAGGTGGCAATGTGGTGCATGTCGCTTCGGTGCGCGTCGAGGATGGCGTCAGGGGCGTGTACATGTGCTTAAATCCAGAAAAGCTCACACGCTGGTCCATCGCAAAACTCGAGTAGCAATCGTTCACCGCACGCCTTGGGTGGGCCGCTCCAGTTTGGGCTAGAACTCTGCGCTGCCCCCCATCAAATGGAAACTCGTGTCGATTTGAGAGACGTTTGGCCGCCTCGTTCGGTCTGCCAATTCGCCGAACAATGCGATGGCGGCACGGCTTCTTCGAAAGTTCTTATTCGTCACGCTCACGAATATCTTAGAACCACGGATGGATCCAACGGGCTGTGGATTAAACGGGTTGGGGGTCGTTCAATTGACCCTCCGCTCCATTTCCCTCCTTCTCCTTCTCCTTCTCGACTGGAAAAACTAAAAACTGATCCGGCGTCGGCCGCGAATGGCACGTAGTTTTCGCTAACTCTTTTCCCTGAAACGACATATACAAGAAAGGCCTCACTTGCTTAGATGGGTTTACCACAACTTCATCTTCGGCAAGGAGGCCTTTGCGATGGGCAGTTTGA
>NZ_SJPU01000024.1 GCF_007860105.1 Allorhodopirellula heiligendammensis
CTCATCCGAACGGGCAAGACGACGACATCGGGGCAGAGCCGCAACGCTGTCGCCATTGGCATGGCACTATGCACGCCAAATTTACGCGCCTCGTAGTTTGCCGCTGCGACAACGCCACGCCCCTCGGGAGTTCCCCCGACAACGACCGGACGCCCGACCAGTTCAGGTCGCTCGCGTTCTTCGACGGATGCGTAGAACGCATCCATGTCAACGTGCAGGATCATTGCGGTGCTGTCTGAGGATTCGGCGTACCCTGACGCGGGAGCGCGTCGGTGAAGCCGCCCAAGATACACGGCATCTATCGGGCGGGGACGGTGCGGATCTCGGAACCGCCATCGTGTCCAGCGGCCATCAGGTTATTTGCTGGCTAGAATCGGGGTTGACGCAGGAGAGGTTAAGGCCGTAAACGGCTGAAAAGGAGAAGGGATGATGCAAAAATTGATCTTTGTACTAATCTTAGCGACCGTGTGTATTGCAGGTTGCGTTTCCGTCCGAGACATGTTTTTGCCGGGGAATGGTGCCTCGGATACGAACCGGCGATTCTGGGATCAGACGTCCGACAATCCGTACCGATGACAACTTCCGTCGGATAAACAGCTTGTCCTGATGTTCACCGGGTGTGACTCCAATAGTACGCACGGCCAGATGGTCTGTCGTACAAGGTGTGCTGACCGCGGTCCTCCTCGGTCCAACCGTACTCGATTCCGTCCGCGGTCGAGACAGCGTGACCTTCACCAGTCGGCTCGATATAGTAAATGCTTCCACTTCGATCTGAAATCAATGAGATGCCGCTAAACGTCCGGCTCCATGTGTTGAAGTTTGCTTCGGTAGTTTGGAAACTGAAAGCTGTATTTGGCATGTAGCCATAATCATAAAAGTCGATGTCGGATGCGTCCTCAGGTAGACCGTACACCGGCGAAGCGTCGCGGGTATAGCCGTAGCCGTGAGTGGGTCGGTTCCAAAACACGACGAAGCAGCCCCCGACAATCAACAGGCCAGCGAACGCGATTAGATTCCGTGCTGGGGGCATTCCGATTTCAGCTTATATGACTGGATAGCGAAAAGGTGATCAGACGCCGCGACAGAGAGACAATTGCAGTATTTCATTGCGATGGTGTTTCTGTCCGTTCCGAGTTATCTGACAAGACGGTCAGCCCCGGACGCTGCACGCGAATGGCGTCAATAACGCCGTGCCCGTCCAAAAAGCAGTTGTCAGAAATCACCCACGGCTTTGAAAAGCGATTGGCGAGGACAATTGTCTGGCGACCGCCTTGGTGCTTTAACGCGACGGACTGTATTTCCAAAAACGACACCACGCTAGACGATGGCCAGAACAGTCCATCTTCGCACCATGATATCGTGTCCGCCTCGACAATAACAAATGAGCTTGGTCTGCGAATCAACAGGGCGACAGCAAAGACGATCTGGAACGCCGCCATAGGATAGGCCATCCAGAAGTTGCCGGATGACCCAGCCCCCAAAAATGCAATCGCCAGAACGATCGTGGCCGCCATTGCCAGCCAATACTTCCGGTTGCCAACAGGTCGTTCGAATACAAGGCGATCCATTCGTGATTTTCAGCCGGAAAACGTGGAGGCGATGTCGACCATCTCACGAGCCAGATGCAGATCTTCCATCTTCCCAAAGTCTTGGGAGACAATCAGTGAGCCGAGTTCGCTCAGTCGTTCCTCGACTTCTTCCGGTGTCATTGGCATGCGTTGTTTAAGTTTCGTGGCGAACGGTAGGGTTTTGCGGGCCGCGAAGATTGACGTTCCAATTCAAGACGCAAGCAAGCCCGGCGCCGTAACAACCCTTGGTTATCCGCCGTCATTGACTATGTGCGATGATTCTCCAGACCTCTCGCGACGACGACAGCTGTCAGCCATGCAAAACCGGCAAAAGCCGCTGTGTACAAGATACCAAACGCGATCCAAATCTGCGCGCAGACGAGCCCGAAATGGATTGGCTGTTCGACACCAAGGGTGTTCCGCTCAAAGAAGTCGTGTGGTGTCCGATTCCAGTTCATCGAATATGTTACACCATTGGCGAATCCCCAGGCGATCGTGATTGGGTATAAGATGGCAGATGCAGCAAAGATCGAGAGCCGAAATCGCATCTTGAGCGTTCCCACAGCGATTGCCGGCATGAGTATCGTTAACCACTCAATCCAACTTTCCGAGTCTGCGATTTGCGTCATGCATATCGCGATTACGACTGAGAGGAACAGCACGCAAAACATTGCGTCGCGTTTACCGATCGGCTGTACTTTTGGACTTTGCAAAGAGGTAAATCTTTATGTCGGATAACAATCTAACTATCCCCGGTTGGTCCGGAGATAAGGGCGAGAGAAACGTCTTATCGCCGGTTCGGCGGGGAATTGTCACTGGCATCCCCCGTCTGTATTGGATCTAGCTTCGCAAGTTTGGGATCCGGTTGCAAGCAGAATGCGATGGCACAGGTTCTGAAGTGCGAGTAGGCGACTGCGATGATCAACCATGGCCGATTGTAAAGGCTAAATCGCAGACCTCTTCATCCGTTGAATTCGTTTCTCAGCCGTTGGCCCGGTGAGAAAAGAAACTATCCGCGTCCGCCGCAGAATACACCTACGCGTTCTTACCGATTCAACAAGCTTGTCTCACCGACGCGTGCGTGATTCTCGCTGGCGCCAGACCCCCGGTCAACAAGAACGGGGAAAGCACTCCTTGAGGAAGGGACGCTGGGTGATCCAGACGGTCGGGATCCTGGTTTCTGAATGNTAGGNGTGGGCTTACCCGGGAGGGATTAACTTCGCGACGAGCATCTTCAACGCNNCCGGANAGATTNTTGAACCGNAGCGNCAAANTCCGGATTTTAAAAACGTTCTCGGGCTTTGCCTCTGATCGGAGGCAACAACGCCGGTCCGGATCGCTGGCAAACCGCTCCATGTCGATTCTCGTCAAAGGAGCCCAGCGAAGCGATTGAGTTTCGGTTCAGAGTGTGCGGCCACGCTGGTGAAAGAGCAGGTCGATGCCCCAAGTCGCTTGCGAGAAGAAGCGGTGGTGATCAGAGAAATGCCCGTTGCCACCGGAGTCGCTGGAAATAATCAGATCGGTGACAAAGCGATGTAGGACTGAAAGAATCCAGCCCGTCATCAACGGGCGAAACGTTTAGAATTTGGTGTTACTGGCGAAAGCTGGGGAGAACGTGCGATGCAGAGACTCGAACGAACTATCAAGTCCATGGTGGGCAGATTACCATCATTTTTCCAACGTTTTCGTGTGGTGGACGAGTGTCGGGTGCGCTCGTGCGGAAGACAATCATCGGAGCAGCATCCTGAA
>NZ_SJPU01000025.1 GCF_007860105.1 Allorhodopirellula heiligendammensis
CTGGCATTCACCTTCGCGATTTTTCCTTTGACGATGCAGATCCCGCCAGTGATCCGATTACCGAATTCATCGACAAGCACGCCTTAAACTCCTGGCAGTCGTGGCGACAATGTTCAAGAAGTGTTTTTACAGTGGCTGCCAGAGACGGCCACTAAGTCCTGAAAGCGGTCGCTGATCCAGTCGAACCTGTCTGGTTTCGGCATCAAAGTGGTTAGCCAGGTCGATTAGCGAGCAGGATATTGCCAAAATGCGTAAATAACATGTTCCGGATTTGTATAGTTTTGGCGAGGCGATGTAGGGAATGTTCAGGATGCTGCTCCGATGATTGTCTTCCGCACGAGCGCACCCGACACTCGTCCACCACACGAAAACGTTGGAAAAATGATAGTAATCTGCCCACCATGGACTTGATAGTTCGTTCGAGTCTCTGCTTCGCACGTTCTCCCCAGCTTTCGCCAGTAACACCAAATTCTAAACGTTTCGCCCGTTGATGACGCGCTGGATTCTTTCAGTCCTCTGAATACCACCGCTTCTTCTCGTACGCGGATTGGGACATCGATCATCTCTGGAAGCTGTTGACCCAGTTGATCCTGAACAACTTCATCGTTGCCAATGCTACGATAGTGCTTTCGGGTGATGACACCCTCTGTCGTAACCGCGGCCTGGGGATTCCAGTCGAGTGACCGTGCCGGGTGTGTCGGAGTCCTTGAGGAGGATAAACACCATTTCCGGTTTCGCTTTCTCGACCTGCTCTTTCACCAGCATGGCCGCACACTCTGAACCGAAACTCAATCGCTTCGCTGGCCTCCTTTGACGAGAATCGACATGGAGCGGTTTGCCAGCGATCCGGACCGGCGTTGTTGCCTCCGATCAGAGGCAAAGCCCGAGAACGTTTTTAAAATCCGGATTTTGACGCTTCGGTTCAAGAATCTCTCCGGCCGCGTTGAAGATGCTCGTCGCGAAGTTAATCCCTCCCGGGTAAGCCCACGCCTACCATTCAGAAACCAGGATCCCGACCGTCTGGATCACCCAGCGTCCCTTCCTCAAGGAGTGCTTTCCCCGTTCTTGTTGACCGGGGGTCTGGCGCCAGCGAGAATCACTCACGAGTCAGTTAGACAAGGTTGTCGAATCGGTAACAACGCATAGGCGTTTCCTTTTGCGAACGCGGATAGCTTCTTTTCTCACTGGGTCGACCGCTGGGAGACGAGTTCATCGGATGAAGAGGTCTGTGCATGAACCTTTGCAAACGGCCATGGTTGATCATCGCAGTCGCCTACTCGCCCCTCGCGACCTGTGCCGCTGGATTCTGCTTGCACCCGGATCTCAAACCGATCATGCTGGATTGTCGAGTCCAACGATGCGAAATCATCAGACAGATAAAACCGGCAACCGAAAGCCAACGCACTACTCCGGTTTCAAAAACGATGGCGGCGGAAACGATGATCAGTGCGGTGAACCAAAAAACTATCTTGTCGATTGAGGGCCATCGCCGCCCGTGGGTTGCCATTGCGGTCGAATAGCCCATCCAGACTGCGGCGAATGCGAAATTGAC
This sequence comes from Allorhodopirellula heiligendammensis, assembly GCF_007860105.1. Classification (NCBI taxonomy): domain Bacteria; kingdom Pseudomonadati; phylum Planctomycetota; class Planctomycetia; order Pirellulales; family Pirellulaceae; genus Allorhodopirellula; species Allorhodopirellula heiligendammensis. Next base: position 1,553 of record NZ_SJPU01000025.1, read on the forward strand.
GTACACGCCCCATCCGGCACGGATCCCGGTGACCTGCTCAGATTCCTCGGCAGTCGCCTCGATCGCTGCAGCGTGGCTCCAGCCGTGAGCAAGTCCGTAGCTGGCCAGAATATGAAGGGTGATCATCACGCTCCCGAACAGCCAAGAGAAATAGTAGATAGTCTCCCGCTTGCCGCTGGAATCCTGAACGTTGCGGACTCGGGCGAAGCTACCGACGAACCAGCCGACTAGAGCGAGCCAGACCGGAACGTAAATGAGGGAGTCGCTGAGCATGGTAGTCGCGTCCACCGAAATGCGAAAGCGAGCTGAGAGTTCTCCATGTCATACTCCAGGCTCTCAGCGTAGCTCAATCCAATGGCCATCACTTCGGCAATTCGTCGAAGTTGCAAAATGGGATCGATTACTGTCAGTGGTGCAACTCCATTCTCTCCCATGTCCACTTGCAACGCGCGTTTAGTATAGAGCTGCCCCTTTGGATTCATTGACCAGAAGTCGATGGTTCCTCCGCCCATACCTGTTTGCACCATTGACATTTGGTGCCACCATGATGTTCGCTTGATCAACGCCAAGATTAGAGACTTTTCACTCCAATGTCTTTAGGTGATTCAAAATGGCGTTGTCGTCGGACAGCGCTCGGCAGCCATAGGTGCGCTCGCAATTGACTTCACCTGTGTTTACCAGATGGCAGTCTCTGATAGCCGATGAAAGTCTGCGATCCGCAACGGTGTCGCAGGCTTTTGCTTTTGCCCGATCCCGGCCATGCAGGGCGTTGGCTCCGGCGACCAGCGGCGATACAACAACCGCAGGCGCGTCCAGTTACACATGCCAGGATCTAGGGCTCGATCAGTCACTGCTCCGCAGTCTAGGTCACGTCCGTCTAGGCAGACGGTCGCCTGCAATCGGCTTTTTAAAATCCGGCTTTTAGGACGCTCTTCGACACGCCTGGCAGCGGAGAGAGGAGCATCCCCACGGTGCGTTGTTCCTGAGTTCCCAGAGGCAGCACGACGGGACTCGGAGCGACACCGACAGATTGGGTGTACCTTGAGGCAGGCGACAGCGACGAATCGTGAGCAAGTGCGACACGGCAGCCACCGGTTCGCATGACTCGCTACACTGAGTGTGGAGTTCACCATTGCGAGGTTGCCCATGGGTTGGCGGCAGCAGTTCGTTTGGCAATAACTTCGATATTCTTACGCCAGTCCGACTGGCAAACGTCACCAAGAATTGATTGGATTGATTCGATGAAACTGACTGATTTTTACAACGAAGTGTCACGCCGAGTGGACACTGACAAGACCGCTATCTCGGTTGCGGAAACAAAACGAGTGCTCAGCGAAGCATTTATGGTGCTAGCTGGCATGGACGCAACGGAGTCAGCGGACACAATCTCCAAAGGATTAACCACGGCCAAGAAGAAGCTTTCGAAGTAGTCGGATGTTTCGACAACGGATCTCGCAGCGAGATGACCCATGAACGAAACAGATGTTCGCAAGCACAATCAAGGTGCGTGGGATCAGCTAGTCAATCAAGCTGATCGTTGGACCAAGCCGGTGGATCGAGAGACTGTCGAAAGAGCGAGAACTGGCGATTTCACCATCGTGCTGACTCCCACCAAACCGGTCCCTGCCGATTGGTTCCCACCGCTCAATGGATCGGACA
>NZ_SJPU01000026.1 GCF_007860105.1 Allorhodopirellula heiligendammensis
TGGAGGGCACCAATAACAAAATCAAGACGCTCCAACGACAATCCTACGGCATTCGTGATCGCGAATACTTCGAACTACTGCTTTATTCGCTCCATCAGAAAAAGTACGCTTTAGTCGGATGAGCCCTAAATTCCGACAATAATCATTGAATCTTTCCTGGAGTCGGCTTCCTTGCGAAGTGTAAATGCGCAAGTGCCTGTTCTGCAGCCTTACTTTCTGGATCAATTGATAATATCGCAGTTGCTTCGTCCTCAGCAAGAGAGAATTGTTTGAGATCAATGAGCGACTGAAGGAGCATGAGCCTCTTCGTAGCGTTGTTTTTGTTGAACGCCGATATTTGATTTGCCGTGTAAAATGCCGCTAAGTAGTCCCCTCGCTTACGCTGGAGACGCCACATAAGCGGAAGGTAACTCTGTTTACTAAAATCACCTTCAACGGCACGTTGCGTGGACTGCAATGCCTTCTCGTCTTCACCAAGCTGCACATGTGCAACTGCTTTCGCAAAGTAAACTTGGTCTGTGCGTAGTGACATATAAGACCAACTTCCATGAAGGGCTGCCTCAAGGTACTTGACAGCAAGCTCAGGTTGAGATTTCTTCAGATAGGCTAATGCTTTGAGATAGCTCTCGTATCCGACTTCGTTTTGGTCGGTCTCAGGCGAACCCGGCTGGCTGAGCATGAGCAACATTTCGTCGGCGCCATCCGTATCGAGTGTAGCTGCCGCAAGCGTGAGGAACGCGGGCCTGAAGTCCTCGTCAATCTCCAAGGCCTTCCTGCAGTCTTCCTTCGCCCGCGTTTGCTGGCCATCTTCTCCGAAGGCTCTCGCTCGCAACCAATATGCGCCTGCATCCCCTGGACTTAAATCAATAGCTAGCGTCAATGTTTCGATTGCCAATTTATAGTCTTGCTTTCGAAATTCGTTTAGACCTTTGAGAAGTGCGAATTTCGCCCTCGAACCCCGGCTTGCATCACCTCCAACTTCGAGAACTGAATTCAGAAACTCCGGTGATAGTTGCAATGCCTCACGAATTGGAAGGTCATTCAAAGTTTGTTGAATTGCGGGGCCATAAATATGGCCATCGCCGCTCGCGTGACGCCCCGGCACAGCGAGAACAGTCGTGAGTAACGCACTGGTAATCAATAAGGAAGCGACTCGCATTAATTTTGATCTCCATTCATGGGGGGTGTCACTGGTGCATCTGCACCTGAATAGGATTGACTTTCGCAGTACCATCTTGCCTGCTCCGTCACAGGCCAAAAGTCACAACGCAAAATGCATTTTAGCCCCTATATAGGGAGGCAGCATTAAATCCCGAGAAACTACTGGCCAAACCGTCCCTTTTTTATTGATGACCGAAGATTCTAGAGTGCCTTATGGGATGATGCACCAGTTTTGACTTGACCACACCAGTGTAGAACATGTTAACAGTGGGTCAGTACGAGATAGTTTGCCAGAAGCCAATGCCGCCTCCGAGGCCAATTCCAAAATCCGACGCGTCGAACTCATCTCCATAATCCAAGATGATATTCACGTCAAAGTCCGTGCGGATGTCGAATACTTCGCCAGGGTAGTGCCAGGATGAATTGAAATCAAGAGTAATCAATTCTTCTTTCCAATCGTACTCTCCAGACATTTCCAGGTCGCCCATTAGATCAATTTGCGGTATTGTGATTGAATCAAATAGCCCATCATTAATCGCAACGCCAGCCGCAGTTCCAGCAGCGATTCCAAGTCCCAGAGTCGACCACGGATGGTCCTTGACAAACTGGCGAATCTCCTCACTGGTCGGAACGATTTCATCCTTGTAGTCATCGAAGATTTGTTCGGCAATATCGCCAAAAATCTCATACGGATCACAGTTAACCGGTGGTAGTCCTTCGTTTATCTGTTGCTCCAGATCATCCATCGATCCTTGCTCCAACTGATCCGCGGGTGGCTGACGCCCACTTGGATCGATTGCCTGGATCGCCATATTTGTTACATACCGATAAAGATTTGCATCCCCCGCAGCAAATCCGATAGGGTCATTGCTCAGCCAGCGACCAGTGGCCGGGTCGTAACAGCGGGCGCGGTTGTGCTGCAGATCGACATCGTCGTCCCATTCTCGGCCGGTGTAGCCGAAGAGCGAGTCGACGGCGGCATTGGTCTCACTAATCCGTTTGCCGAAACTGTCGTAAACGATGTGGTTTGCGATCGACGTGATGCCGGTCACCGCGTCGTACTCGGCGACGTCGCGGACGCTGCCGAGGTGGTCGGTCAGGGGCCAGTCGAAGCTTGGGGACATAGCTCCTTTTCAGGTGTTGACTTGCCGCTCTTCAGGGTAATGATGATTTGACTGAGTTTTCCGAGTGCAAAGCCAAGTGAGGTGAGTGATGGCCCGGATGTGTCGAGCGGAAGTTTTTGATCCCGCCGAAGTTGCTGTGGCGCATGTCTTCAGCAGGACGGTCCGCCGTTGCTTTCTGATGGGAGATGACCCGATCTCTGGAAAGAACTTCGACCATCGCAAGCGATGGATTGAACAGTATTTGCAACAATTCGCAGCCTCTTTCGGGATTGACCTGCTGTGCTTTAGTCTGCTCTCAAATCACTTTCATTTGATCCTGCGCTCGCGTCCCGACGTGGTGGCGACCTGGGACGGCGAGGAAGTCGCTCGCCGCTGGTTGATGCTGTGCCCGCATCGCCGCAAGCCGGATGGCACTGCCATGGAACCAACGCAGCCTGAAATTAACTCGATCGCGGGTTGCCCGATCAAGCGTGAGGAAATTCGTAGCAGGCTGAGTGATATCAGCTGGTGGATGCGGTTGCTGTGCCAGCGTGTGGCGATGCGGGCGAATCGCGAAGACGAAGAACACGGCCGGTTTTTCCAAGATCGTTACAAAGCCACCCGGTTGACCGATGAAGCCTCCTTGCTGGCGTGTGCGGCGTACGTGGATTTGAATCCCATTCGAGCGGCGTTGTGCGAGC
>NZ_SJPU01000027.1 GCF_007860105.1 Allorhodopirellula heiligendammensis
GAACATCTGGCGCCATGCCTGAAAAATCTCGGGGGTTCGGGGGCTGGCCCCTGACCAGCATGGGCGAAGGAATCAAAAACTTCAAGATTTTTGATCTGCGCTATTGCCAAAAACAACACCGTCGCTATCTCGATCATGGTTCGACCTTCTCGGCTTGTGACATGCTGAGGATGGCGATTCGATCTGCCATGTCAAACTTTGTTTTGGTAAGAATGCCCAAATTATCGAGTTCGCCGTTATGCTCGAAGAATCCAATGAGGTCTTTCACCCTACCATAGTGTTGGGTGATGCCTGTTCCTGTGTCAACTCTCTCATATTCCATGACGCAAGCAAATGCGAGCTCTGAGTCGACGGCGTACAAGAGAAGTGAAACCTGGGGTTCCTCGGGCATTGGAAGTCCGTTGATTGTGCAAAGCTGGTAGCGTGCAGCTTGAGGCATATGTCGCCGCAACGCGAACTCAGTCATTTCAGGTTGAATCAAGCTGGCACGTTCGAGCCAATACTGAAGTCCGCGAGGTGGAAACTTGTTCCGAAGATCGGCGGAATGTTGCCGGGCGCCAACCTCCGAAATGTTGGCGATTTCCTGCGGCGTAAATGCACGATAATGCTCATCAATGATTGCCTGATCCGGCCAAGCGTAGTTTGCCTGGTAGAGTTGATACCTGTGCATCGCAAAAAACAGCAGAGCACAGACCGCAACTGCTGATAGACCGTTGAGAATCGAAAATCGTGGCTTCAAATTTTGCATTAAACGTTTCGATGGTCGAACGTCCGCCCGTCACCGGGCCGGGAGTGAAAAGTCTACCATTGCCAAAACGCTCGCAAGCCCGGCTCCGGTGCACGGGATAGTTCGCCGTCTTCACTCGCTTTCGCGGACGTTGCGATCACCGTCCTATTGAAAATATAGCGACGGCCTGAACGATTGCCAGCGCGAGGGTGAAAGCAATGCACAACCGGCGTGAGTCGCCCCACCAGGTTCTCACAAAGGCGGACCAAACTATCACCGACATCATAATCGAGCTCTGCACAGCACCGGAAAACGAGTTTAAACCGAGCGACGCCCCAGTCTCGCGAAACACCATCATCGCGTAGCACAGAGCGGTGACCCATGCCACGACAGCCACCACAGATGTAAAGTGATAGATCGTTCGCGGGCGTCGTCCAATCGCAATGGAATCGCGTGCGGTCAATGTTGTATCGCGGGGTTACGGGCCACATATGCACCCTGGAAAGCGTAACAAGTTAGTCGGGGAACGCTACGCGTAACCGGGAACGCGCGTGAAAGTTTCTAACAGCGAAATCGTTCAGTTCGCGTTCTCCGGTTCACGCGATTGTTACCCGCTCAAGTTGCGGAGACGCTTGTGGTAGTCTTGGTGAGCTGCGTTGTCTCGCCATCTTGGTGAAGCACCAAACAGCCCAGCCAGTGCTGGCACACCAAATATATGGTGAATTACTAACCCAGCCAAAACAAATGCTAGAGCATGGCAAGCAAATATGCCAACATTATGGCCCGGCACAGCCTCGAAATAGTATAAGCTCGCAGCAGTGCATCCGGCGATCAACACAGTCAGCAGGCTTCCTTTCCACGAATTTCTCAGGCAAAGCCTGTGATGACACTGCCAGCAGCGAACACCGGGGAAGGCGAACCGTAGGCGAGACAACGCTGCATCACAGACCGGGCACAAAGTGCCAGCGAGCGTTGGCTCGGGAGGAGGCTCAACAGCGGAGGGCAGGTACGGGTTTGATGTCATCAGGAAAAGGTGGAGCAATCGAACAGCGAACTGCAGCTAGCTTCGTCGGGTAAAGAATCCATGTAAGTCCAAGGTTTGACGGGTGGGAGCCATTCGTTAAAAAACTGGCGACTCAAACCCGTGATCTGGGCAGCTTGCGGCTGCCCGTCACATTTGCTCCACCCACCAAACACATGGAATGAAATCTCATGAAGATTCTCGCACTGGACCTCGGGAAATTCAACTCCGTTTGCTGCCTTTTCGACTCGAAAACTCGCAAAACGCAGTTTGTCACGACACCCACTACGAGAGAACACTTCGGTGTCATCTTCCACGACACCAAGGCCGATCTGGTCGTCATGGAGGCCTGCGGCCCCTCGGGATGGATCAATGATCTGGCACAACATCATGGGCATGAAACACTCGTCTGCTCCACCAACGAAGAAGCCTGGCGGTGGGCCAATGTCAAACGCAAAACCGATCGGGACGACGCTCTCAAGCTCGCTCGGATGGCCGCCATGGGTGAGCTCAAAGGCGTTCACACACCGACGCTGGAACATCGTGAGTTCCGATCGCTCGTCAAATACCGCAAGACCCTCGACGGACGAATCAACAAAACCAAGAACGCCATCCGTGCTTGGTTCGTTAACCACGGGATCGAGATCGCAACCGGCGAGAAAGCCTGGTACTCCGGTCGCGAGCACATCAACTCGTTTCGCAAACCCCTGGCTGACTGCGGACCTGACGAACTTTGGAAAGGAGAACTCGACATCGAACTGACCATCCTCGATTCGCTGACCGAGCAACTCACTGGTGTCGTCAAGAAGCTCGAAGCGATCGGCAAGAATGACGAACGCATCAAGCGAGTCCAAACGATCCCCGGAGTCGGACCACGAACCGCTGAAATCCT
>NZ_SJPU01000028.1 GCF_007860105.1 Allorhodopirellula heiligendammensis
GGATGCCATCACAGCCAAGCATCGACGGACGCGATCGATGTGCTCCGCGGTTCGACGCTCGTAAAACGCGACCATCTCTGGAGTTGGTTCAGATGTTGTCATTCCGTGATTCGTCTGATGGCAGAACGGCACGCGTAACCGGGAACGCGCGGGAAAGTTTCTAACGGCCAAATCGCTCAGCTCGCGTTCTCCGGTTCACGCGATGGTTACCCGCCCACCATGGGTTGAAGTTGTATTTTCAGCTTGCGACCGCCGGTAATCGCAAATCCAGAGCGTTCGTAAAATGCTAGCGTGCGGTCAAAGCCGGGAAGTGGCGGAGTTGTTACTTCGAGCATGGACCATCCCCGCTCGCGAGCGTTTGCGATCAACGTGGTTAGCAGTTGGTTGCCAATTCCTCGCGATCGATGTTCCGGTCGAACATAGAGTTCGGGAATCGTACCGTATGCCCCGTTTCCGTACAGTGAGTGGCTCTGATAGACGGTCGCAAAACCAACCGCCTGTTCGCCATCGAAAGCGACGAACCCGTCGTAAATGCCGTCCGCGATAAATGTTGAGAGGCGGCGAGCAGTTGGATCGTGTTCAAAGTCGAACGCCGGCAAGTCGATCACGCGCATGATCTCGTGCAGCAGCTCACCAACCATTACGGTCACACACTGGACAGAGTCGGACGACAGGCGTTGAACGGCGATCACATTTAGACTAGGGGTGAATTGGGCATAGCAAATTTCAGTCGGATAACGTTGGCGTTAACGCGGCGGGCGCGTTGGACTATAACTTCAAGATCGGCGTGATCGCCCGCTCGCGTTCAACGCTTGGTTACCCGACGTCAGCTCCGTTCTTGCTAGCCCATAGAGATAACGACTGCCATACTGAGTCATTGCCACATATTCGGTCGGTCCACTGGACCTCCCAAAGCCCATCGATCTCCTCACCGTCATCATCTTCGGTTCCAAATTGTTTGTCCATGAATTCTTGCCGCCGTTCACGGAATCGTTCTGGGAACTCAAAACCAAAAGATTTGGCTGCGTTATCAATGTCCTCTGCAGCCTCGTCTAACCCGATTCTTCTGTAAGCATCCGAGAAGATGCGGTACGGCGGACAACCAGGCCAGTCCATTTCAAAAAAGTAAATGAGACCGCCATTATCTATGACTCCTTGCGCCGACTCCACGAGAATCAACGTCCGATATGGTTCTAGCAACTGACCAACATCATTTCCGACGGCCTTGAGTTTTTGTCGGGCAGCATCAAGTTGCTGCGCAAGGCGTTCGTCTATTTCACTCATGGGTTGGTCCAGCGTCTGAGTGCATTTTCGTCGGGTAACGGCACGCGTCACCCGGTACGCGCGAAAGATTGTCAACTTCGAAACCGCCCGACTCGCGTACTCGGGTGCACGCGATGGTTCCCCGTCTTTGGGTCAGCCGGGCCGTTGCTCATGATATCAGAATCCAGTTCAGCGTGGGTATGCACCATCGACGCCCGCCGCGAGCGTAATGCAAGCCGCTACAACAAGGACGATTGCATGCTTCCGATTGAATGTCTCATTGCGAACGCAATCAATGACCGTGACGACTGCGACCAGCATGAACATCGACGAACACACGGACATGATTGACGAGCCAATCGCCGGCAGCAGATCGTGTAGCCTCGCATGTGTACCTGGCTCGACGAATGACGAACCGAAACTCCATGTAAGCCAGCCGACGATTCCCGTTGCAGCCGAAACGATCGCCAGCCGAACGCAAAACGGTTGACGTTGTCGTTGTGCGTTCACAAAGTCAGGCGACTCCAATCTTCGATCGGGGAACGGTAGAAATCACACAGCGGCGACGAGCGATTTACCACCTCAACCAACTCGACTTCGCCGCTTGTGTGCATTTCATGGTTCTGCCAATTTTGGCTATGTTATGATTCGTCGACCACGCGAGCAATGGCATCAAGCGTCGTTGAGTCGTAGTGCCCCGCCGAAAAATTACGTTGGCGTTTGATTGCCACGTGGATGAACGGCTTTGCGTCTGTGTCGATCTTTCCTTCGTCCATCAATTGTCCAAGTCCAGTTGTGATGATCGTCGTATCCAATGTGAACATGTCGAATTGTTCGCCAAGCAACGCATCGTCAGGATTAGCCAAGTCTGCCTCAACCTGAGCGTCAGATGCCAGAGTTTCATTGTAGCCCTTGAGATTGCCATCGAGAATCCAATCGAAGCAATCGGTAAGAGGAGCATCCGGATTCTCGGATCGCCAACTTCGCCATTCGTAGTAGGCATCGCTGCCCTCATCGCTCCCAAACGGGGCGGCCTCGTCAACGCAGTCCCAGAACAACGGCTCACGCATCAGTTCCCGTGCGCGAGGGTGGGCGGTTTCAGGTTCGTTGAACGGATCGTGATCAGTCACAGGATTCGACTTAGTGGCAGAACGTCACCAATCACCCGGCGGCGACGAGAGATTGGCCATTTTCGAAACGCCCGACTTCGCCGCTCGGGTGCATTGGATTGTTCTGCCTCTACTACGCATCCGAGTTGAGGTTGTAGTCCAGTAGT
>NZ_SJPU01000029.1 GCF_007860105.1 Allorhodopirellula heiligendammensis
CACTTACGGGCGAGCGACCGAAAAAAGCCTCCGGCAAACGGCACCTCACCTCCACCAGCGGAAAAACAATGAAGTAAGACAAAAAACAACCCAACACCACTTGTCAAACCTTGGACTTCATAGTCGGCACGCATCAGCGGGCCGGGAAGGTTGATCGTCCATTTGAGAAATCTCGCAAGCCCGGCTCCGTTGCATGCGATGGTTACCCGCCGTCGTGGTCAGGAAGATCGAATTTTGCGTGAACGAATTCCGTGTCGCGATCCAAGCTAGAAAGCTCGAACGAAGATTCTGGGAACTCGCGTTTAATGATACGTCTCACATCCGCTTCTGTTGCATTCGGATCGGCCATAATCCCAACCCCATTAAAAGTGAACGTGGCATCAAATGTAAACGGAGAAGTCCAGGGTTCGCCACCCTCCGCGACGACGCGGAAAAGGTTGCCGTATCGAGCAACAATTTCAATACGGCAACGACTAACAGAGTCGTGACCTGAATGATAAGTCATCGCAAATCGGTCGCCAGTCCGCGGATTCTTCCAGTCCTCCCAGCTTTGCGAGAACCCCTCGATTTCTCGCCAATCGTCAACTGCGATGTCTAGTCCGTCAAAAGAGATGCTTGGCGGCCCGAGGTCGTCCTCAGGGTCAGGCAACGCCTCAATACCCATGGTCCATTGCATCTGCTTTCCGTTGATTTCAGTCTTTGGGTCGTGCCAACGTGGATCACCGACGTAAGCAGCGATACCGGCGGAAGCGACTTTATAGTCGCGTTCCGAGTAGTGAAACTTGTTCGGTTGTTCGACAATCTGTTTAGGTGTCATATCGGACTGGGGATTGCAGCCCAGCAAAAGAGCGATGCCTGTAAGAACAGGAACAACCTGGAGCAGTTGAGGCATTTCAGTCGGGGAACGGCGGCGATATGCGGGCGGCGTCGAGCGGCCCAACCACTGAGCCAACGGCTGCTACGCCGCTCCGTCATCATTACATTGTTACGAGTCGTTTATTGTAGCGTAGTACCCGTCGGCTTGCCCGCGTCCTCGATCTGCAACGAGCACTGCGTCACAGTCACCAATTGATCAGGCGTCGGACAATGCCCCGCAGGGCAGGCGTTGGTTGATGCCCCGCAGGGCACACTTGGCTTCCATACCAGCTTCATCTCGTAACGGCGGCGTTGACCGAGCACCGCCAATGCGGATTCCATTTGTAAACATCTCACGCGGTGCTTCGGTCCAACGCATGGTTCGTCGATGGTGGATTGTGGTATGGGGGTCAAAGGATGCTCGCTTTCGTCGCAGTCGGGTTCGTTGATCGGGATGACAACGGTGCGGAGTATGTGCAAATCACTACGGGCGGAGGGAATGTAGAGGTTGATCCTACGCTTTTGGCTGGTTACTTCGATGGGCCATCCGCAGTTTTTGCGGCTCCAATCTGTCTCAGCGTCAGGGTGGCCGTACGGCGGACCTGCTCGTGTTCATCAGTTTCGGAATCCCGCAGCGCGTCAACTGCGTCTGGCGTTACCTTCTCTGCATCGATCTTGGTAAACGCGTAGGCAGCGTCGGCACGGAATGGCCAGTCTTGGTTGCGCATGGTATCCATTAGAACTTGTACGGCGGCTTCGTTTGGATCTTCGGGAGCAACCTTGTAGAGTGCAACCGCTGCTCGTATCCGAACCGTAACGTCCTCATCATTCAAGCACTTGGTGAGGGCGGGAGCCGCCCCGGATGCCGCTGGCCCAAAGTTCCAAAAGGCCTCCGTTGCGCGAAGCCGAACTGCCTGGCTTTCGTCCCCCAGCGCTGCGATAAGCGGAATCATCGCGTTCTTTGCGTCGGCTCCAAATTCTCCCAAGGCACCTGCCGCTGCTCCTCTTACCGCTTCATCGTCGTCCTTCAGTGCGTGAATGAGGACTGGCACGACGGTGTCTGGATCTGCCTCAATCTTGCCGAGCGTGCTAATGCAGTGGGAAAGAAAATGTGTTTCGTTGCTCATAAATCTAACACCATCCCCAATCACACCATGGGTAGCACGGTAGGCGGCTTTAGCCTCGGCGCTATCGCCAACCGCATCACGCCTGCGGTTGATCTTCTCCACTTCTTGGATGAGGAAAGATACCGCAAACTTCGCATCGCCACCAAACTTACCAATGGACTGAGCTGCGCTAGAACGGACTCGCATGTCGGAGTCTTTCAGCGCGAATGTCAACGCAGGAACGGCAATTTCCGGATTGAGTGTCAACTGCCCGAGCTTGCGTGCCGCAGCGCCGCGAACCTTTGCCGATCCATCGCTTAATCCCTTGAATGCTTTGTCAAATGCTTCGGTTTCTACCGCATCCTGTCCATGCGCGCGGCCGGAAAGGTTGATAGAAAAGAGTGAACACGAAATAAGCAATAGGAGGACCCAAAACAGACACTTAGTGCAAGATCCTTCGTTAGATCGAAGACTGAAATTCACTGGACGGCTCCATGCATGAGGCTGCTATTTTTCTGCATCGATTCAACAATTGAAGCGTAGTTCGACGAA
>NZ_SJPU01000030.1 GCF_007860105.1 Allorhodopirellula heiligendammensis
CCCACGTGTACTACGCTACACTAAACGACTCGTAACAATGCAATGATGACGGAGCGGCGTTGGTCGCCGTTGGCTCAGTGGTTGAGTCGCTCGCCGCCGCCCGCATATCGCCGCCGTTCCCCGACTGATTAAATCCTCGTTTTGCATCCAACTGAATGAAACGTTTCCTGAGATTTTCGGTGCGCAGTATATTGCTTGCTACGTTAGTGATCGCAGTCGCATTCGGCTTTGCTGCCAACCGATATCGCAAGATCAAAGCGGCCAATGTCGCAATTCGGGATGCTGGCGGAAAATGCGGGATCAGCGTTGACGGTCCGCAGTGGTTACGGCAAATCGTGCAAGACGATGATTACTTCACAAACGTTGCCAGCATTTCCATCCATCGGACGCGCACGTTTGGCGATCCACATTTCAACAACGAGCGACTCTCAGAGCTTATTCCACACATCAATCAGTTTTCTGAGTTTTCGACCCTAAGCCTTCGATCCGACGTCACGGACGATGGCCTAAGTTTGCTCGCAGACCTGCCTAGGCTCCGGAATCTAGACATCTGTTCGCCGTCGGTCACAGACGCTGGCATTGCCAATCTTCACGAACTCACCGAGCTTCGCTCCCTTCTTGTTGGACGTGGGATTAGTGAGCATGCGCTCGATGAACTCCAGTCGGCGCTCCCGAAACTCAAGATCCGACGGTTCGTGAAAACCAACGGAAAGACAAGCCTTGTGCAATACGTCCCTATCAATCCAATGCAGTAGTTGTCGGCTACTTCGGGTTATATCGCACACGACACCCCGTAGGTCGGGGGGCGATGAAGATGCTGTTGGAGCTCAGTGTGCCAGTGTTCTTTTGCCCAAGCAATAAACGATTGCGTTGCGGGCAAACGGAACCAACGTGTTTCCCGACGCTTCGTGATTGCTCTTGGGTCCGATCGTGCTGACATCCGACGTCATCCGCGATAGAATACCGACATGTACAGCGTCTATCTTGAAACAACCGTTGTTGGTCACATCGCTGGTCGTCTTCATCCAGACGCCGTAGTCAACGCACGACAGATCGTAACTCGCCACTGGTGGGACACAGCGAAGGACCGTTACTGTTTGTACGCATCAAATTTGGTGCTTGCCGAGTGCGGTGCCGGTGACTCCGATGCCGGCAACGAGCGACTCGAGATACTCCAAAACGTTGAACTACTTGAAATTGACACTGAGACTGGTGCGTTGGCCTCCTCACTACTTGCAAATCATGCGGTGCCAGCCACCGAACCACGGGACGCGACCCATATAGCCGTTGCTGCCATTAACGGGATTGATTTCTTGGCTACGTGGAACTTCAAGCATATAATGAATCCATCGACTCAACACTTGATTGATGCGGTTTGTCGCGACGCCGGATACGAACCTGCTACGATCTGCACGCCCGAACAGATGCTGGAGGCTTATAGTGATTCTTGACCCAACCGAAGAAATCAAATCGATTCGTCACCGACTAGGTGCGGAAATGGATTTCGATCTTGACCGTATAATCGCCGATGTACAACAGCGTCAGAAAGACTCCGGTCGCATCTATACCCGATTGCCCAAGCGAGAACCGCGGGGAACAATCCGATGCAACGGAGCGGCGGAATCAAGCGAACTCGCAGTGGAGGATCTCTCGCCGCCGCCCGCTGATCGGTGACGACTATGAAGTCCAAGGTTTGACAAGTGGTGTTGGGTTGTTTTTTGTCTTACTTCATTGTTTTTCCGCTGGTGGAGGTGAGGTGCCGTTTGCCGGAGGCTTTTTTCGGTCGCTCGCCCGTAAGTGGCGACCGAAAAAAGGCGCAGGTGAATGGCACCGGTTTCCATCTCGGTTGATGTCGATCACGGATTCATCAACGCCGTAGGACGCGAACAAGTAAGGAGCTGGATTAAACGACTATTCGAGGTGTGAACGCTCTGATTCCTAATGGGCCAACACGCTTCGTGCTGGCGGCGTCCCCTCAGTTATCCTTGCACGGTTCCAGCCACTTGATTCGGACTGGATCGTGGTTCGGCGAGCACTTGCCTGGAGGCTTCAATGAGCAGCAAGTGGTCTTCCTTCGGTACGGCACATTCTTTAGGGCGATGTGTCGGATAGTTCTAGCGATCCTTTGCAAAGGATCGATCCTAGATCGAACGGTCCGCATCAACTTGGGTCGGTGCTCAGTACGGAGGGTAGGTCTGTTCCTTGGTGGTTCGTGTCGTGGGCTGGCAGCGGGCTCCTGAGGTGATCGGTGTGATATTGATGGGGGAGAGTTGACGACAGAGTTTCGAGGAGTGAAGGGAAGATAAAGGGTCAGCAGGTCCGATTCGTTACGCCGATGTCGAAGCATCAGGCAGCCGATACAGGTTGACCTGGTGACCGGAAGATGAAAATGGCGAGCAAGGCCGATTCGTTACGCCGATGTCGGAGCATCAGTCACGCGATACTGGCTTTCTTGCTCGCCGTGG
>NZ_SJPU01000031.1 GCF_007860105.1 Allorhodopirellula heiligendammensis
AGACGTTGCGGATCATAACCCCGACCTGGACTTGGGACCGCTCAATCACGTTTTGTTGCGTCGAACCCTGCCACGTGCCCACTGTAGAAGACGTTCCGCATCGCCGCGAAAATGAACGCGTCTGCTTCACCTTGGTCGTCATCGCCGCCGAGTCCCCGGCCGACGACTCTTGCCTCGATCTGCTCGAGCTCGTGAAGGAAGAATGCGAAGTCTTCTGGCGTGACTCGCGACTGAAGGTATTGCTTTCGCTCGCGCCAAATCCGCTAATCCTCTTCGTGGTCGCGTCGGTCTTCCTCGTCTTCGTATGCGGTCATTTTGCCAACTCCCCGCGAAGCAACTCTTGAGCCTTCTCGATGATCAGACTGCCGACAGAATCGCCGCAAAGGGGATCGTAGCCGCTGTCGCCAAATCCTTCTCTGGCCAGTGCATCCCGGCGGATAGTCGTGCCGTAATCATGCAACTGCCAGGCACTCCGGACCGTTAAGCCGATCCTGAAGGCGTCCGCATCTCTGAACTCATTTAGGTCGGTTTCGGTGGGACTGTTGAGACGCGAATTCAAATCTCATTGGCTATTCGCCAGGTGTTGAGGCCGCTTGGCAGGCAGGCCGAAGCGTAGCCAAGCGTACTCAAGACGAGGTGCCGCAATGGTTGCCCGCGGCTTGATCAGTTCAATGGAACCGGATGTTGCGTCCTATCGAAAACTGCTGTTAAACGATTGGTCTCAGCATGGGCATGGACATGGGCATGCGCTGTGGTTTGCTCGCAAGCCGCTTCTTCAGTGGGTTCCTCACTGACCAATTCCACGTGCGACTCCATTCGCGGCGCAAGAGCACGGATCGTGGTCAAAGCCGCGAGAGCCTTCTCATGGCGGCGAGCAGCACGCTGTGACGCTTCAACCTCGAACTTGGGCAACTCAATTCCTTTACCGATGCACCTCGCCTCTATCAGGCCATGAAAGCCCTGTTCAAGATGCGTGGCAACCACATGGTCGACCATCAGTCGCTCCAGATGGCTGCCGGTGCCTTCTTCAATCAATCCTTGCCGAAGCTCACGCGCCCTCTTGAATATCAACTCTCGCTCGAACAAATCATGGCCAGAGAGGGCTCGAACCCATTCCGTTTGAACCTTAGCCGCGATGTGACCAAGTTGGCTGAAGAGGTTTGGATCTTCCTGCATCGCTCGGCGAAGCGTGACTAACGCGTCTCGATCACCGTTCCTACACCGGCGAACCACTTCCTCCAGATTCGCTTGCTCGGAAACCAATTCACCTGGTTCCAGATCGCTGTCTTCCTGCTCCTGATTCTCGCACTCTGCAGACTTAATCATCTGAACGCTCCGTCGCTTTCGCCATCCTCGGCTTTTTGGGTTGTGGTATCCGGTCGTATAAAGGTGGGCTTGCAAGAGTAATAGTGTTGAGCTCGCGTAATCCTCTGCCATCGACTCGAGCTCAGCAATTCTTTGTCGAAGCTGCGAGTCAATTTGCTTCTGAAAAGCCTTCGACTCCAAACGCAGCGATTCCATCTCAGCCCGCAGTCCGTTGCCCAAGTACTGCTTATGAACTCGGCCATCCGGCATGCGTCGGCAAAGATAAAAGTACTTCCGACCGTTTTGGCGTTTCTCCCATGCCACGTAGACTACACCTTCTAAAGTTCCCGGTTGTGCAAAATCTATTCACTCAACATTATATCGCACGAGCGGTGTATAGTGAACGCCAATTTAGGTGCTAGAGTCAAAATACGATAGTTGTCTAAGATTGGTGACGCCAGTCGAGTACCGGAAATGTAAAGACGATCTGGCAAGCGGCATTGTTGAGTTAAAGGTCATCGAAAAAGCCTCCAGCATCAATCGTATCAACAAAAGGTGCAGTCATATGACCGTTGGGATGCGAAAAG
>NZ_SJPU01000032.1 GCF_007860105.1 Allorhodopirellula heiligendammensis
CCCTAGTATGTCTCATGTTGGCAGTTTCAACCATCTTGAATCAGGATGTTGACTGTTGATGCCCCGCAGCAGCCTGCAGCCGTTGCGAGGCACTGCCGCGTAGATCGTATTTGCCCCTAGGTCGCTTAGACACCGTGGGATAGCTTGACTCGCGCGGCAGTTTGTTTTGAACCCGAACCGTCGCTAGATCGGCCGCCTGCGGCTAGATCGTATTTACTAGGATGGGACCTAACTTTGAAGACTAATTATTCTCGCGTGATCGGTGTCGATGTAGCTTCTGAAGAGCTCGACATCGACGATTCCGAGCAAAAGATCGCCCAAGCGGTGCCCAATACGGTTGCGGCCGTCGCAAAGAAGCTGGTCGCCAGGATTAAATCGCCCAGCAACACGCTGGTTGTCTGCGAAGCGACTGGGGGCTACGAGCACGTGCTTGTCGACGCGATGCACGAAGCGGGTATTCCCGTTTGCATCGCTAATCCACGCCAAGTTCGTGACTTTGCAAAGGGCCATGGCTATTTGGAGAAGAGCGACGTCATTGATGCCCGAATGATTCGACGTTTTGGCGAGGATGTCGAGATCCATTTGACACAGCAAAGGTGCCCCGAAGAGAAACGCCACCAAGCGCTTGTGCGTCGGCGTTGCCAAGTCATAGGATTGCTCAATGCGGAGAGAAACCGTCTTGCGCAAACACATGATTGCTATGCTTGCGAATTGATCGAACTCACGATTCTACACCTGCAAACGCAGCTAAAATCAATTGATGAGCAGCTGGAGGCGTTGCTCACCGAGCGAGCTAAGACGGATCCGAAGGTCAATATTCTTCTGAGCGTACCAGGTGTCGGTAGCATTACTGCTTCGACCATTCTGGCAGAATTGCCAGAGCTGGGGACTCTCAGCCGGGCACAGATTGCAAAGCTCGTCGGGGTGGCGCCAATCATTAATCAAAGTGGCAAGTCGGACAAGAAACGCCGTGCACGAGGAGGCCGCTCGCAAGTTCGCTGCGTGCTTTACATGGCAGCCATGTCTGCAGCCCAACACAATCCGGTGATTAAACGCTTCTACTCAGGTTTGCGCTCACGTGGAAAATTAGCCAAGGTGGCTCAAACCGCATCGATGCGAAAGCTGGTCACAATCCTAAATGACATGGTTCGCAATGGAGAATCATGGCGGAAGGCAGACGTAAGCCTATCGAAATAAAAGAGGCGACCACAGCACCGTCGTAAAACAGCAACTCTGATCGCCTCACGTGCTCGATACATCATTGAGGCATCGGCGACTGGGTTATCCCTCACGAGGTTGCATCTCTGCAGAGCCTCGATCTGTTTCACCCAGCGGGTGCATTATAATGCTGCGCCCAGAGATTGTAAAATCATTTGAACATCTGGCGCCATGCCTGAAAAATCTCGGGGGTTCGGGGGCTGGCCCCTGACCAGCATGGGCGAAGGAATCAAAAACTTCAAGATTTTTGATCTGCGCTATTGCCAAAAACAACACCGTCGCTA
>NZ_SJPU01000033.1 GCF_007860105.1 Allorhodopirellula heiligendammensis
GGTACCACTGTTTCCAGTAGCAAGCGCGGATGCGCCGTCGAATCCATTTGTCGAGATACTGCAACTGCGTCTTGCGTAGGCCGTAATGAAAGTAGCCAATCCATCCTTGAAAGTACCGTCGTAGTTCCAAGAAACGTTCAGTCCTTCCCGTCTTCGCTGGCTGCGAAGAAGTGCGGTACTACGACCTCTGCTGACTTCTGCTCGCACGAGTCGGGTCACCCCGGTCGCCCCCCTTTCAGGTCAAGCCTTACTCACGGGTACGCTTACAGATCTCCCCGAATAAGGGACGTGAACTTTCGCTGCGCAAGTGCGTCGCCTACAAACGGACGTTGTCGGAAAACGGCTTCGTGGTCATGGGGCCACTCGCCTCAACATCCGCCTGCCTCCACGACGTTTCTGTTCGTCACCTCGCCGCAGTTGCCTTCGCCTAGTACTTCTTCTTGATCGATTACATTTGGTATGCTGTCCTTCGTTCAAGTTCCGTTTTCGTACAGGGGACTGGCTTCCCGAAGGAAGCGGCACCCCACAAGTTCACGCCCATGTCGGGCGTACACATGCACCGAAGGACGGCTTGCAGCTCTTGCTAAGATGGATAGTCAACTCTCCGTCCCCCGTGATGTCTGACGTTCGCCGACCTGAATCCGTGGGCATCCGCACGCATTGAAACGCTTTCATCCAATTTCCATCACTGCAGTCGGCATTACCGCATTCCTTGGGTGGGCGTGGATCGGAATGTCCTCCATGGACTTCAGCACTGCTTTAGCAGGGGATGGACGAAAAACTGCGGGCTGGTTTGTGTTGGGGCTCCCAATGCTTGTGCCAATTGCGATGCTTTCGACAATGCCGTTTTCAATGGTTGCTCGGCGGGGTCGACGTGCCATCGCCTGGTTGGCCATGTGCGTCCTATTTGGGGCCCTGATGTGGTTTGCCTACTCTCAATCGACTCCGCTCGCACGGCTCGAATGGGCACTTGATGTCGAGATACCGACAGACGTCAAAATTATTCGGCTCCGAGAGACCGATTCCTTCAATGATGGCATCACTACGGTGGGGGCGTGTATTGCCGACCGCGAATTTATAAATGACCTTGTCGCACATCATTCCCTGAGTGAAGACATCACCGGTGGCTACATCTCACCGTACCTGCCGGATGCGAACATTTCCGTAGATGGGGTTGGATATCGAAACGATCGATTGACCTGCTACCACGATTCGAAGACCAAGACGCTATACTTTGTTCGGCGGTATTCCGATCCGCGTCCGTGAACACGAATTCGGCGAACCATCCGATGCAACCGAGCGGCGAAGTCGGGCGTTTTGAAGTGGATGATCAACCGTCGCCGCCGGCTGATCGGTACCGACTATGAAGTCCAAGGTTTGACAAGTGGTGTTGGGTTGTTTTTTGTCTTACTTCATTGTTTTTCCGCTGGTGGAGGTGAGGTGCCGTTTGCCGGAGGCTTTTTTCGGTCGCTCGCCCGTAAGTG
>NZ_SJPU01000034.1 GCF_007860105.1 Allorhodopirellula heiligendammensis
AGCTTGATAGCGACTGAATCGCTCAGCCCAAACCTGACGACGAGACGGCAACATGTTGACCTCCTGGGTTCAAGAAAAACCGCCAACCTACCGACGCCCATTTTCATCCTCCCGCCGAACGCTTACGATCAAACAACAACTTGTCGAGTGCCGCGGCGTCTTAATGAAAAACTTCAAGATGCGAAGAGTTATTGCCTAACTGCATTCGCGAAGAAACTGATCCAAGAACGACCGCTTAAACGCCTCGCGATCTTTCGCCATTCGCCGACCGGCGTCCGTATTCATCAGCGACTTCAGCTTGAATAGCTTTTCGTGAAAGTGCCCAACGTCTGTTTTCGTATCGCCATAGGAGGAGTAGAACGGCTGCCCAAACGCTGCCCCGTACTCAATCGTCCGCACAATCCCGATCGCTCCCAGAGCGTCCAGCCGATCGGCATCCTGAACGACTTGACCTTCAAGCGACAGAGGCTCGGCTGATTCCGTTTTGCGAAAGGAAATGTTGTCGACGATGTGTGCAACATGTGCGATCAATTCGTCACTCGCACCCAGACTGCCGAGAATCTCCCGAGCGAACTCGGCACTCCGTTCAACGCCATCATGAAGCTTGGCATCGCCAACGTCATGCAGCAACGCGGCTAACTCGATGATCTCCAAGTCACCACCGGCCTCAGCCTGAATCGCCCGAGCCGACGCCAGCACTCGAAGGACGTGATCCATGCCGTGACCTGCCGCCTGCCCGCCCATACGGTCACGCACGATCGCTTCGGTCTTGCCAACAATACTTTTCAGAGAAATACCACAATTCTCAGCCATGGATACGCGCGGATCAAACACAGATTTTCTGCAATCATTCTTCATCCGTGAAGATCCGTGCCAAATAGTCCACTTTCCCCGTTTTTACTTTCAAACTTCAAACTTCTCCCATCTCATTTCCAAAAATTTCGTTTGGTCTTCACTCGACAATTTTTCGATCGAATACCGCAGCATTGTTCGCGGCATCACTTTTGCGTGTTTCTTCAAGAACTTTTCCAATCGGGGCTGATCGCGTTTGCCCATTTCGCGAAGCATCCATCCGATCGCCTTGTTCATCAAGTCATGCCCGTCACCCATCAGACGCTCGGCGTGTTCGATGATCTCCACAAACTCATCATGCTTGATTAGCGAGAACGTAGCCAAAACCGCCACACGCCGCTCCCACAGCACATTGCTGCCAGCCAGACGATCTAGCACATGGCGCTCATCGGAATTCTCCACCATCCAAGCCCCGAGAATTTTCGGGGCAGTCGTGTCGACGATATCCCAGTTGTTCACCGCATCGAGATTAGCCAAATAGAACGCTACGATCTCGGTAACTGTTCACGGTTTTAAAACTGATATTCGCGGATTCGGCGATGTCGGTTAGAATTCTACGCCATGAGCACTGGGAACGGATGTCCGGAATGTGAACGCTGGGAGCAACGCTTCAATGAGTTGGA
>NZ_SJPU01000035.1 GCF_007860105.1 Allorhodopirellula heiligendammensis
TCCATGTGTTTGGTGGGTGGAGCGAATGTGACGGGCAGCCGCAAGCTGCCCAGATCACGGGTTTGAGTCGCCAGTTTTTTAACGAATGGCTCCCACCCGTCAAACCTTGGACTTACATGGATTCTTTCTGCCAAAGAAGTTTGTGTCGTACACCTACTGCGGTAGCGGACGGATTGCTCAAAAGACATTTGAGCATCAATGTGAGGATGGCATACCCTATGGTTGTCAACTTTCACTTGCAATCTTCAGCACTGAGCTAATGCCTTGATGATGCGTGCCGATATAAGCTACGATTTGGTACTCGACGAGGACATGGAATTCCTCGAAGGAACTTACCGGCTACCCGGCCAAGACTGGCAGGTGTTCGTCGTCTCTGCATTCAGGCGGGATGTTCCTGACGCGCAGATTGTTCCGCAGCGATGGCAGAGTGGTGTAACCGGTGTATTGTTGCGTATTCCTGAAGCTGAAAAAATCAACGCGAGGGTTGTAGAGCGACTGCTTTCTGAAGGCTTCCATGTATCCGAATGGATACGGGTCCGAGGGCCAGATTCAATGCAGCTACGATAAGGGATGCTGGCAGAACAATGCGGTGAACGGGAGCCGCCGATGACGCGGAATTTGAAATCACAATTCTTTGGCGGCGGCCCCGTTACCGCTGCCGACTATGAAGTCCAAGGTTTGACAAGTGGTGTTGGGTTGCTTTTTTGTCTTACTTCATTTTTTTTCCGCTGGTGGAGGTGAGGTGCCGTTCGCCGGAGGCTTTTTTCGGTCGCTCGCCCGTAAGTGGCGACCGAAAAAAGGCGCAGGTGAATGGCACCGGTTTCCATCTCGGTTGATGTCGATCACGGATGCATCAACGGCTTCTGACACGAACGGGTAAGGAGCTGGATTAAACGACTATTCGAGGTGTGAACGCTCTTGGTCCTGGTGGGCCAACATGATTCATGATGGCGGCGTCCCCTCAGTTATCCTTGCACGGTTCCAGCCACTTGATTCAGACTGGCGACGTGTTTCGGCGAGCACTTGCCTGGAGGCTTCAATGAGCAGCAAGTGGTCTTCCTTCGGTACGGCACAT